>DATMIH010000106.1:0-25251 GCA_035554595.1 Solirubrobacterales bacterium
TTGGAGACGATCGACATCATCACCGCGATCTTCTCGACGCCGTCCTTTTCGAGCACCTCCTTGGCCAGGCCGCAGGCCTTGGCGACCGAGGGGTTGCCGCCGATCTCGGAGTAGTTGGCCGGCTTGCCGCCCTGGCTTCGCACCGCGTCCGTCAAAGTCAGCGAGCCGCCGCCGGCGCCGATCACGAGTCCGAGGTTTCCGGAGAAGCCGTGGTCCTTGCCCTGAATCACGCCGCGGTGGTCGGCGGCGTCGATCGCGGCGACGTTGCGCTCGAAGTCCGAGGGCTCGTAGGTCTCGCACGTGTCCTCCTCGGCAATCTCCAGCCGCTTGCGCAGCAGGCCCTTCTGGCGACCGACCGCCTCGTTCTCCATCTCCATATGGGCGTCGAGGGCGACGAAGCTGCCGTCGGTGAGCTCGGCCAGCGGGTTGATCTCGGCCAGGGTCATGTCGTAGTCGCGGAAGAGGCGGGCGAGGCGGGCGAGGATCGGCGTCGCTCGGTTCAGCTGCGAGCCGGTGACCCCGGTCGCGGCGATCACCTGCTTGGCCTCGAAGTCGGGGATCGGCATCAGGTTGGAGACGTGGCCGCGGCCGACGTGGTCGGGATGGGTCTCGGCGACCTCCTCGATGTCGATGCCGCCCATGTCGCTGAACAGCATCAGCGGTTTCTTCGCGGTGCCGTCCCAGACGACCCCGGCGTAGTACTCCTGCTTGATCTCGGCTTTGGGATCGACCAGGACGCCGCGCGGCATGTGGCCGTTGATCTCGAGCTTGAGAATCGCCTCAGCGTGCTCGGCAGCCTCATCCGGCGTATCGGCGAACTTGACCCCGCCAGCCTTCATCCGGCCGCCGCTCAGCACCTGCGACTTGATCACGATCGGCCCGCCGATTTCCTCGGCGACCTTGCGTGCCTCATCCGCGGTCGTGCAGAAGCCGTACTTCGTCACCGGAATCCCGGCCAGCTCCACAATCTTCCGTGCCTCGAACTCGAAAAATCTCATCAGCGGCGGGGAACCCTATCCAAACGGCCTTCGGGCGGGTGGCGCGGGGGGAGGGGGGTCGAGGACGGGCCGTGGCCCGCCCGCAGGCCCCCCTCCCCCCGCGACAGGACCCGCCCGCCTCGCCGCTCGGATTGAGATACTCCCCTCATGAGGAGCCTTTCCGCGCTGCTGGGCGTGGTAGCCATCGCACTGCTCGTTGCCGGCTGCGGCGAAACGGTGATCGACGCGACCAAGACCGAGGAACAGCTGGAAGCCAACCTCTCGAACTCGCTGAAAGAGAAGGTTTCCTCCGTTGACTGCCCGTCCGATCAGAAGGTCGAAAAAGGTGCGACCTTCAATTGCAGCGTGAAGCTGCAAAAGGGCGAAGAACAGACGGTAACGCTGAAGATCCGCAACAGCGATGCGGACATAAGTGTGATCAATATCAGCGGGGCCAATGAATAAAGTGCCGCGAATGAGCCAAACCATCGCGGCCGAAGCGCCGACCACGCACGCACAGCTCCTCGACTGGGTCGGGGAGATCGCAGAACTGACCCAGCCCGACTCCGTCCACTGGTGCGACGGCTCGGCTGAGGAGTACGACCGCCTCGCCCAGACCCTGATTGACGCCGGCACCTTCGAGCGCCTCTCTGACGCCAAGCGTCCCAACTCTTACCTGGCGCTCTCCGACCCCGCCGACGTGGCCCGGGTCGAGGATCGGACCTTCATCTGCTCCGAGGACGAGGCCGACGCCGGCCCGACCAACAACTGGCGCGACCCCGCCGCGATGCGCGAGACCCTGAACGGCCTCTTCCGGGGCTGCATGGTCGGCCGCACGATGTACGTCGTTCCCTTCTCGATGGGCCCGTTGGGCTCGCCGATCGCCCACATCGGCGTGCAGCTGACCGACTCGCCCTACGTCGCCACCTCGATGCGGATCATGACCCGCATGGGTGCCGCGGCGCTCGAGGTGCTCGGCACCGACGGTGAGTTCGTGCCCTGCGTGCACTCGGTCGGCATGCCGCTGGTCGAAGGCATCGAAGACGTCTCCTGGCCCTGTAACGAGGACAACAAGTACATCGTCCACTACCCCGAGGCGCGCGAGATCTGGTCCTTCGGCTCCGGCTACGGCGGCAACGCCCTGCTCGGCAAGAAGTGCTTCGCGCTGCGGATCGCCTCGGCGATGGCCCGCGACGAGGGCTGGTTGGCCGAGCACATGCTGATCCTCAAGCTGACCTCGCCCGAGGGCGGCGTCAAGTACGTCACCGGTGCCTTTCCCTCGGCCTGCGGCAAGACCAACCTGGCGATGCTGATCCCGACCCTGCCCGGCTGGAAGGTCGAGACGGTCGGCGACGACATCGCCTGGATGAAGTTCGGCGCGGACGGCCGCCTCTACGCGGTCAACCCCGAGGCCGGCTTCTTCGGCGTCGCGCCTGGTACCGGCGAGAGCACCAACCCCAACGCGATGCGGACGATCGAGAGCAACTCGATCTTCACCAACTGCGCCAAAACCGACGATGGCGACGTCTGGTGGGAGGGGATGACCAGCGAGCCACCCGAGCACCTGATCGACTGGCACGGCAACGACTGGACGCCGGACTCCGAGACCCCGTCGGCTCACCCCAACGCGCGCTTTGCGACGCCGGCGTCGCAGTGCCCGACGATCGCTCCCGAGTGGGAGGACCCGGCCGGCGTGCCGATCGACGCCTTCCTCTTCGGCGGCCGCCGCGCCACCACCGTACCGCTGGTCCAGGAAGCGTTCGATTGGGAGCACGGCGTCTTCCTCGGCGCGACGATGTCCTCTGAGAAGACCGCAGCGGCCGCCGGCAACGTCGGCGAACTGCGCTTCGACCCGATGGCGATGCTGCCCTTCTGCGGCTACAACATGGCCGACTACCTCGCCCACTGGATCAAGGCCGGCGAACGCGAGGGAGCTCAGCTGCCGCGGATCTTCTACGTCAACTGGTTCCGCAAGGACGCCGACGGCAAGTTCCTCTGGCCCGGCTTCGGCGAGAACAGCCGCGTGCTCGAGTGGGTCTTCCGCCGCTGCGACGACAGCGCCGAGGCGGTTGAGACCGCGATCGGCCTGCTGCCGGCAGAGGGGGCGATCAACACCGAGGGCCTCAACATCGATGCCGAGGCGATGCGCGAGCTGCTCTCGGTCGACGAGGACCTCGTGCGCGATCAGCTGCCGCAGGTCAAGGAGCACTTCGCCCAGTTCGGCGACAAGCTGCCGGACGCGCTGGCGCAGCAGCTGCAGGCACTCGAAGCACGACTGGCTTAGTAGGTCGTACTTACGGGGGTGGCTGGAGAGCCCGGCCACCCTCCAGTCGAACTAGGTCGCACGCGCCCGCCTTTGGCGGGCGCTTAGCGACAATCTGAGAGCGCGGCTGCGCCGCGCTTAGAACCACGAGTGCGGCGGCCGCTTCGCGAACGTTCGCCTGGAGGGCGGCCGGGCTCTCTCCCAACCCGCCCGTCAGCCCAGACCTCCGAAACCAGCCGGGCTGCCGGGAACACGCAAAGGTGCGTCGAGCTTGCAGGTGAGCTGGAGAGTCATGGGAGCTCGGCGGCGGGCTCGAGTGTCCCGGGCGCTTGACCGCGGCTTAAGCGCCGGAAGCTCTCGGATCGCACCTCCTGCCTGGGTCTGAGCTTGTGTCCCTTGGAGGGCGGGGCGGTTGCCCTTTCCGGGAATGTTGCCGAAGGCAGCCGCTGCACTCGTGTCTCTAAGCGCGGCGTAGCCGCGCTCTCAAATTGTCGCTAAGCGCCGCAGGCGCGTGCGATATCAATTCCCGGAAAGGGCAACCGCCCCGCCCATTCGCTGGGATCAAGGATCAGGGCCAGTTGGGCGGCGCGTTCGGGGCTAGCTATCTTCTGTCGCTTGCCTGCGCGCCGCCCGGAACTACCCCTGCTCGCCGCCGCGTTTGTCGCGGCCGTGCTCGCGCTCGACCTTCTCTGGAGTCTGATCGAGGGATCGACCGGCACGATCGCCTATGCGCTGATTGACGAGCCGGCGCATCTGATGACGTGTGCCCTCGCGTTGCTGGCGGTCCTGGCGCTGACAGACGCTAAGCCGTCCTGGCGCTTCGTCGCCGCGGCGCTCGTCGCCAGCATGGCAATCGACCTGGACCATCTCCCCGGCTACCTCGGGTCTCACTTCTTGACCGGTTCGATGCCGCGGCCATACACGCACAGCCTGCTGATGGTCGGGGTGCTGGCCGCTATTGGCGCCGCCAGCAGGCGCCCACACCTCAGGCAGGTCCTCTTCGGGGTCGCCTTCGGCGTCGCCGCTCATCTGCTGCGCGACCTCGCCACCGGGCCCGGCGTTGCATTTCTCTGGCCGCTTGTGGTGGCGCCGATCAAGGTTCCCTATGTCCTCTACGCGGCAACGCTGGTGGCTGCAATGATCGCCCTGGTTCCCAGGCGCTCGCTGGCGGCTGCCCGCGGCCTCGCCGCCCTCCTCGCCGTGCTCGTTGCCGTCCTGGCATTGGGCGCCTCGGCCGCCTCGGCCCACCGAATCGCGCTCGGGACGTATATCCGCGGGATCGAAGACAGCCCGGGCCTGCTCGACAGCTATGCCGAAGAAGTCGGGCGGCGCCCGGCGATCGTCGGTGCCTACAAGCGCTGGGACGTGGACCCCTTCTACCCGCCCGAACTGGCCGAGATTGCGAGCCGCGGCGCGGTGCCGATGATCGGCTGGGAGCCCTGGAACGAAGCTGACCACGGCTTCCGCCTTGCCGCCATCGCCAAGGGTCACTACGACGACTACATCTTGCGCTCCGCGCGCGAGGCGAGGGAATGGGGGGGCCCGATCCTGGTTCGATTCGGCCAGGAGATGAACGGCAGTTGGGCTCCGTGGCAGCGCGGAGTGAACGGCACGACCGGTCCTCGCTTCATCGCTGCCTGGCGCCACATCGTCAAGATCTTCCGCCGCGTCGGGGCGCGGAACGTGAGCTGGGTCTGGTGCCCGTACGTCAACAACGGCCAGTTGCCGTTTATGGATTTCTACCCGGGGGATCGCTGGGTCGACTGGCTGGCGCTCGATGGCTTCAACTGGGGAGAGCCGATCTCCTGGCAGACCTTCCCGACGATTTTCGACGCGTCCTATCGCAAGCTGGCAGGACTCGCCCGCAAGCCGATCATGATTGCCGAGATTGGCTCCGACGAAACCGGGGGGGACAAGGCGGGCTGGGTTCGCCGCGCCCTGAGCCGCCAACTACCTCGGCTCAAGCGGGTAAGAGCCGTGGTCTGGTTCGACGCCCCCGACGGCGCCGATTTCCGCGTTGACAGCTCGTCTGCGGCTCTCGACGCCTTTCGAGCCGGGATCAGCTCGCCGCTTTACTCAGGCGATGAGAGCTTCGTCCGCCAGATCTCGCGCCGGGCAGCGCGCTTGGCACAAACCGGCCCGTGAAGCGTTCTCTCGTCGCGCTCGCCACGGCGCTGGTTGTGCTCTTCTGCGCTCTCGCTCCGACCGTCGCTGCCGGGCGGCCACCGATCGCGCTCGGCGTCTACCTGCCCAATCAGTGGAAGGACCCAAACCTGATTGATGCTTACGCCAAGCAGGTTGGCCGCAGCCCGGCGATCATCCTCTCCTACAAGCGCTGGGACGTGAAGCCCTTCTACAAGCCCGAGCTCGACCAGATCGCCAAGCGGGGCGCCCTGCCGATGGTCAGCTGGGAGCCGTGGGGCTCATCGGGAAAGCCGGCGAAGCTCTGGGCGATCGCGCGGGGCCGTTACGACGGCTACGTCCGTCGCTCGGCGCAGATGGCCAGGGCGTGGGGCAAGCCGATCATGCTGCGCTTTGCCCAGGAGATGAACGGCAGTTGGGCGCCCTGGGAGCAGGGTCACGTTGGCAGTACACCGCGCTCCTTCATCCTCGCCTGGCGGCACCTGGTCAGCGTCTTCCGCAGCGTCGGCGCCGACAACGTCACCTGGGTCTGGTGCCCGAACATCAACACCGGGCACCTTCCCTTCATGCAGTACTACCCGGGTGATCGCTGGGTCGATTGGGTCGGCCTCGACGGCTTCAACTGGGGCGGCTCGATCGGCTGGCGGCCGTTCAGCGAGATCTTCGGCGGCTCCTATGAAGAGCTCGCTCGCAGGACCTCAAAGCCGATTGTGATCGCTGAGACCGGCTCGGGCCAGACCGGCGGTGACAAGGCCGCCTGGGTGACGAGTGCGCTCTCGCGGGAGCTGCCCTACTTCGAGCGCGTCCGCGCTGTGGTCTGGTACAACGCCTTCGACCGCTCCGACTTCCGCATCGACAGCTCCCCCTCGGCGCTGCGGGCCTTTCGCCGCGGCATCGCCCAGCCGTTGTACAGCGGGACCCGCCGTGAGCTGATCACCACGCCGCTGCATTTGCCCGGCGTCGCGAAGCCGATCCCCGTGCCGGAAGCCGGCTTCGGGCAGCCTCCATTCCTGGAACGGCTCTGGATCAAGCTACACGGCCGGCTTGGCGCCGCGGTCTGGCCGCTCTTCGCTGCCTTCGCAATCGCTGTCCTCGCCGCCTGCGCCTTCATGCTCAAGCGCCGGCGCCCGAGACGGCCGCAGCGCGGCTACTAGTCGAGCAGGCAGCCGCGGCCGATGATTTGCTTCCCGAGATGAGCGATCTGCTGATCCTCTGCTACCACGCGGTGAGCGCGACCTGGCCGACCGAGTTCGCGATCTCCCCGCAAAGCCTCGATTCCCAGTTGCGCTTCTTCATGCGTCGCGGGTACCGCCCGGCAACGCTTTCGGCTGCGCTCAGCGGGAGCACTGACCAAAAGACCCTCGTCGTCACCTTTGACGACGCCTTCTCCTCTGTCTTCGAGCGGGCGCTGCCAGTCACCTCGGCGCTCGGCGTTCCCGCCACCATGTTTGTGCCCACCGCCTACGTCGCCGGCGAGGACGCGATGGCCTGGGCCTCGCTGGAGCAGTGGGCGGGGACCGAGCACGAGGACGAGCTGCGCTGCATGAGCTGGGATGACCTGCGGGCCCTGGTCGCGGCCGGTTGGGAGATCGGCTCGCACACCGCCACCCATCCGAAGTTGACCTCGCTCGCCGACGCCGAGCTGGACCTCGAGCTGGTCTCCTCGAAGGCCCGCTGTGAGGAGGAGATCCAACGGCCCTGCGAGGCGCTTGCCTACCCGTTCAGCGACCACGATCGCCGCGTTATGGACCGCGCCTGTGCGGCTGGCTACTCGTCGGCGGTCATCCTCGATAACGACCTTGCGATCCCCCGGGGCAGCTTGGTCCGCCCCGGGCAGCCCAGGGAGATGTTCGGCTTGCTCCGGGAGGGCGTTTACCGCCGCGACGGTTGGCCTAGGTTGGCGGCGAAGACATCGCTGCTGGCGAGGCGCGCTCGCGCCTCGCGCCTCGCGCGCGTAGCGCTTCGTGCCGCTTGACGCAAGCGTTTTTTCGCCTGACTCATACATACGTCCAGAGATTGGACGGACCCCCGTAGAGGTGCCGCCCTGGCGTCGATACGGGGGGCGTGAAGACAACCCATCGACATAACCCCCTCGCCCGTCTGGCCGTCCTGGCCACTCTCTCCCTGATGCTTCTTGGCCTTGGTGCCGCTTCGGCGCCGGCCGCTTCGGCCTCGATCCAGCTCGGTGTCTACAACCGCGAAGCGCCGGGAAGCACGCAGAAGCTCGACGAATACACCAACCTCGTCGGCCAGGCCCCCTCGATCGTGATGTGGTACCGAGGGCTCGACCAGCCGCTCATGTATTCGAGTGAGATGTCCAACCTCGCCGCCCGCGGCGCCACCCCGATGGTCAGCCTCGAGCCGGTTGACATCAACGGCACCGACATCCCCCTTTCACAGATCGCCGCCGGCAACTACGACAGCTACCTCCACAAGGCCGCCGCCGTCGCCAAGGGCTGGGGCAGCCGCCTGATCGTCCGCTTCGCCTACGAGATGAACCTCTCGCCGGGTGCGGGCATTCCCTGGGGCGGCGGTCGCGGTGCCTTCGCCGGCAACAGCGCCGCCGATTACGTCGCCGCCTGGCGCCACGTCGTCTCGATCTTCCGCGCCGACGGCGCCTCCAACACCGAGTTCGTCTGGGCGCCGAACGTCGATGACGGCGGCATCCCCTTCACCCAGTACTTCCCCGGTGAAGAATGGGTCGACGACATCGGTCTCGACGGCTACAACTGGGGCTCGGCCTTCGCCTCGACCGGACACAGCTGGCTCAGCCTCGGCGACACCTTCGCCTCCTCCTACGCGACCCTGACCCAGCTCAGCGCCAAGCCGGTGATGATCACCGAGACGGGCTCATCCGAGATCGGCGGCGACAAGGCCGCCTGGATCAGGCAGGGCTTCCTCAACGAAATCCCCCAGCGCTTCCCTCGCGTCAGTGCCGCGATCTGGTTCAACGTCCAGAAGGAGTCCGACTGGAGGGTCAACTCCTCACAGGCCTCACTTGAAGCCTTCCGCGAAGTAGCCGCCTCCTCGCTCTACGGCGGTCCGGTCCCCTACAAGCCGTTTGTCGAAGAACCGACTCCGGTGATCGAAAAGATCCAGGTGACCAAGCGGATCCACGGCAAGCCCAAGCGCTCGACCAGGCGGAAGGCGCGGGTGACTCGCCGCGGAACCATCTCCTATCGCCTCTCGCAGCCGGCGAAAGTTGAAATTCGGATCGAGCAGCGTGGCCACGCCAAGCGCCACGTCACCCTTCGTCGAGGTGGTCAAGCCGGCCGCAACACGCTCCGCTTCTCGACCAAGATTGCGGGCCGTCGACTGACCCCGGGTGGCTATCGGGTCCTGGTCAGGGCACTGGCCAACGGCAAGCAGTCGCGCGAGCGGCAGGCGGCCTTCAGAGTCCTGAAGCGCTAGGTGCCGCACCCGCGTTGCCGCCCCCGGCGGCGGGGGGCTCGATTCCCGTCCCACTCGCCGACTGCTCTGCACCCGTGACCATTCGCCAGACGTCGCGGCTCATCAGCGAAGACTCGATGCAGATCGCCGCCAGCCAGCCGATCGCCACTCCGGTGAGGCTGTTGGCGATCAGCGCGCCGGCGGTGCCGCCGGCGACCTCCAGCACGGCGCCGCCCCAGACGAGCGGCAGCGCGGTGCCGATCCGCCGGGTGAGGCGGCGGACGGCGACGAAGTGGGTGCGGATCGCCTCGGGGAAGACGCCGAGGGCGAGGATCTGCACCGCCACCTTCGCCTGGCTGGCGTAGCTCGCGCCGAACAGGTTGAGCAGCGGTTCACCGGCGGGCAGCAGGATCAGCACCGCCGCGACGCCGCACGCCGCCGAGACGCCGAGCGTGAAGCGGAAGCGGCGCTCCAGTTCCTTTGGGTTACCCGAGCCGACTGCGTAGAGAACCGTGCTCAGCGATTGGGGAATGCCGAAGAGCAGGCTGACGATCATCCAGGCGATGTAGAAGCTGGCGCTTAGGTTTGGCGAGAGGACGATCAGGACCATCACCGGCAGCAAGAGGTCGGGGGCGCGCAGGGCGAGATTGAAGGCATGGTGGCTGGCAGCGTCGAGGCGCAACGAGTGCAGGTCGCGGAAGTGCGAGGTCAGCGGGTTGCTCTGGCGGCGGTAGAAGGGGATCAGGACGACGAGGGAGAGCAGCGCACCCAGCGCCCAAGCGGTGTAGATGCCCATGCCGCCGTAGGTGGCCGCGAGGGCAGCCACTCCGAGCAGCAGGATGAGCTTGACCACCGAGAAGACGATGTTGCGGGTCAGCTGCAGGCCGCCGCGCAGGAGGCCGATCAGGGCTTGGTCGAGGACCAGGGTGAGCGCGGTCAGCGCGACCCCAGCGGCGAAGATCAGCACCGAGAGCGGGCTCTGGCGCAACGGGTCGAAGCCGGAGGAGACCAGCGGCGCGACCAGGGCGAAGCCGATGCCGAGGGCGCCGCCGACCAGGGCGGCAGTGGCGAGCGCCGCGTTGAGCAGGCCGTGGGCGCGGCTCTCGCGCTGCGGCAGCTCGCCCATCAGCACCGTGCCGAGGCCGATCGTCGCGGCGAAGCCGAGCAGGGTCATCGCCGAGACGGCGGCCCCGGAGACACCGACCGAGTGCTGGCTGAACTGGCGCGCCGCCAGCCACCAGAAGGCGGCGCCGAGGAACGAGGTCGACCCCAGCGCCACCACCATCGAGGTGGCATTGCTGAGGATCGTCCGTTGGCTCTCGGCCGCCGCCCGCAGCCGCCCGTACAGGCCGCCTACTGGCCCGGGCAGCCGGCTCACCTGCGCCCGATGCCCGTCGTGTCGTAGATCACGATCGGGCCGTTGTCGTAGATCCTGTTGATGCCGGGGACCTGGTTGAACTTGGCCAGCGCCGAGGCCGAGATCGGCCGCTCACGTTCGTTGGCGAGCGGTTCGTCGCGATCGTAGTAGTAGCCGTCGACGGGGAGCGAGTGGGCAAGGCGGCGGTCGACAACGATGTAGTCGATCGCGTCGTGGACGATCACGGTGCGGGCGTTGAAGCCGAATTCCTTGCTGAAGAAGACGATTGGGACGGGAATGCCGCGGATGCTGCCGATCACCGGTTCCAGGTGGCCGTAGGAGCCGAGCAGGAGCCCGTTGGGGCCGTCGACGAGCACGCGACTGTTGCGCGGCAGGTGTTCGGCCGCGAATCGCGCCGCCGCGGTCCCCTGGGGGCTGATCGACCTCGACTCGGCGCCGACCTCGAAACGGCCGGGCTGGCGGGTGACCGGCGACTCGCCGAGGATCACGCCGCCGACGAAGACGAGTCCCGCCAGTGCGGTCGCGATCAGCGCGTAGGTCCGGGCGCGGCCGTCGCCTGCCGATTTGGTCAGCTGCACGAAGAAGACCGCGGCGGCAAAGCCGATGCCGGCGAAGACGAACTCCGAAGCGCGCTGGGAGATCTCCGAGCCGGCCTGGGTGAGGCGGGGCACCAGGGTGAAGGGGTAGAGCAGGGCGACGGCTCCAAGTGAGATCGCCAGGGGCTTGGTCCGGTAGGACTTCCAGATTTGCCAGACGCCGAGCGGGATGACCAGCGCCAGAACACCGACCGAGGCGAGGCCGAGGACGCGCACGATCAGCGGGTCGACCTGCCCGGTGCCGGCCTTGAAGAGGGTCTTGGTGCCCGAGCCGCCGAAGACCAGGTGAAAGAGGGCGCTGATCGCTTCCGTGAAGACGCTGCCGAGCTCATCCTGGGTGGCGCCGCCGGCAACGAAGACGAACCAGAAAAGCCCGGCAGCGCTCACCATCAGGCAGCCGAGGGCGGGCCCGACGCGGAGTCGGGCGAGTTGCGCGGAGAGGCGCGGCGGCACACCCCGCCTCGCCGGAACAAGCATCTGCCGTAGCGGCGAGCGGCGCTTCGTGAAGGCGATCACCAGGCTCCAGAGCCCAAGGAAGGCGATCATCGCGTAGGTGGTCAGGTGGTGGGTGATCACCAGCCCGGCGGTGAGGATCGCCAGCGCGCTGAGCAATCCCAGTTCGCTGGGCCGCCGCTTCTGGGGATCGAGGCCGGCGCCGCGCATGACCACGAGCAGCAGTCCGCCGGCAATTGCCAGGGCCAGCGACTCGTAGCCAAACTGGGAGTCGAAGTAGAGGATGCTCGGGTTGCAGGCGTAGACGACGATTGCGATGCCGGCGACCCGGGCCGAGCCTGAGGCGCGCTGGAGGATCAAGAAGAGTGAGGCCATCAGCACCGCCCGCGCCAGGCCGATCAGGACCAGGGCGGAGACGAAGACCGAGAGGCCGCTCGCCTGGGTCAGCGCGCCGGTTACCGCGGTCATCCCGGGGAAGACGCTGTAGCCGCCGACCAGGGGATTGTCGGCAAAGAGGTGGCCGCTTTCCAGCAGGTCCTGTACGCCGCGCCAGGAGGCGAGCTCGTCGTGCAGGGTGAAGCCGGCCGGGCTGTGGATCACCTTGACGACGTAGAGCGCCATGCCGAGGGTGAGGACCAGCGCCATCCGCTCCTGCGGCTGGGCGCTTCGACCGAAGAGGCGCAGGGCGATCGGCAGGTAGATCAGCAGCAATCCCAACCAGAAGGCGAATTCACTGCCTGCGTGTTCGAGCCGCGCCCCGTTGTCGGCCGCCGCGATCACGCTCAGGCCGATCGCCGCGACCAGGGCGAGCGCCGGTGCCGCGCCGAGTGAATACGTCCAGGCGGCGCCCCGTTTGGCGGCGGCGGCGTGCCGCGACCTCGGGCCGGGGATCGTCTCGGCTGTAGCCGGTGTGGCCTGGGTGAAGAGGGGTCGTCTCATCGAGGCGGCACCAGCTCGAGTCGGCGGTAGTCCTTGTCTTCGCGGGTCAAGGTGGCGATAACCGGGACGCCGGGCGACGCCTCCGTCACCGCGAAGGTGTGCTCCCAGGTCTCCCCGGCGCGCAGACTGAGGCTGCGGGCGAGCAGGATCTGCCCCGCGCGCGAGATCTGCAGGCCGAACCGGACGGGACGTCCCTCATGGCTGCGCAGGCCAACTTCCAGCGTCTCTTCCCCGGGAGCGAGAGAGCCGGCGCCCGCCGGCACGAGCCAGAAGTCGGTGAAGCGGATCTTCGCCTGGGCCTCTCGCAGACCGCTCCCGGCGGAAGCGATCGCCAGGCCGGCGATTACGCCGGCGAGGGCGAAAGCGATGATCGCGACCGGCAGCACCGGCGAGATCCCCGCCGGCCAGACGAGTGGCTCGACTGGATGCTTGCGGTTGGCCCAGAGGGCAGCGCCAACGGTGACTATGACCAGGAAGACGACCCAGGGGTCGCGGCTGAGGCCGAATATCAGCTGGATCAAGAGACCGCAGACGGCGACGACGGCGATGCTGAGGGCGACGGCGTAGATGGCTCGCTCGATCCGCCCGACGGTTCGCGGGGCGAAGAAGCTGGCGGCGAGCGCGTAGCCGGGCAGGAAGAGGACCAGGGGAAGAAGCAGGACGGCGCTCAGCCAGGTGGCCACCGGCAATAGGGCAACGACAAGTGCCGCGATTGCGAGCGCCGAGACCAGCGCCAGGTCACGTCTCATGCAGTCATGTTCGCGCTTGCGGGTGTCGTTCCCGCTCGCATCCCTGCCGTCTCCTCGTACAGCCGCGCCAGCTGCGGCAGTACGGCCTCCTCGGTGAAGGCCCGCGAGCGCTCCCGGGCACGCTCTCCGAGGCGCTCGCGCAGCTCCGCGTCGTCGATCAGCCTCCCGATCGCCTCGCGCAGCTGCTCGATGTTCCCGGTATCGACCAGGAGGCCGCTGTCGCCCTCCTCGATCATGTCCTCGTGGCCGCCGGGCCGGGTGCCGATCACCGCGCGGCCCTTGCTCATCGCCTCGTAGACGACGTTGCCGAGCGGCTCGGGCCACTTGGAGGGGAAGACGCCGAACAGGGCCCGCTCCCACATCGCCATCACGGTCGGGTGGGGCACGCTGGTCAGCACGGTGACACCGGAGGGGAACTCCTTGGGCGTGTCGGGGGCGAGCGGGCCGGCCAGGACCAAGGGCGGGGGAGAGTCGAGCTGCTCATAGGCGCGGCAGAGCTCGTTGATCCCCTTGACGCTGCGCAAGGCGCCGACGAAGAAGATGAAGGGCTGCTCGGGAAGCTGGGCCAGGATCTCCTCATCGACCGCCGCGCCGGAGAGGTCCTCGCCGAAGTTGGGGACGATCTCGATCGGTGCCGGCGGGTGCAGGTCACGCTCGATTGCCGCCGCCACGTAGCGGCTGATGCTGTGGATACGAGTCACCTTGCGGCGCAGCAGCGGGTGCGAGCCGAAGATCCCGGCGACCGCGACCGCCCCCTTGGCGGCGCCGTAGTTGGATCCGGCGCACTCCAGGCACTTCGCTGGCGCCGCGCCATCGCAGATCTCGCCGTGGCGAAAGAGCGTGCGCAGGGCGCAGATGTTGCCGTAGTCCTGGGTCGAGACCAGGAGGGGCACGTCGCTGCCGAGCAGAGCTGCGGCGACGGAGTGGGTTAGCCAACCGTAGGAGTGGACGAGGTCGGGCTTGGTGCGCTTGATCAGTCGCCGCAGGCGCAGCACCGCCTCGGGGTCGGGGAAGGGAGGGGGGTTGTGGCGGTAGGGGTCGGCCGAGATCCCCGGCACGCGGCTGGTCAAGTCGCGCAGGCGGTGCACGGCGACGTCGCCGTCTTCTTCGAAGGCGGGCGTATTCGGTTGCCAAGTCGTCGCCAGGGTGACCTCGTGACCGCGTTTGCTCATCTCGCGAGCAACCTGCTGGGACCAGAAGGTGGCGCCGCCGACCAGGGGCGGGTAGGAGTCGGTAACGAGCAGTACTCGCAGCCCCCGTTTCTGCGCCGTCGCTGCCGCCTTGCGGCCACGCCTCGCCCGCTTGGCCTCGCGGCGTCCGCGTGCGTAGGCCCAAGGCCCGCGGAGCATCCCGCGCAGCTCCAGCCGGGTCAGCTCGGCCGGGAAGTCATCCTTCTTCTCGGCGTTCTTGGCCGAGCCGGGGGAGAGGGCGAAGGCAAGGCCGCGGGGCAGCTTGCGGATCAGCTCCGGAATCAACTTCGGGTTATGCAGCAGCGACTTGGTCAGGACGGCGGTGAGGCCGAGCCCGTAGCCGTAGACGCGGCGCTCCAGCTGGTGGTGCTCGCGCTGGTGGGCGTGCTGGACGATCGCGCCGGGGTCGTGGACGATGGTCCAGCCGTTCAGCATGACTCGCAGCAGGGCCTCGACATCAGTGCCGTTGGGCAGTGCCTTGGTGTTGAAGGCGGGATCGAGCGCACCGGCGGCGCGCAGCGCCTCGACCCGGAAAGCCATGTTGGCGCCGGTGCCGAGGACGCCGATGTCGAAGGGGAAGAGCGGATCGTCCTTGGGCCGGTTGGGACCGAGGTCGTAGGCGCGACGGTGAAAACGGCCCGAGAAGCGCGCGTAGCCCTCGAACCAGACCTGCGCCTGGGTCTCCATTTCAAGCGGCGCCACCAGGCCGGAGACGGCGCCGACCCCCGGCGCCCCGTCGAATCCCTTGGCGATCGTCAGCAGCCAGTCGCGGTCGGCGATCACGTCGTCGTCGGTAAAGGCGACGATCTCGTGCGCTGCCTGGGTCATTCCGGTGTTGCGAGCATTGGCGCCACCTGGGATCGGCTCGTGGAGGACGCGTACTCGCTCGTCGGCCAGGGTTCCGACGACGGCGCTGGCAGTGTCATCGGCGGCGTCGGGGCGGTTATCGACCAGGATCACCTCGAAGCGGTCGGCGGGGTAGTCGCAGGCGAGAACAGAGGCGATCGCCTCGGCGGCGCGCTGCGGTCGATCCCGGGTCGGAATCACGACCGAGATCCGCGGTGCCCGGGCGAGGAACTCGCGGCGGGCCCGCAGGCAGGGCGGCAGCTCGGGCCCGTCGAGGCCGCCAGCGCTAAGCGCCTGGCGCTCCAGGCCATCGGCGCGGATATGGGCGTCGATTGCGCTCGCCAGCTCCGCCTCGATCCGCTCGGCAAGTACCGTGGGATCCAGGCCGGTGGGGGGGAGATCGACCTCGATCATCCCCAGTGGCTCGCTGTGCAGGCGGATCAAGCAGAGCGCCGAGCCGTACCTGCGGCCGCTCTCGCCCGTGCCGGGCTCCAGCCGCGGCAGCGTCTCGCTTATCTCGATCTCGAGGATCTCAACCGGCGCGAAGTCAGCCGCCATCTCCCCGCTGGCCGCCGTTTCGCTCATTTGCCCCGCCCGCTCAGCAGGCCTGCCAGTGAGGCGCTGGCGTAACCGATTGCGGCGGCGCCGATGCCGAGCACGATCGCTGTCATGCGGCCAAGACCCGACGGTCTGCCCCGCAACAGGTCACGAAAGCCGGCCAGCACGCCGCGCGGGATCGTTACCAGCAAGTGGCGGCGCTCGGACTCAAGCCCGTCCTGCGAGCCGACCGTCTGGGCCAAGGTCGCCTTGGCGGCACCCTCCTCGTAGCTGCGGCGCAGCAGGTAGCCGAGGGTCGCCTGCTCCTCGTTGACCCGGTGGTGGACGGTCGCGTCGGGTTGGTAGAGCCACTTCATCTGTGGCCACTGACGACCGATGCGGATGCCGAGCTCGGTGTCCTCGAGTGCGTGGCCGCCGGCGACCACGGCACCGCGATGGCGGATCTGCCTGGGGGCCACCCCCTGCCTGAAGCCGCCGATCTCCTGCAGCGCCCAGCGGCGCACCGCCATGTTGGCGGCGATCGGGTTGCGCACCGGCGCCACCTCGCTCGGCAGGCCGGCGTAGCTGCAGCCGAAGACCCAGTAGAACTCATGCGGAAACCAGGTTGGTTCGGCGCCGCTCCAGCTGGGCAGCAACTCGCCGGTAACGCCGACCACGGCTGGGTCGGCAAAGCAGGACTCAAGGCCCGCGAGCCAGTCCGGCTCGGCCTCGGTGTCGTCGTCGGTGAGGACGACGATCTCCCCCCGTGCGAGCTCGACGCCGGTATTGCGAGCGCCGACCACGCCGCGCTCGTGGGCGTTGGCGACGGCCTTGACCTGCGGGAACGTCTCGCGAACCCAGTCGAGCAGCTCGGGGTTGTGGTCGATCACCGCGATCACCTCCGCTGCCGGCAGCGTCTGTCGCTCGATCGCGCCGAGGCAAGTAGCCAGTTCATCGCGTCGCTTCGAGTTCCAGGCGGGGACCAGAACCGAGATCGTGTTGTGCTCTGCGCGGGTCGCCATGTGCTGAGGAGGTTCGGCGGCGGCTTGCCGATTCCCGTGCTCGCCAGGGTTGCTCAGGGTCAGCCGGCCGAAGCTGTCTCGGCCCGCTGGACCTCTGGCGAGGGACCGGTGGCGTGGTGCCCACGCTGGAACGAGCGGCGCCGGCGGGACTCGCCGAGGATCGTTCCGAGTACCCGGAAGCCGTCGCGGAAGGTCTTCAAGTTGCTCTGCCCCGAAATTCGGTCGAGCTCATAGCTCGGCACCTCGGTGATCTTCATCCCGGCGCCGGCGATCCGCAGGTTGATCAGCGTCTCGACCTCGAAGCCCGGCACATCGAGAGCGATGAAGGGCAGGCAGCGGGCCCAGAAAGCGTTGTAGCCGTAACAGAGGTCGGTGAAGTGGGTTCCGTGCAGGAGGTTGGCGGTGCCGCTGAGCACGGTGTTGCCGAGACTGCGCAGGCCGGTGATGTCGGTGCTACCACCGCCGGGGAGGTAGCGCGAGCCCTTGGCGAAGTCGGCGCCTTCCTCCAGCGCCTCGACGAAGCGGGGGATCTCGGCCGGGTCGGCGGAGCCGTCGGCGTCGAGCATGACCACGAGGTTGCCGGTGACGGCGGCGAAGCCGGTGCGGAAGGCGTCACCCTTGCCGCGGCCGCTCTGCACCAGGACGCGGATCTCGGGGTAGGCCGAGCGGGCCGCCTCGATCGTGTCGTCCTCGGAGTTGCCGTCGACGAGGATCACCTCGTGCAGGCCCTCGGGCAACTGCTTGAGCACGTGGCCGATGTTCTTCGCCTCGTTCATCGCCGGCACGACGACGCTGACTTTGGTTTTGCGGGTGCTGCGCCGATCCGGTCCGGCGTAGGGGACGGCGTCGCGGGCGGCTAGCGCCTCGATCTCGATCAGCGGCACACCGCCAACCTGATTTGGCATCGCAGCAGGCGCCTCGAGCAGGTCGAGGGGACGGGGCAGCATGCTGACCGGTACACCGATCGACTTGAAGGCGCGGACGAGGTCAAGCAGGCTCTCGTCGTCGGCGTGCTGGGTGCCGATGACGACGCGGTCAGCCTGATAGCGGTCGACGATCTCCAGCGCGGCGACACGATCGGCGGGGTTGGAGCGGTCCTCGAACGGCTCAACCGTGCAAACGACACTGGCGTAGCGGCGCAGCGGTTCATAGGCTTTCAGTCGTTCCGCCGTTGCTTCGTCGCCGACCAAGACCCAGCGCTCGACGCTGTCGAGGTGCCCACGCAGCGGCGCGGTCAGCACTCGCCCAGCGGTGTCGAGGACGGCGAAGCCAACCCAGAGGGCGAGCTGAGAGCCTCCATCGAGCGGAGTGATCAGCGAGGTGGCCCAGGCAAAGACCGCGGCCATCAGCAAGCGAATCACTGGCCAAGCCATGCCGTCTTCTCCGCCAAATGCGCTCTTCGGCGCGTTGGCGCCGTAGACGCCGAGCATGCCGTTGAGCGCGACGAGCAGCAAGGGCGCGATCGGGAAGGCTGGAAATACAGCGACGCCGGCGATCAGGGTGACGGCTGCAAGCGCGACCGAGGAAGAGACGAGGTCGACGACCGGGGGAAGCCACCAGCCAAGGCCACGGTGGGCGCGGGGGAGACTGCCGAGCGTCGGTCGGTCCTGGACCAGAGCGCCGCGACGCGATTCAGCAGCAGCGGGGAAAGTGCTGTCGAGGGAGATGTCGGTCGAGCTTTGCATGAGAGAGGGGGTTACCTTTTTTTAGGGAAATTTCTTCGTGTTTTTTGGCGTTGGAGCGGGGATTTCCCGGTTCCTCCCCCCTATCGGCAGGGCCGCTCGTTCACGTTAGCGCGGAACGAAAAATGCATGGGGAAAAAGGGACTACGTGTAGAACGGACGGGCCGGTTCACTAATCAGGCCGGAGTCGCTCTAATTAATGGAACAGTGCTAAAAACCGTACGTCTCGGCCAGCTCCGGATCCTTGGCCGCAAGCATCTCGGCCAGCTCGACCATCACCTTGCACTGCTTCCAAGTGGCGTCGTCCTGCATCTTGCCGTCGATCATGTGAACGCCGGCACCGTCGGGAATCGCCTCGAGGACCTTCTTGGCGAATTTAACCTCCTCGGGCGGCGGACTAAAGACCTTCTTGGCGATGTCGATCTGCACCGGGTGCAGCGACCAGGCGCCGACGCAGCCCATCAGGAAGGCGGCGCGGAACTGAGTCTCGCAGCCGGCGGTGTCCTTGATGTCGCCAAAGGGGCCGTAGAAGGGCAGGATGCCGGTCGCCGCGCAGGCGTCGACCATGCGGGCGATCGAGTAGTGCCAGAGGTCTTGCTGGGCACTGACCCGGTTGGCCTCGGGGTTCTCGGGATCGGCCGGGTCCTCCATCACCCTGTAACCGGGGTGACCGCCACCGACGCGGGTGGTCTTCATCCGCCGCGAGGCGGCAAGGTCGGCCGGGCCAAAGCTCATCCCCTGCATGCGCGGGCTGGCGGCGGCGATCTCCTCCAAGTTGACCACTCCCTGCGCGGTCTCGAGGATCGCGTGGATCAGGATCGGGCGGTCGAGCTTCGCCTTGGCCTCGAGCTGGGCCAGTAGGCGGTCCACATAGTGGATGTCCCAGGCGCCCTCGACCTTGGGCACCATCACGACCTCGAGCTTCTCGCCGATCTCAGTGACCAGGGTGGTGAGGTCGTCGAGCACCCAGGGGCTCTCCAGCGAGTTGACCCTGGTCCAGAGCGCGGTCTGACCGAAGTCGGACTCCTTTGCCGCCTTGATCAGTCCCTGGCGCGCCGCCTCCTTGCGGTCGACCGGGATCGCGTCCTCGAGGTTGCCGAGCAGGATGTCGGTCTTTTCCGCGATGCCGGCGGCCTTTTCGACCATCTTCTCGTTTGAGAAGTCGAGGAAGTGGATCATCCGCGAGGGCTTGACGGGGATCTCGCGCAGTGGCTCGGGGGCGCCAATCGCCTGCGCCTGGAAGAAGTCTCTGGGGTTTCTCACGCTGCTCCTAGTTGCTCGGTCGTTGTCCGCTCAAATCTAAGGCAAAAGACAAACGCGTGTTCGGGTGGGTGGGCGGAGGAGTTTCCGGGTCGCCCCCGTAACTTGAGTGGATGACGGCTGCGCCCGGTGACAGCACCCAGGACTGGCTGCTCCCCGAGCACTCCCGGCCACCCCTGATCGGCGAGCTTGAGCGGCGCGTGGAGCTGGCGCTGACGATGGCGCGAGCCTCCGAGGCGGCCGTGGTGACCGTTGGCGCCGCGGCGATCAGCGCTGCCGAGCAGGCGGAGCGCGCCGCGGGCCTGGCCGAGAAAGCGAGCGCCACCGCCTTGGCGGTTCAAGATCGTGTTGCCGCGATGGCCCCTGGGCCGGCGTCCTCAACACCCGCGGAGCCCGCAGGGGTCGAGGAGGACGACAGCCTCAGTGACTTCAGCGCCCGGGCCGACCGCCTGGTGGCCCGCCTGCGGCAGCTGCAGCGGGTACCCCTGCCGGCACCCGCCAGCGGCGGCGCAACGCGGCCGCAAGCCGCGCACTGATCTCTCCGGGCGGCGCCAGCTCGGCACCATCGAGCGAGCTCACCGGCTCGATTCCGCGAACGGAGCCGGTGAGGAAGACCTCGGCGGACCGCAGGTCGTCTGTGGTCAGGCGCTCCTCAACCGTCTCGATCTCCATCGCGGCCGCCACCTCGATTGCCTGCTGACGGGCGATCGAAGGCAGGATGCGCCCGTCCGTGGGCGGCGTCGCAAGTCTTCCCGCTTTGAGGACGAAGACACTGGCCCTCGATGCCTCGAGCACGGTGCCGTCCGCGTCGAGCAGCAGCGGCAGCTCGCCGGGGGAGGCGACCGTGATCCGCTCGAGCAGGTCACGGTCGACCCACTTGTGCTCGCCGAGGCCGCCCGTGACCACGCAGCTGCGCAGCGATGCGGCCCGCTCGGCGGCGGGGAAGACCGAGCCGGGGTCGATCTCTTCCGCCTCGACCCGCAGACGCACCGCACGGGGGGCGGTCATCGTGAGCCGCAGTTTGCCCAGCTCGAGCTCGGCGGCGCGATCGACCACCAGGCCGCGTGCCCGCTCGGGCAGGCGGGCGCCGTAGAGCGCCTCGACGCTCGCGCTCAGCCGCCCGAGGTGGGCGTCGAGCTCGACCGCTCGACCGGCGACGACGAGCATGGTCTCGAAGACGCCCCTGCCGGGGTCGGCATGGGGGAGTGCTGACATTGCCGGATATCTTGCACCGGATGCCGGCCGTGCGCCAGTCCGAGGTTCCGTCACCGCTGGTGCGACGGCTCAACTCGCTGCCCGATCCCGAGCGTGCCTTCGTCCACCTGTACGGGCAGAGTCGCAGCGCCTTCTGGTTCGACAGCAGCGCCGGCAGCGAGCGCAGCCGCTTCTCCTTCATCGGGGACAGCGAGGGCCCGCTCGCGGCGGTGGTCACCTATGACGTCGAGGCGGGGGAGGTCCGGGTCGAGCGGGCTGGCGGGGTAGAGGTGAGGTTCGAATCGATCTTCGACTACCTCGGTCGCGAGCTCGAGCGCCTGCGCCCGCCCTCGGCCGAGCTCCCCTTCGACTTCGAGTGCGGATTCGGCGGCTACCTCGGCTACGAGCTCAAGGCCGAGTGCGACGCCGCCGCCGCCCATCGCGCCAGCACCCCCGACGCCGCCTTCATCCTCGCCGACCGCCTGATCGCCTTCGATCACCAGGAGCGCCATACCTACCTCCTCGCCCAGGCCCCAGCCGAAAGCGAACTGCATCAAATTCTCGGTCTGGCAGGTAGAGAATTTGATGCAGTTCGCTTTGCTGCGGAGGCTGAGCGCTGGATCGACGAGATGGAGGATCGGCTCGGCAAGCTGCCGGCGCTCGCTGAGTCCCAGCCCGATCCGTCGCCTCCCAAGTTGACGCCGCTCCGCTCCCGCGAGCATTACCACGAGGACATCGAGGCCTGCAAGCGCTACTTAACCGCCGGCCACAGCTACGAGATCTGCCTCACCAACACGCTCGAGACTGAGACCGACGCCGATCCGCTCGAGCTCTACCGAGCGCTGCGCCGCGCCAATCCGGCCCCTTTTGCCGCCTACCTGCGCTTCGGCGACCTCGCCGTGCTCAGCTCCTCACCGGAGCGCTTTCTCTCGATCGACCGCGACGGCAGGGCCGAAGCGCGGCCGATCAAGGGCACCGCTCGCCGCGGCGCTACTCCCGTCGAGGACGCTCGTCTCGCCGCCGAGCTGAGCAGCGGCGAGAAGTCCCGGGCCGAGAACGTGACGATCGTCGACCTGATGCGCAACGACCTCGGCCGCGTCTGTGAGATCGGCAGCATCGACGTGCCCGAGCTGATGGCAGTCGAGAGCTACGAGACCGTGCACCAGCTCGTCTCCAGCATCAGCGGGCGCCTGCGTCCCGACCTCGGCCCGCTCGACGCCGTGCGTGCCTGCTTCCCGCCCGGCTCGATGACCGGAGCGCCGAAGCGGCGCACGATGGAGATCATCGACGAGCTCGAGGGCGCGGCGCGTGGCGTCTACTCCGGCGCGATCGGCTGGTTCGGGCTCGGTGGTGCCTGCGATCTCAGTGTCGCGATCCGAACCATCGTTCTCGATGGCGAACGGGCGACGATCGGCGCAGGAGGGGCGATCGTGATCGATTCCGACCCGCGAGAGGAGCTCGCGGAGATGATGCTCAAGGCGCGTGCTTCGACCGCCGCCTTTTCATGTGCGAAAACGCACTTACTGCCCAAACTTTAGCCTCAAACTCAAAGTTGGACAGATGTCTGGTCCAAAAGCTAGACCTTTGATGCGTTCTTTCCGGTGACGCGGCCCTGACTCGCCCTCTGTGAGGGCACCCGCAGGGGCCCTACCAGTAAGGAGATTCACCGGATATGACCGCTCGATCGATTTCCCCACTCAGCTTGCGCGGTGCGGCGCTCTGCTTCGTGGCCTGCCTGTTGGCGGGCCTGTCGCTGGCTTCCACATCCCAGGCGGCAACTGCCAACGCGCTCAACCTCTGCATCGCGCGGAGCGGAGAGCACAAGGGCACGGTTCGCCTTATCTCGGCGAAAGCTCACTGCAAGAGCAATGAGAGCAGTGCCACCTTCCTCACCGCTTCGGGTAGTCAGGGGGTGCTCGGCGCCGAAGCCGGCAGCGGTGCCACCGGCGCGACCGGGGCGACCGGGGCCACCGGCGCCCAGGGCGAAAAAGGCCCCCAGGGCGAGCAGGGTCCGGTGGGCGAGAAAGGCCCCACTGGGGACAAGGGTCCCCAGGGTGACCCCGGAAACAAGGGTCCGACTGGAGACAAGGGTCCTCAGGGCGATCCCGGCAACAAGGGCGCCACTGGAGACAAGGGCCCGACCGGCGACAAGGGCCCCCAAGGCAATGCCGGTGACAAAGGTCCGGTAGGCGAGCAAGGCCCCGTCGGGGACAAAGGCCCGCAGGGCGAGAAAGGCCCCGTAGGCGAGCAGGGTCCTATCGGCGAGAAAGGCCCTCAGGGCGATCCCGGCGACAAGGGTCCGGTAGGCGAGCAGGGCCCCGTGGGCGAGAAAGGCCCGCAGGGCGAGCAGGGTCCCGTTGGTGACAAGGGTCCGGACGGCGAGGACGGCGAGAAAGGTCCTCAGGGTGAGGCCGGTCCGGCCGGTCCCGAAGGCCCGATCGGTCCGAAGGGTCCCGAAGGCGACAAGGGCCCGACCGGCGACAAGGGCCCCCAGGGCGATCCTGGCGACAAGGGCCCGACCGGTGACAAGGGACCCAACGGAGACAAGGGTGCCACTGGAGACAAAGGTCCGACCGGTGACAAGGGTCTGACCGGTGACAAGGGCCCGACCGGCGACAAGGGTCCGGAAGGAAACAAGGGCCCGGAAGGCGACAAAGGTGCCGCCGGTCCCGCCGGTTCAGCCGCTCCCCGTGAAATCCGCGGCGGCGGCACGGGTGCCACGGTTTCCAACGCCATGGGCGAACGGTTCTTCGGCCCCGCCGTCGACATGGGATTCGGTACCGAGGCTTCGATCGAGGAAGTGCTGCCGTCAGGCGGGAAAGTGAACAACCTGCGGATCTACCTGAGCAACGGTCCCGGTGGCGCCGACAGCTACACGTTCACTGTGCGGAGGGACCCCGTGGGTGCCGGTCTTCCGGTCAACACGGGAATCACCTGCACGATCAAAGGCAACTCGACGAGTTGCGAAGACAAAGTCAACTCGCAGACGTTCGCCGCCGGCGACGCGATCTCGATCCTGTCAACCGAGAACTCGAGCCCGAGCACGGCCTCGATGTTCTTCCGCCTCGACTACCAGCCGTAGCCGGGCCGGACATTCACCGCAGTGCCGCCGCCCGTCCTTTGGATGGGCGGCGGTGTTTCGCGGGTTATTCGACCGCGACGACCTGACCTGATTCGACCAGTCGCAGCGCACGTTTGAAGCTCGGGTCGAAGACCTCGACCTCGACCGGGGTGCCGGGATAGGCGAGGTAGACGCTCTGGGCGTTGCCGCGGTTGTAGTAGACGGTGGCGTTACCGGGAGCGTGGCCGAGCGTCCCGCCAGAGCGCTTCGCCTGCCGGCGCAGCGAGGCAACCGCGTTTGGCTGCGCGTAGGTGCCGACGGTGAGGAAGTCGGCCCGCTTGTCGCCGGCTTTGGCACCGCCGGTCAGGTAGCGGACGAAGGTCCGGTCCTTTTCGGGGCGGCTCAACTCCAACTCCGTGCCCTTCTGTTCGCCGGCCCAGTAGATCGGTATCGCCTCCGAAGCGGTCTCGCGCAGGGAGTCCGGGCTGACGATCTCGGCGGCACCCGGGCTCGTCGAACCGACTGGGTTCGAGCTCGAGTCTGATCCGCCACAGCCCACCAGCAGTGCTAGCGCCAGCGCCGTTCCCGCGACCACCGTGGCGCGGATCATGGGGCCGTGGTTCCGCAGTGGGAGCCGAAGTGCGCGGTCCAGAGGACGGTGCTGGCATGTCCTTCGAGTTCGCCCACCTGGCGGTTCAGGCCAAGGGCTTCGTAGTCGCCGAGGATGTTGTGGCGGTGCTCCGGCGATCGCATCCAGGCCTTGAAGATCGAGCGCACCGTGCCGTAGGCGCCGATTCCCCAAGCGAGGTTCTCGCCGACGTGCCAGCAGGTTTCGGAGAGGTAGCCCGCCTGCTGCATCCAGTAGGTGAATTCACGGCCGCAAGCGGTGTGGCTGAAGCTGTCGCAGCGCAGCACATCGGCCCCCTTTTCCTCGGAGGAGAGGTCTAGCTGCGGCGAGTCCGTCAATGCGCCCAGGCCGATCTGGGCGCGGGCAAAGTCGGTCATACAGCGCATCGCCTGCTCTTGGGCCGCAGGGGAAGCCGCGCCGGTTTGGTCCGGGCACGCCCCCGCGGGGGCGATCAGAGACGCGCTCGCGCCCGGCGCCACAATCAGGAAGAGGAGGATCGCGATCGCGGCCCCCGGATAGGCGAGCTTGGGTCTCACCGTCTCCTTGTCGTCAGATCGCCCCCGATGCATGAGCGGTGGCCGGATCTGCGACGCCGATATCCTTGCCCTCCCGTTCGCACCCGACCCGAGCTAGGAGCCATGGCCGTAGACACCGCCGCCTTCCGTGAGCAGACCGACGAGCAGCAGGCGATCACCGAAATGGTGCGCCAGTTCGCCGACGAGAAGATCATCCCCAACGCCGAGCATTACGACCACGAGGACTCCTACCCGGAGCCGATCGTCGAGGAAATGAAGGAGCTCGGCCTCTTCGGGGTGACGATTCCCGAAGAGTACGGCGGCATGGGCCTCGATCTGACCACCTACGCGATGATCGTCGAAGAGCTCTCGCGCGGCTGGATCTCGATCTCCGGCGTCGTCAACACCCACTTCATCGGCTCCTACCTG
>DATMIH010000107.1:0-18787 GCA_035554595.1 Solirubrobacterales bacterium
GATCATGCCTCTGGCGGTGACGGCGACGGCGACGTGGTTCGCGGCGACAGCGGCGAAGACACGCTCGACGGTGGGCCCGGCGTCCGCGACATCGTCTCCTACGCCAGCGCCACCCGCAGCGGTGTGGTCGTCGATCTTGCCAGCGGCCGCTCAAAAGGTGATGGCCACGACACCCTGACCGGCTTTGAGGACGTGGTCGGCTCGCCCCAGGGCGACGACATCGTCGGCGACGGCGAAGTCAACCGCCTCGACGGCGGGGTTGGAAACGATGACCTGGATGGCATGGGCGGACCGGATGAAGCATTCGGCGGCGCCGGCAGCGACGAGTGCGACGGTTTCGCCACCGAGCATTCGTGCGGCCCCGAAGCAAGCCCTCCGGCCAGCGGCACCTTCGTGATCCTCAACCAGGGACTCGACGGCAGCAGCCTGATCGTGCAGGGCGATGCCAACGCCAACCACATCGTCGTCTATTTCAACGGCGGCTGGACGGTCACCAACGACGGCCCGATGGTCGCCGGAGAAGGCTGCCAGGCAGATACCGCAAGCACCTCCGTCACCTGTCCGACGACCACCGCCACTGGGCTGGTGGTGATCACAGGTGGCGCCGGCGATGACTCGGTCGACATCGGCCAGAGCGTTCCGGCGAGCGTCAAGATCCGCGTCAACGGCAACGCCGGCTCCGACACGCTCAGCGGCGGTGCCGGCGACGACGTGCTGGAAGCGGGCGAGAACTACAACAGTCCCGATAGCGGCAACGACACCCTGATCGGCAACGACGGCAGCGATGTCCTCTACGCCGACCCAGGGGCCGATCAACTGAGCGGCGGACACGGCAACGACCTGCTCGTCTCATCCGTAGCTGTCTGCCAAGGCCATACCTACAGCGGCGGCCCCGGCGAGGACACCGTCTCCTATGGGCGCTCAGACGCGAGCATGCACATCGAACTCAGCGGGACCGGCGGGCCTCCGGGTTGCGCGACGCCTGATCACATCCTTGGAGACAACGAGGACCTCGAGGGATCCAACGGTCCCGACGTGCTGATTGGCGACAACGGCGCCAACAGCCTCTTCGGCCACACCGGCGCCGACACCTTCATTGGCAAGGGCGGCAACGACTCGATCGAAGCGATCGACGGCCAGCACGACAAATCAATCGACTGCGGGCCCGGCAACGACGACGCCAGCAAGGATCCGTCAGACCCCAGTCCGATCAGCTGCTGAGCGAGCCCCGGCTCAGAAGATGTAGTTGTGCAGCTTCTCCGGCGCCAGCACGGTGACCCGCCCGCGGCCGGGACGGACGACCCCGGCGCGCTCGAGATCGGCGAGAAAGCGGCTGACGCTCTCGCGTGAGGTGCCAGCGAGCTGGGCCAGGTCGGCCTGGTTCATGCGGATCGTCACCTCGCCTCCCTCACGCTCGCGCGGTGACTCCTCGGCCACCAGCTGGGAGAGCACGCCGGCGACGCGGCTAGGCACGGTCTGGAAGGACTGGCGCGAGATTCGCTCGTTGGCGGTGCGCAGGCGCCGCACCAGGGCGGCGATCAGCTTCACCGTGATCTCGGGATGGCGGGCCAGCAGCGCCCGCACCTCGCCGGCGGGCAGGGCGAGCAGCTCGCCGTCGCTGAGCGCTTCGACACTGGCCGAGCGCACCTCGCCGTCGAGCATCGCCAGCTCGCCGAAGATGTCTCCGGGGCCGAGGCTCGCCAGCGTGATCGCACGCCCGTCGGAGTGCTCGCGGGTGACCCGGAAGTTACCGTCGCGGACGATGTAACAGGCGTCGGAGTGGTCGCCCTCGTGGAAGACGCGCGTGCCGGCGGGGAAGGACCGAGCGACCGCGACGCGCGAGAAACGCTCCAGCTCGCCCTCCTCGAGATCGGCGAAGAGCGGCACGCTGCGCAGCAGCGCGACCGGCCCCGACCCCTCCTCACGATCTGCCATCGCTTTGATTATCCCTGCGATGGGGGGAGAACTTCGGATGGCCGGCGTTTTAGCCGGAAATGAACATACTCAGGGATATGTATACGGATCTGTAGACTCAGCCTATGGCTGCAACCGAGACAGCGATGATCCGCGTGCGGCGCAGCACGCAAGAACGACTCGCTCGCGAGGCCGAGCTCGAGGGAAAGAGCTTGACCGAGATGTTTGATGCAGCTGTGGACCTGTGGGAAGAGCGGCGCCTTCTCGACTCAATGGACGAGTCCTATCGGAAGTACGGGGACGAGATCCACGAGGAGATGAAAGATTGGCTGGACTTCCCGGACAGGTCTCCCGATGCCGATTGAGCGTCAGAAGATCAAACGCGGCGACGTCTATATAGGTGATCCCGAGCCGGTCGTGGGACACGAGCAAGGGGGGCGGCGTCCCTTCCTGATCGTCTCTATCGAGCAGATGAACCGGTCTCCGGCCAGGGTGGCAATCGCGGTTCCGCTGACCACAACCGATCGTCGCAACAAGCTGCACGTTCGGGTAGAGCCGCCCGAAGGGGGCTTGGAAAGGGTCAGCTTTGCGATGCCCGAGATGGTCCGATCGATTTCCTCGTTGCGCCTGCAGCGACGGCTGGGACGGGCATCAATGGACACGGTCGAAAGCGTGGCAAATCGCATCGGCCTCCTTGTCGGCCTCGGCCGCTCTCACTGATCGGGACATTAGGATCAGCGGGCCGCGAGGGTGAGCTTGCGGGGGCCACGGCTGAAGCCGGCCTCGAGCAGAACGTCCTCCTGGCCGGAGCCGATCACCGGGTCGCCGTCGAGTTTCTCGAGCGCCAACTTGGGCAGGCGGCCGGCGGCGACCTCGGCGGCGAGGGCGTGAACGGCGGCGGTCAGCTCATCCGCGCTCAGCTCGATCAGGCGGACGAGACCGCGACCGCCGCGCTCGATGTAGATCAGCGGCGCGCCGTCGCGCATCAGCACATGGGCGCCGGGGGTGCGGGCGGGGCGGCGGCCGGTAGCCGGCTTCGGCCAGGGCAGTGAGGCCCCATAGGGATTGGCGGGATCGGTGGCGGCGAGCAGCCGGAAGGAGCCGTCCTCGTAGGGGAGCGAGCGCAGGCGCTCGACCGCCCCGGGCAGGGCGAACTGGGCGCCGCCGAGGCCCTCGACGAAGTAGCCGCGGCGGGCGGTGCCGAGCAGCTCGAGGTTGCCGAGCTCGGCGTAGAGGCTGGAGAAACCGCCGGGGATTCCCTCGGCGAGCACGGTCTCGCGGGTGACGATGCCGTAGCGCTCGAGCATCAGCTCGGCCTGGGCGCGCAGGCGCGGCCCGGTGGCGGGTGCGTTGGCGAAGAGCGGTGCGGTCAGCGACCAGCGGCCCTGAACGGCGGCACCAGCGGCGCGACGGCGGGCGAAGCGGCGTCCTCGCTGCTCGGTTGGTGGCGCGGCGCGGCGGCGTGGCGCCCGCAGTGGCGAGAAGGCGTCGTTGGTCACCTCGCCGGCCCAGGCAAGGTCCCAGAGGGCGGCGTGCAGCTCCTCGGGCGGGTGGTCGAGGTCGGCGAGCAGATCAAGCCAGAAGTCGGGTCCGGCGCTGAGGCGCTCGCGGATCGCCTCGTGGACCTCGCCCTCGGGCTTCTCGAGCTTGACGTTGGCCGGTGGCGGGCCGGCGAGGCGGACGTCGTCGCGGAAGTAGAGGGCGATGCGGCCGTCGCTGCGACCGCGGGCGCCGGCGCCGATCCAGACCACCTCGCCGCTGGTGCAGAGTTCGTCGAGCCAGGTCGGCGAGTAGGCGCCAAGCCGGCGCGGCAGGACGTCCTCCTCCCAGACCTTGGGCGTCAGGGTGACGCCCTGCAGTGGCACCAACGCCTCGCGCAGGCGGTCGGGACCGGCGCCGGCGGCGCGGTGGGCGTCAACGTTCTGCCAGCTCGACAGGAAGCGGGCGAAGCGGTCGCGGCCGGCGGGCTCGACTTCGCGACGCAGGTGGGCGAGGCTGGCGCGGCGCACGCGGCGCAGCACGTCGGCATCGCACCACTCGCGTTCGCTGCCCCCCGGCAGCAGCTCGCCGCGGACAAGAGTGCCCGAGCGCTCCATCTCGCGCAGCGCCGGCGTTGGGTCAACGCCGTAGCGTGAGGCGAACTGGACGGTCGGGAAGGGACCGTGGGTGCGGGCGTAGCGGCGGACCAGGGTGGCGAGCGGGTCAGGGTGCTGCTCAAGGAAGGTCTCCGGCAGGCCGGCGGGCGGTGGCACGCCGAGGGCGTCACGGAAAACGGCGGCGTCCTCAACGGCGATGTAGCGCTCCTCGCCGTTTATCCGCACCAGCGCCGCGCGGCGCTCGTCAACGAGCTTCGCCAGCATCGAGGCCGCCGAGTAGCCCTCGCTGACCCGCTCCTCGCACTCGGCGGCGGTGAGGTCGCCGACGTTGCGCAGGACCTGCTGCAGGGCGTCGCGATCGCCGGCCTGGCCGGCCTCGGTGCGGTGCTGCAGCTGGGCCTCGACGTCCTCGAGCGCCTCGGGATCGAGCAGCTCGCGCAGCTCCTCCTGGCCGAGCAGCTCGCGCAGCAGGTCGCGGTCCAGAGCCAGCGCCGCCGCGCGCCGCTCGGCGTTCGGCGTGTCCCCCTCGTACATGTAGGCGGCGACGTAGTCAAAGAGTAGCGAGGAGGCGAAGGGCGAAGCGGTCGCGGTCTCGACCTCGACCAGGCTGAGCTTGCGCGAGTGCAGATCACGCAGCAGCTCACCCAGCGCGGGCAGGTCGAGCACGTCGCGCAGCACCTCGCGGTAGGTCTCCAACACGACCGGGAAGCGGGGAAAATCACGAGCGACTTCGAGCAGGCTCTGCGACTTCAGCCGCTGCTGCCAGAGCGGCGTGCGCTTGCCGGGATAGGCGCGGGGAAGCAGCAGCGAGCGGGCGGCGTTCTCGCGGAAGTGGGAGCCGAAGAGGGCCGAGCCGGAAAGCTCGCCGACGATCAGCTCTTCGACCTCGTCGGGCTCGATCAGGACCAGGTCGGCGGGCGGCGGCTCATCGGCATCGGGGAGGTGGATGACGATGCCGTCGTCAGACCAGATCGCGTCGGCCTCGAGTTCGCGCTCGGAGCGGATCTTGGCGGCGAGCGCCAGGCCCCAGGCGGCGTGGACGCGGCCGCCGTAGGGCGAGAGGATGCAGAGCCGCCAGTCGCCGATCTCATCGCGGAAGCGCTCGACCACGATCGTCTCATCGGAGGGGACGACCCGGGTCGCGGTCTGCTGCTCGCGCAGGTAGGCGACCAGGTTCTCGGCGGCGCGGCGGTCGAGGTCGTACTCGGCGGCCAGTTCCTTCGGCTCGCGCGAGACCGCCTCCCGGGCAAAGGCGCCGATCGCCTTGCCCAGCTCGGCGGGGCGGCCGATCCCGTCTCCCTTCCAGAAGGGCACCGCGCCGGGGACCCCTGGTGCCGGGGTGACGATGACGCGATCGCGGGTGATGTCCTCGATCCGCCAGGTAGTGGCGCCGAGCAGGAAGGTCTGGCCAGGGCGGGCCTCATAGACCATCTCCTCGTCGAGCTCACCGACGCGGCGGCCATCGGGCAGGTGGACACCGTAGAGGCCTCGATCCGGAATCGTGCCGGCGTTGGTGACGACCAGGGAGCGGGCGCCTTTGCGACCGTGCATGGTGCCCTCGGCGCGGTCCCAAACGATGCGCGGGCGCAGCTCGGCGAAGCGGTCGGAGGGGTAGCGGCCATCGAGCATGTCGAGCACGTTCTCCAGCTGCTCGCGGGAGAGGTCGTGGAAGGGCTCTGAGGCGGTGACGAGGCGCTCGACCTCGTCGATCTCCCACTCGTCGAGCGCCGCCATCGCGACCAGCTGCTGGGCAAGCACGTCGAGCGGGTTCTGCGGGATCACCGTCTCCTCGATCGCCCCTTCGCGCATGCGCTTGGCGACGACCGCGCACTCGAGCAGGTCGGCGCGGAACTTGGGGAAGATGCGGCCGCGGGAAACCTCGCCCAGCGAGTGGCCGGCGCGGCCGACCCGCTGCAGGCCGCGGCTGACCGACTTCGGCGACTCGACCTGGATCACCAGGTCGACCGCCCCCATGTCGATTCCCAGCTCCAGGGACGACGTCGCGACGAGGCACGGCAGCTGGCCCGACTTGAGTAGCTCCTCGACGATCGTGCGCTCCTCGTGGGACAGCGAGCCGTGGTGGGCGCGAGCAATTTCCTCGATGGCGTCTGGGCCGGCGGGTCCTGTCACTGCAGGGGACCCCCCACCCCTTCCGGTCGCTAAAGCGTCCTCAGGGGTGGGCCCCCCTACGGTGCCACCCTCCGGCAGAGACGCATTTCCGGCTTGCTCGGTGGCCGGCAGCTCCTGCTCGGGTTCGTCGGCGTGCAGCTCGTTCAATCGCTTAGCAAGGCGCTCCGAGGCGCGACGGTTGTTGACGAAGATGATCGTCGAGGTGTGCTCCTTGACCAATTTCAGAAGCTCGGGGTAGATCGCCGGCCAGATCGAGCGCACATGCGCCAAGGGCTCCCCATCGGTGGGATTTCCGTCTTCATTGGGGTAGGCGGGTGCTCCCGGTTCCGCCATGTCCTCCACGGGAACCACGATCTCCAAATCGAGCTCCTTGGCCACGCCCGCGTCGACGATCTTGCACTCGCGTTTCGGCCCAACCAAGAACTGCGCGATCCGCTCCAGCGGCCGCTGCGTCGCTGAGAGACCAATCCGCTGAAGAACAGGCGCATCTGCGGCGGGTGGCACCGTAGGGGGGCCCGCCCCTGAGGACGCTTTAGCGACCGGAAGGGGTGGGGGGTCCCCTGCGGTGACAGGACCCGCCGCCCGATCCGCCCCGGTCTTCACCAGATGCTCCAACCGCTCCAAGCTCAGCGCCAGGTGCGACCCCCGCTTCGATTGGGCTACCGCATGAATCTCGTCGACGATCACCGCCTCAGTGCTGAAGAAAATCTCGCGCACCGCCGAGGAGAGCATCAGGTAGAGCGACTCGGGGGTCGTGATCAGGATGTCCGGCGGGTTTTTCTGCATCGCCCGCCGCTCTTTCTGCGGCGTATCGCCGGTGCGCAGGCCGACCGAGATGTCGGCGCCGATGCCGCGCAGTGGGGCGCGCAGGTTGCGCTCGATGTCGTAGGAGAGCGCCTTCAGTGGCGAGACGTAGACGAGGCGGACGCCATCGCCACGATCGCTCTCCCGCGAGAGCTTGTCGATGCCCCAGAGGAAGCTGGCTAGCGTCTTTCCCGAGCCGGTCGGGGCGCAGATCAGCGTGTTGGCGCCGCTCGAGATCGCCTCCCAGCCGCCGACCTGGGCCGGTGTCGGTCCCTCAAAGGACGCTTCGAACCAGCGCCGGACAGGAGCGCTGAACGGCTTTAGGGGGTCAGGTGTTTGGGCGCGTCGCCGTGAGGCGGCGCGAGCAGCAGGTGAACCTGGTTCTTCACTCTGTTTCGCATCGGCGGCCAACCCACCGATCTTACGCAGGACGAACTACGAGGGTCGTATTTCTCCCCATAGCGGGAGAAATACGACCTCTCAGCTCAGCCCGGCGTGCCGCCGGCGAACTTGACGTATTCGAACCACGACTTCTTCGGCAGGAAACCGCTGCCGAAGAGGCCCGAGCCGCCGCAGAAGTTGCAGCTGCCCGGCTGGTCATCGACCGAGAACCAGTAGATCCGCTGCAGCTTCCATTTCGCTGCCTTGCTCTTGAAGAGGTTGAAGGCACCTTTCAGCTGGGTCGCCTGGCCCGCGGGGCCTTTGGCGAAGGAGTCGCCCGCCGAGTGCGGTTCCGAGCTCCAGCCGATCTCGGTGATCCAGAGCTTCTTGCCGGGATCGTGGTTGGCTTTGAGCACGGTGAGGAATTCTTCAATGTCCGGGGTCAGCTGCTGGTACTTGGTCGTGTACGGATGCAGGGCGACGCCGACGAACTTCTTCTTCACTCCCGGGGTCGAGCTATAGACCTGGTCGAGAAAGTCAGTGGCGAAGTAGGCCTGTGGCGGCTTGCCCTTGTATTCCGCTTCCTTGGGCCGGGCAAACATCCCGCCGAGGATCAGCTTCCCCCCGGGGTCGACGCTTTTAATCGCCGCGTAGGAGACGTTGATCAGCTTGCCGTAGTCCGACGGGCTGGGGCGGACGACGAAGTACTTGAAGTTCTCCTCGTTCCAGATCTGCCAGGTACGGATCGGGCTTTCCGGCAGGCCGGGGTTGGCCGCCCAGAAGGCACCCCCCGGGCCGTAGCGAGCCACAACGAGCTTGAGGAAGTTGGACCAGGCGGTGCGCTGGGCGCCGGTCTTGACCGGCAGTGTCTTCGGCGCGCTGGCAGTACTGCCGGGAACGCGTGCCGGGGTGACTGCCCAGGGTGGAGCGTTGTAGATGAAGGGCAGCACGTTGAGCCCCGCCGCAGCGGCGCCCGAGACCAGCATGTCGACGTTGGAGAAGTTTGCGTCCGCGGGGCCCGTCGGCTGCACGGCGCCCCAGGGAATCGGGATCCGCACGCTGTCGACGCCACCCCTGTGCAGGCGCTGGAACTGTTCGGCGCTGGGCGTCGCCTGCGGCGAGACGCCCCAGAAATCGCCGGGGACGGCGTTCGCCGAGGGCGCCATGGCTGCCAGGCCCAGCATGAACACGGCGATCGCCGCGATCCAGGCACGGATCTGCCCAAGTGGGCGCTTCCGCTGCTTGGCCATGGTCAGTTCGCCTCGGGGGAGGCTGTTGTGCTCGGGCCACGACGCTGGCGGCGCTGCCTAGCCATCACTATTGCCACCGAGATTGCGGCCAGCGCAGCAATTGCAATCAGGATCGGTACGAGCGGCGAGGAGCTGCCACTGTCGCTGGACTGAGCCTTGGTTGCCGCAGGCGCCTTTTGGCCAGCGCTGTGCGCCGCGTTCTTGGCACCGCCGTTGGCGCTGCCGCCTGGGTTACCCTGCCCCGTGCCGCCGCCATCGTGCTTACCGGCCGCTACGCCACCTCCGGATGATTCACCTTCGCCAGACCCTTCAGCTTCCTTCGAGCCTTCCGAACCCGAGTTGGACGGCGTTGTCCCGCCACCGTGATCGGTACTCGAGGACTTTGCCGGGGTTTGTTGATGGTGGGGCGTCGGCGTGTTTTCGCCTTCGGCCTTCGGGATAGCGTCGGAGTACTGCACGCCACTGGAGTCTTCGGCGTGAGCGAGCACAGGGAAACAAGCCAATGCCAGAGCAATCACTGACACCAGCAGAGAGGCGGAGTAGCCCGCACTTGGGCCACGGCGATGGCGCATCCCGACGTTCATCGCGCGGAAGGTTAGACCAAACGGCGGCGTTGCTTGCGCCGATCGCTCTGATCGGCGGTTTGGCCCTTGCCGGCGGCGGCTTCGATGTGAGCGGTCGTCACATAGCTGGCCTCGCTGTGTGGCTCGTAGTCGTTGCCCTGCTGGTATTTGGCGCGGGCTCGGCCGTGAAGCCAGAGCGACCGCTGTACTGGGCAGGCGGACTGATCGTCTGTCTGTCGCTTTTGTCTGCACTCTCATCTCTCTGGTCGGGGTCGATTGAGCTGAGCGTCATCGAGGCGGGCCGCGTTGCGGTCTACCTCGGGTTCTTCCTTGCCGCGTTCCTAATCGCCCAAACCGACGAAAGGCGCCAACGTTTCGCTGAAGGCCTGGCGATTGCCGTGGCTTTTGTTGTTGTACTAGGGCTGGGCAGTCGCCTCCTGCCCCATGTATTGAATGTTGCAGATTCGCTTGGCACCGGGCCGCGGCTGCGCTACCCGCTCGGTTACTGGAATGCCAACGGGGCGATCTTCGGCATCGGCGTCTCGCTGCTGCTCTGGAGCAGCCGCCAGGCGGCCTGGACGGTTTTGCGCTGGCTCTCGGTGGCGATGATCCCGGCGGCGCTGCTCGCCCTCTACTTCACCTACTCGCGCGGCGGCCTGCTCGCCCTGATCGTCGCCTCGGGCTGCCTGATCGCACTCTCGCGGGACCGGCTCTGGCTGCTCGCCACCTTGGCAATCGGGGTTCTGGGGGCACTGCCGGCGGTGCTGGCGGTGCAGACGCGCCACAGCCTCGCCGACAACCTCGCCAAGCAGGCAACGATCGACCAAGGCGTGACGGTGCTGCTGATCCTGCTCGCCGGGATCGCCGTCTCGCTGCTGCTCTACGCGGCGCTGCGCTGGGAGGAGCGGCGGGAGGGGCGCGTCAGCGGGCGGGCCGTGGCGATCTCCCGCAACCCGGCGGTGCTGAAGGGGATCGCGCTACTCGGAGTCGTGCTGGCGATCGGCGCCGTCGCGGCGGTTGGCGGCCGGGCCTGGGACCGGTTCTCAAGCCAGGACATCCAGTTCCCGAAGAACCCGCAGGAACACTTCTCCGACTTCTCCGGTGCCGGGCGGCATGACTTCTACAAGGTCGCGATCGAAGCCTTCGATGAAAAGCCGGTCCTCGGTCACGGCGCCGGCACCTACCAGTTCTCCTGGGAGCAGCTGCGCTCGATCGAACTACCGGTCCACGATGCGCATTCGCTCTACCTGGAGGCCTTTGCCGAGCTGGGAGCGGTTGGTGGCGTCCTCGTGCTGGCTCTGATCGGGACCCTGCTCTGGTGCGCATTCGCCGCCTGGCGAGCCGCTCCCTATCCCCAGCGTGAGCGTTACGCGGCGCTGCTTGCGGCGATGCTCGCCTTCGCCGTCGGCGCCGCCTTCGACTGGTTCTGGGAGATCGCCGGGCTGGGAGCGATCTTCTTCCTCGCCGCCGGCGTGGTTGTCGCTGGGCGCTGCGCCCAGCTCGCCGCCGACCCGCGTCGGGATCAATCGAGACAGGACGGCCGGCGCTTCGGACTGACCGTCACCGCGGTGGTGCTGGCCTGGGTATCGGCGGTGTTGCTGGTGGGACCGCTGCTGGTCGAACGCGAGATCAACTCAAGCCAGGCCGCCGCCGCTTCGGAAGACTTCGGGGCGGCGATCGACCACGCTGAAACGGCGCGCTCGATCGAGCCCTGGGCGGCCTCGCCTTACGTCCAGCTTGGGCTTCTGACGGAGCGCCAGGGGAACTACCCGGCCGCAATCGTGCACTTCGGCCACGCGATCGAACGCGAGGATCGCAACTGGCAGTGGTACTACCTGCGTTCGCGGGTCGAGCACGAGGGCGGAGAAACCCAAGCCGCCCTCGTGGACCTGGAGAAGGCCCGCGAGCTGAATCCAGAAGCAGTATGCCTGCGCGGGGAATGGACCTGCTGATGAGCGCCAAGACCAGCGACAGCATCAGCAGCCGGGACGAGAAAACGACAACGATCGAGCCGCCACCCCGCGCTCCAACCGAGATGGCAAATCGGCTCGGGCTCACCGGCCCAAGCGGCTCGCGCCGGCGTGGGGCGATGCTGCGGCGCCTGCTCGCCGCCGGCGACTGGGTCTCAATCTTCGCCGCGCTCTGCATCGCCACCGCCCTCACCTCGACCACCGACGTGGCCAAGCTCTTTTGGGCCGTGCTCTTTACCCCGGCCTGGCTGCTCGTACTGAAGCTGCACGGGCTCTATGACAACGACCACCGACGTATCCGCCACAGCACTCTCGACGAGCTGCCCTCGCTGATCTCGGCCAGCGCCCTGGGCACAATCGTGCTCGATGGGCTGCTCTGGCTGAGCCCGGGGGGCGCCCTCTCGGCGAAGAGCGCGATCATCGTCGGCATCGGCGCCGTGCTCGCCTGCTTCGTCACCCGTGCGGTCCTGCGCTTCATCTGGCAGCGGCTGACCGGGGTCGCGATCGGCATCGTGATCGGGCCGGCAAACCTGGTCGACGTGGTCGCGCGGAGAATCGCCACCCACCCCGAGGCGCGGCTGCAACTGGTCGGCTACCTGTCGGCCCCACGCGAAAAGGACCGGCGGGCTTCGCTGCCGAGGCTGGGCTCGATCGAAGAGATCTCGCGGGTGGCGCGCGAGCACAACGTCGAGCGCGTCGTCGTCGGCGAGCAGGAGATGGGCGAGCACGACGTCGAGCACCTGATCGAGGAGTGCAAGAGCGCCGGCCTCGGGCTCACCTTCCTGCCCAAGCACTACGGCCTACTCGGTCCGGGCATCGAGCTCAACCGGTTGGCCGAGCTGCCGGTGCTCGACTTTCGCTTCTCCGACCCGCCGCGCTCGACCCTGGCGCTGAAGCGGGGGCTCGACCTGCTCGTCTCCGGCCTGATGCTGACCCTGCTCTCACCGCTGCTGGTGGCGATCGCGCTGCTGATCGTGGTCGACTCGGGCACGCCGGTCTTCTTCCGCCAGAAGCGTGCCGGCAAGGAGGGCGCGCCGTTCACGATGCTGAAGTTCCGCACCATGGTCACCGACGCCGAGGAGCGGCTGGCCGAGCTGGTCGACCTCGAGAAGCTCGACGAGCCCGCCTTCAAGATCGTCGACGACCCCCGCATCACTCGCGCCGGTCGCCTGCTGCGCCGGACCAGCCTCGACGAGCTGCCGCAGCTGATCAACGTGCTGCGCGGTGACATGTCGCTGGTCGGGCCGCGGCCCGAGGAGGAGGCCGTGGTCGCCCTCTATGACGAGCGCCAGCGCGCCCGCCTCGCGATCAAGCCGGGCCTGACCGGGCCGATGCAGGTCTACGGGCGCGGCGACCTCACCTTCGAGGAGCGACTGGCGATGGAGCGCGACTACCTCGACAACCTCTCGGTCGCCGGCGATTTGGCGATCCTCTTGCGCACGCCGCGGGCAATCGTCCGCGGCGAAGGCGCCTACTAGCCTGCGCTGTGCCTTAACCGGGCGCAACCGAGCAAAGGAACAGCGGAGCGGATTTGGATCTCGAGATCGTCATTGTCAGCCACGGCGCCGAAGAGCTGCTGCGCCGCTGCCTGCGCTCGCTGCGAGAGCATCCAGCGCAGGGCTCGATGCGGGTGACCGTGGTCGACAGTGGCAGCCCCGACTCGACCCCCGACATGGTCGAGCGTGAGTTTCCCGAGGTGAGGCTGCTGCGCCGCGAGAACATCGGCTTCTCGGCCGCCAACAACGTCGTCCTGCGCGAGGACGAGGCGAAGGCGGTGCTGCTGCTCAACCCCGACACCGAGGTCTACGCCGGGACCCTGGATGCCTCGCTCTCGCGGCTGTACTCGGACGAGCGGATCGGCATGGTCGGCTGCAAGCTGGTGACCGAATCGGGCGAGCTCGACCACGCCTGCAAGCGCTCCTTCCCCACCCCCCTAAGCGCCCTCGCCCACTTCACCGGCGTCGGGCGAGACGACGATGCCGACGAGTCGCTGAGCCAGTACCGGGCGACCCACCTCGGCGACGACGATCCGGGCGAGGTCGACGCCGTCAACGGCGCCTTCATGCTCTGTCGCGCCGAGGCAGTGCGCGAGGTGGGCCTGCTCGACGAGGGCTACTGGCTCTACATGGAGGACCTCGACTGGTGCCGGCGCTTCTGGCAGGCCGGCTGGAAGGTCTTCTACGAGCCGGCCGGCGTCGCCCTGCATGTCAAGGGCGGCTCCAGCGGCAAGCGGCGGGCGCCCAAACAGGAGATCGCCTTCCATCGCGGCATGGGGCGGTTCTACCGCCGCTTCGACGCAGAAGAGCACAACCCGCTGGTAAATGCGGCGGTCTACGCCGGGATCGGGGCGAAGCTGGCGACAAGCCTGGCGATAACCCTGGCCGCTCGGCACTCAGCCGGGAACGCCTCGTAGCGCCGGCTCGACGGGGATCGGCCTTCGTCGACGCCGGCTCCTGGGGCCGTTCAGCAACCGCCCCACCACCGTGTAGCGGACCAGAACCGGATAGGTGAGGAGCGAGGCGGCGAGGGCGCCGGTCGTGACGAGAACGAATTGAGGGGCGGTGCCCAGCGTCGTCGTCCCGAGCAGCGCCACCAACAGCACCACGACCGGCATATGGGACAGATAGATCCAGTAGGAGGCATCGGCCATGTATCGAATCGCCGGCCGCTGTCTAGGCATGTAACGGGTAGCGAGGCCGATCAGCGCGAGCAGGCTCGTCCAGGTCGCAATCGCGTAGATGAAAATGCCGGCCGCGTGGACTTCCGGCCGCGAGCCCAGGGGCGAGTTGTGGAGGGTGAAGAGGAAGGCTGCCGGGATGGCCGCTGCGACTGCGACGGCGGTCCAGCGCCAGGCGGCAGCGCTGGCGGAGGCGACAAGCTCACGATGAACCGAGAGGGTCGCCCCGAGGCCGAAGAAAAGGCTGTAGTAGAGGAGCACGGGAACCTCGGGCAGGAACGTGTTGACAGCCGGCGCGGCAATCCATGTCGGCTCCGGCCAGAGCACGAGCGCCGTCGGTAGTGCGAGCACGACGATGCCTGCCAGAGGGCGCCCGAGCAGCGCCCTCACCCGCCTGCCCAATCCGCTCAACAACCTCGGCGCAAGCAGAAATAGGGTGACCGCGGCGCAATCGATGATCAACAGGTACCAGAGAAACCAGAGGAAGCTCGGTTCGAAGGTGAAGGGACTGCCGGCTGGGACTCCCTGCCCGACAAACAAGACCGTCCCCGTCTCCGAAGCTGCAAGGACGGCCAGTGGCGCAAGCGTGAGCAGGCCAAGCGCAAGCGGCGCGACGATGCGAACCGTCCGGTTGCGAACCGTTTCGCGCAGGCCCTTGCGACCGAGGAGCAGCGCCAGAAAAAACCCTGACATCGTGAAGAACAGGGGTAGCCGAAAGACGTGGACCAGCCAGTAGACCGCCATTGCCCAGGCCCCTCTATGACCGTTCTGGGCGAGCAGGGCAGCGGCATGAACGGGGACGAGGAGCAGCATCGTCGAAGCTCTTAGAGCATCCATCGAGTGGATTCTCACGCTCGGCTCACCACCCATCGGCCCAGGGTACTGCCGGGCGGTCCCTTTCTAGAAAGGGAGGGTCTCGCCGACTTCGGCGAGCGTGGGCGCGGTCTTGTCGCGCTCCGAGAGCAGCGGCTCGTCTACCGGCCACTCGACCCCGACGCCGGGGTCATCCCACTCGCCGTAGGTGGGCGAGCCGCGGCGCAAGTCGACGGCGACGTCGAAGATGCGGCCGCGCGGGCAGCGGACCAGCTTCGCCTGGCCCGGCTCGGTCTGGAAGTGCAGGCCGCGCAGGGTGCCCTTCGAGGAGCGCGAGTGGTTGTGCTGGACGAACTCGACCTCGACCCCGTGCTCGGCCCAGAGGTCGCGGCGGTAGGTCTCGACCATGAAGCCGCGCTCGTCGCCGTGGACGGTCGGCCCGAGCAGGACGACCCCCTCGAGCTTGGTCGGCAGGCGCTCGAGCACTAGCCGAGGGCCTTGCCGTACTGCTTTTCGTAGTACTCGCGGTACTCGCCGGAGCGAATCGGTCCCCACCAGTCCTCGTTGTCGCGGTACCAAGCGACGGTCTTCTCCAGCCCCTCGGCGAAGTGGACCTGGGCCTCCCAACCGAGCTGCTCCTTGAGCTTGGCCGAGGAGAGCGAGTAGCGGCGGTCGTGGCCGGGGCGGTCGGCGACGTAGGAGATCAGCGACTCGTCTTTGCCGGTCAGCTCGATCACCCGCTTGATCACCTCTATGTTCTCGCACTCGTCGGGGCCGCCGACGTTGTAGGCCTCGCCGGCCACCCCCTTGCCCAGCACCGTGTGGATGCCGCTGCAGAAGTCCTCGACGTAGAGCCAGTTGCGGACCTGCTTGCCGTCGCCGTAGACCGGCAGCGAGTCGCCGTGCAGGGCGTTCAGCGTGATCAGCGGGATCAGCTTCTCCGGGTACTGGCGCGGACCGTAGTTGTTGGAGCCGCGCACGATCGAGGCGTTGATGCCGTAGGTGTGGACGTGGGCGGTGACTAGCAGATCGCCAGCGGCCTTGGTCGCCGAGTAGGGCGAGGAGGGATCGAGCGGCGAGGTCTCGGTGAAGGAGCCGGACTCGATCGAGCCGTAGACCTCGTCGGTGGAGACCTGCAGGTAGCGGCTGATGCCGAGCTCACGGGCGGCGTCGAGCAGGGTGCCGGTGCCGATCACGTGGGTGCGGGCGAAGGCGTCCTGGTCGTCGATCGAGCGGTCGACGTGGGACTCGGCGGCGAAGTTGACGACCGCGTCGCAGCCCTCCATCGCCTCGCGCACGATCTTCGGATCCTCGATCGCGCCCTCGACCAGCTCAGTCCCCTCGGGCAGGTTCTCGCGGCGACCGGCGTAGGTGAGCTTGTCGAGCACGCGGATCTCATGCTCGGCGCCGGCGAGGCGCACGTAGGTGGAGCCGATGAAGCCGGCGGCGCCGGTGACGAGCAGCTTCATGCCGCCGCCTCCTGCTCGGCGCTGCGCTGGGAGAGGTAGGCGGAGAGGCCGTCGGCCCAAGGCGGCAGCTCGATCGCGTGCTCGCGCTGGCTCTCCAGAGCCGAGTAGGCGGGGCGGGGTGCTGGGCGTCCGAGCATGTCAGTGGTGGCGGAGAGGACCAGGCACTCGACTTTGGCTTGGTCGAAGATCTCGCGGGCGAAGTCGTACCAGGAACAGGCGCCCCCGGCGGCCATGTGGTGGATACCGAACTCGACCCCCTCGATCAGGCGAACGATCCCGTAGGCCAGGTGCCAGGTGTAGGTCGGCGAGCCGACCTGGTCGCGCACGACCAGGACCTCGTTCTGGGTTGAGGCGAGGCGCAGCATCGTCTCGACGAAGTTGGAGCCGCCGATGCCGAAGAGCCAGGAGGAGCGGACGACGAAGTGGCGCTTATTGGCCGCCGCGGTTGCTTCCTCGCCAGCGAGCTTGGTGCGCCCGTAGGCCGAAAGCGGCGCGGTCTGATCGGTTTCGACGTAGGGCGCGCCCTTGCTGCCGTCGAAGACGTAGTCGCTGGAGACGTAGACGACACTGGCGCCGACGGCGGCGGCCGCGGCGGCGACGTTGCCGGCAGCGGTGCGGTTGACCGCCAGCGCCTCCTCCTCGGACTCCTCGGCCCCGTCGACGTCGGTCCAGGCGGCGCAGTTGATCACCACGTCGGGCCGCTCGAGCTCGAACTTGGCGCCGAGTGCAGCGGCATCCGTGACGTCGAGCTCGGTGCGGCCGAAGCCAACCACGTCGTGGCCCGCGTTTCCCGCAGCCAGCACGACATCGCGACCGAGCATGCCGCCGGCGCCTGTGACGAGGACCTTCATCTGGTCAGCAACGATTCTCCGCTTCGCGGTCTTGCATCGGCCGGACAGGCTAGTCGCTCCACGGGCTCGCGAGCGTGACAGATTGGGATTAGCTTCCTGACAACTTGGGAGCGCGAGGCCGTAAGATGGTATCTTACTTCAATGAGAACGACCGTATCCACCAAGGGCCAGATCGTGCTCCCAGCCGAGCTTCGCCAGCGAGACGGCATTTCGCCTGGGCAGGAGTTCGAGGTCGAACGCCTCGACGCGGATGAGTACCGGCTGCGACGGGTAGCGCCTTCGCCCAACGAAGGCTTGGTGGACTGGCTGCTCGCCTGCCCGCAAAAGGGCTACTTCGTCGCGATCGACTCCGAGTCGACCGACACGCTGTGAAGCACCTCGTCGATGCCAACGTTCTCTCCGAGGCAGCCAAGCCCGATCCCAACCCTCGAGTTGTCGAGTGGCTGCGCCGCAACGAGCGCTCAATCGTCGTCGACCCGATCATCCTCGGCGAGGTTCGCTTCGGCATCCTGCTCCTCGCGCGTGGCGCTCGACGCAACGAGCTGGAACGATGGTTCGAGCAGGGAATCGGCCGGATCCAGTGCCTTCCCTGGGATTCGGTCGTCGGGATTCGCTGGGCGCAGCTCCTGGCAGACCTGCGACGCCGCGGTCGACCGATGTCGATCAAAGACAGCCTAATCGCCGCCACCGCCCTCGCCCACGATCTGGCACTCGTCACGCTGAACCAGCGTGACTTCAAGCCGGCGCGCGTGACGCTCGTCGATCCCTCAGCCTGACCCCAACGGCGTCCGGCCAATGCCGGCGAACGGCCGCCGAAATCAGATGATCTTGATCTCGGACTTGTCGCCGACCAGCATCCGCAGCGTCTTCGGCATGCCGTCGCTGCGGGTGAGCTTGACTTCGCGGCCGAGCAGGCTCGCCTCCATGCGGGTGCCGAGGTCCTCCACCACCGAGCCGCTGAGAATGATCGAGTGCTCGACTTCGGAGCGGCGCACGCAGACGTCGTCGCCGATCGAGGTATAGGGGCCGACGTAGGCGTCCTCGATGCGGGCGCCGGCGCCGATCACGGCCGGGCCGCGGACGACCGAGTTCGTCACGACGGCACCGGGCTCGACCACGACGCGGCCCTCGATCTTCGAGGCCTCGTCGACCTCGCCCTCGATCTTGGTCTCGATCTCCTCGAGCACGAGCCGGTTGGCCTCGAGCATATCGGCGAGCTGGCCGGTGTCCTTCCACCAGCCGCTGACCACCTCTGACTTCACCGTCTTGCCCTCTTCGATCAGGCTCTGGATCGCCTCTGTGATCTCGAGCTCGCCGCGCCAGGAGGGCTCCAGGGCGCGGGCGGCCTCGAAGATCGCCGGCGCGAAGAGGTAGACACCGACCAGGGCGAGGTTCGAGGGCGGATCTTTCGGCTTCTCGACCAGGCGCACGATCCGCTCGCCGTCGAGCTCGGCGACGCCGTAGGACTGCGGGTCGTCGACCGGGGTGAGCAGGATTAGCGCGTCCGGTTCCTCGGCGCGGAAGGTGGAGACGAGGCCGCGCAGGCCGTCGGCGAGCAGGTTGTCGCCGAGGTACATGACGAAGGGCGAGCCGCCGATGAACTCCTCCGCGGTGAGGACCGCGTGGGCAAGCCCGGCCGGCTTGTCCTGGACGATGTAGGTGATCTCGGCGCCGAAGGCGGAGCCGTCGCCGGCTGCTTCGCGGATCTCGTCGCCGGTCTCGGGAGCAATGATGATCCCGATCTCGGTGACGCCGGCATCGACCAGCGCCTCGATCCCGTAAAAGAGCACGGGCTTGTTGGCAACTGGAACCAGCTGCTTCGCCGAGGTGTGGGTGATCGGCCGCAGCCGCGTCCCGGCCCCGCCGGAG
>DATMIH010000108.1:0-18590 GCA_035554595.1 Solirubrobacterales bacterium
CGAGAACCACCTGGTCCGCACCGCCCTGGCGGCACTGGCGAATGAGCCGGTTCGCGTGGTCGCCACCACCAACCGCGTCGTTCCGCAGCGCCCGATCGAGGTCCCCGACAACGCCGTCATGGTCGACTGGCTCAGCTACAGCCAGCTGATGCCGATCGCCTCGCTGGTGATCTCCCACGGCGGCCACGGAACCGTTGCCCGGGCTCTGGGCGCCGGCACCCCGGTGCTGATCTGCCCGATTATCGGTGACATGAGTGAGACCGCGATGCGGGTCGATTGGGCCGGCTGCGGCCTCTCGGTGCCCTGGCGCCTCTGCCAGCCGGCGCCCCTGCGCTGGGCTGCCCAGCACCTGCTGGCGGACGGTTCATTCGCCACGCGTGCGGGCAAGATGGCGGCCTGGGCTCGGGCACATGACGGTGCCGAGCGCGGTGCCGTGCTGATCGAGCAACTGGCGCACACCCGAACGCCGGCCTGAGAGCTCCGGGGGTGGGACTTGAACCCACAACCCCGCGATTAACAGTCGCGTGCTCTACCGATTGAGCTACCCCGGAATAACGGTGAGGAATGTACCGATTAACCGCCGACGCGCTCAGCGTGGGCGATGCGCTGGACCAGGGCAGCGCGCTCCATGCTCAGTGCGGCACGGCGCTGGGCATCTTCGGCTTCGCCCGCGGCGGCGATCTCGGCCTCGATGCGGCGCTGCTCGAGCAGCAGGAAGTTGAGCTCCATCGACTCGGGCGAAGCGGGCTCGTCGTGGGCGGTGATGATCAGTTCGGCGACCAGACCGGAGAGCTCAGCGTCCTCGCGGGGCAGGTTGGAGGCGGGGTCCTGGGGGTTCTCGCGCAACCAGGCGGCAGCGCGGGAGCCGAGGCGGGTGAGGTGCTCGTCGGTCAGCTTGTCGAGATACGACTTCCCCTCGTCGGGCAGGGCGATGCACATCGCCAGCAGGGCGCGCTCGCGTCGCTCGCGCGAGGTCAGCTCGGCCGTGCGACGCGGCGCTGAGCCCGCCGGGCCGCCGCGCGGCGCCTCGGGCTCGGCCGGGCCGCCGCTGAGCGGCTGCGCCGCCACCACGCGGCCCATCACCATCGCCGGCTCCAGGTCAAGCCGCTCCGCCACCCGCCGCACCAGGTCGTCGCGGCTGGCGCTCTCCCCCAGCCCGGCCATGATCGGCGCCACCTCGGCGAGGGCGCGGTCGCGCTCGGCCGGCGAGGAGACATCGGTGCGGGCGAGGACGAGGTCGACCTGGAAGGCGGTCAGCTCGACCGCGCCGTCGAGCAGGGCGCGGAAGCGCTCGGCCCCGCCCTCGGCGGCCAGCATCTCGGCCGGATCTTCCCCGGCCGGCATCGCCGCCACCCGCAGGCGCATCTTGCGCCCGGCGGCAACCCGTTGCGCCCGCAGCATCGCCTCCTGCCCGGCCGAGTCGGCGTCGAGCGCCAAGATCACCTCGTCGACCATGCCCGAGAGCGAGGCGACCTGCTCGTCGGTGATCGCCGTCCCCATCACCCCGACCGCCTCCTCGATCCCGGCCTGGTGCAGGGCGAGCACGTCGGTGTAGCCCTCGACCACCACCGCCCTCCCCTCTTTAGCAATCGCGGCCTTGGCCAGGTCGATCCCGTAGAGCATGCGGCTCTTGTGGAAGAAGTCGGTCTCGGCCGTGTTGACGTACTTCGCCCCCTGGTCGGAGCGCATCGCCCGCCCGCCGTAGCCGAGGGTGCGGCCGCGGCGGTCGCGGATCGGGAACATGATCCGCGAGCGGAAACGGTCGTACTCGCCGCCGCCCCTCCCCTTCTGCACGAGGCCGACGCCGCGCATCTCCTCGACCTTGAAGCCCGCGCGCTGACCGCGCAGCAGCACTTTGTCCCAGGCGCTCGGCGCGTAACCGACGGCGAACGCTTTCAGCACCTCCTCGCCAAGGCCGCGCTCGGCTAGGTACTGGCGCGCCTTGCCCGCCTCGTCGGACTCCCAGAGGTAGGCGGCGTAAAAGCTCGCGGTGCGGTCGAGCAGCTCGCCGAGGCGGCGGCGCTGCTGTCGCTTCGCCTCCGCCCGCGGGTCCTCCTTCTCGCGTTCCAGTTCGACCCCGTAGCGGTCGGCAAGTAGCTCAACCGCCTCGGCGAAGCCGAGCCCCTCCTTCTCCTCGACGAACTTGATCGTGTCGCCGCCGACCCCGCAGCCGAAGCAGTGGTAGAGCTTTTCCCCGGCGTCGACCGAGAACGAGGGCGTGCGCTCCTCATGGAAAGGACAGAGGCCGACCCAGCGCGCGCCCTGACGGCGCAGGTCGGTGTGGGCCGAGATCACCTCGACGATGTCGACCGCCTGCTTGACCCGCTCCAAGCTCTCGCTCGAGATCAGTGCCATGGCTGCTCGGGGATCGTCAGCTCGGCGTACTTGGCGATGCAGAAGCGATCGGTCATCCCCGCCAGGTAATCGGTGGCCCGCTGGCAATCGCTCGCTCCGGGCTCGATCTCGGGGATCTCGTCGGGGTGCGCAACGTAGTGGTCGAAGAGCGCCCGCATCGCCCGGTGCACGCGCTCATGCTCGCTGCGTGCCAGCTCGCCGAGATAGACCCGGTCGAACATGAACTTGCGCAGGCGCAGCATCGCGCCGCCAATCTCATCGCTCTGGACGATGTCGCCCTCGGCCCGGGAGCGCTCGACGATGTCGCGCACCAGCGCGTCGATGCGGGCCGAGCCGGTCTCGCCGAGCAATGAGATCTCGGCGGCGGGCAGGTCGTCGGGGCGCAGCACGCCGGCGCGCAGGGCGTCGTCGATGTCGTGGTTGATGTAGGCGACGCGGTCGACCAGCTTGACGATCCGCCCCTCCAGGGTCGCCGGCTTGCGCGAGCCGGTGTGGTTGAGGATGCCGTCGCGCACCTGCTCGGTCAGGTTGAGGCCGCGACCGTCGCGCTCGAGCACCTCGACCACCCGCAGCGAGTGCTGGTTGTGCTTGAAGCCGCTATCGCAGCGCTCGCGCAGCGCCTCGTCGAGTGCCTCCTCGCCGGCGTGGCCAAACGGCGGGTGGCCGAGGTCGTGCCCGAGCCCGATCGCCTCGGTCAGGTCCTCGTTGAGCCCAAGCGCCCGGGCAACCGTGCGAGCGATCCCGCAGGCCTCCAGTGTGTGGGTCAGCCTGGTCCGATAGTGATCGCCCTCGGGGGCGACGAAGACCTGGGTCTTGTGCTTGAGCCGCCTGAAGGCCTTGCTGTGGACGATCCGGTCCCGATCGCGCTGAAACGGCGTGCGAACCGGGCTGTCGGGCTCATCGACCGCGCGGCGTGCCGGGTAGGAACGGGTGGCCTCCTCGACGAGGAACTCGTCCTCCCAAGCGCAGACGCGGTCCTCAAAGCTTGCAGTCATGGGCACCCGCCGATCTTAAGCGGCTGCGCGCAGCTGCACGTGCGCATGGTGCTCGAGCGTCTCCCGCACAGCCCGCTCTACCTGCCGTAGGGCCGGCTCCTCCGAGGCGGGCGCCTCCGCGAGCGGGCTGCCGACCGCACCGACCATGAAGCGGTGCGCGTCCTCGGAGAGCGGAAAGCCACCGCCTTCACAGCTGACACAGACGACCCCGCCGGCAGCACCGGAAAAGCCGCTCAGGTGCTCGGCCTCGCCGCAGCTGGCGCAGGAGGCGAGCTCGGGCGCGAAGCCGGCCGCCAAGGCGAGCTTGAGCCGGAAGGAGAGCGCCGTCTCCAAGCTTGCCGCCTCCGTCTCTTCGGGGTCGTCGAGCAGCGCCAGGTAGCGGCAGAGCAGGTTGTAGGCGGGCGGGTTGGGCTCGGCCGAGTCGAGCAGGCGCAGGACGGCGTCGCAGGCACGGGCGCCGGCGTTGAGCGCGGGACCGGAGGCGCGCAGGCGCGGGTAACCGTCGAGCGTCGAGGCGTTGGTAACGGTGAGCAGCTCGCCACGACCTTCGTGCAGGATCAAGTCGAGCCGGAAGAAGGGCTCGAGGCGGCCGCCGAAGCGCGACCTCGGTTTGCGGGCCCCCTTTGCGATCGCGCCGATCCGGCCTCGCGTCTTCGAGTAGAGATGGAGGATGCGGTCCGCCTCGCCGTAGCGAATGCTGCGTAGTACAACCGCCTCGGTCTTCAGCGTCTTTCCGGCCATAGCCGGTTAACGATGAGTGAGAGACCGGACGGCTTTTCGCCGGTTGATCGATCGCCCGCCGCATTTGTGGGTCAATCGATCAATTGACGCCGTGGCCTCGCGCGTTTGCGCCGTGGCCGCTTGCGCAGGCGCACCTGGCAGCTCGGGCAGAAGTAGGTCGAGCGGCCGGAGACGACGATGCGGAGGATCACGCCGTCACAGCGCGGGCAGTCCTCGCCCTCGCGGGTGTGGACGAGGAACTCATCCTGCATCGTGCCCTTCTCGCCGCGCCCGTCGCGGTAGTCGTCGATCGAGGCACCGCCGCCGTCGATCCCCGCTTCCAGAGCGGCGATCACAGCGTCGCGCAGCGCCTCCAGGTGCTCGGGCTTCATCGAGCCGGCGGGCGAGAGCGGGTGCAGGCGGGCGCGGAAGAGCGCCTCGTCGGCGTAGATGTTGCCGACCCCGGCGACCCCCGACTGGTCGAGCAGGAAGGACTTGAGCGGCGCCGTGCGGTTCGCCGCCATCGCGCCCAGCGCCTCCGGGGTGAAGTCGGCCGAGAGCGGCTCGACCCCGAGCTTGGCGAAGCGCGCGTCGAGGTCGGCGTTGTCGATCAGGAAGGCCTCGCCAAAGCGGCGCGGGTCGGTGAACCAGACCTCGCGGCCGTCATCGAGCGTGAAGCGCGCCCGCAGGTGCCGTTCGGAGGTCGAGCGCTCGGCCTCGTACAGCCGTCGGCCCTCGGAGGGGTCGAGCTTGGTCTCACCCTCGACCAGAAGCAGGTTGCCGGTCATCCGCAGGTGCATGACCAGGGTGCGCTCACCCTCCAGCGCGAGCAGCAGGTACTTGCCGCGCCGTCCCAGCCCCTCGATCATCGCCCCCTCGACGGCTCGTTCGAGCGCCTTCGGCGCCATCGGCCGGCACCAGCGCGCATCGAGCACCTCCAACCGCTCAATCCGCCGCCCTTCCAACTCCGGCTCCAACTGCCGGCAAACGGTCTCGACCTCGGGCAGCTCGGGCATCCCCGAGTTCTACCGAAGGTTGAGTTTGAGGTTTGTCCCGGCTATCCCGGACAAACCTCAAACTCAGGCCCCGGGGTGGCGGGAGGTTCAGGTGGTGGCGCGGGGGTGGGACCTGAAGTAGACGGTCTTGAGCTGTTCGCCGGAGAGGTGCGTGTACATCTGGGTGGTCGAGATGTCGGCGTGGCCGAGCATCTCCTGCACGGCGCGCAGGTCGCAGCCGCCAGCGAGCAGGTGGGTGGCGAAGCTGTGGCGCAGGGTGTGTGGGCTCATCTGGCCGGCGAGGCCGGCGGCGCGGGCGTTGCGCTGAACGATCTTGTAGAGGCCCTGGCGGCTCAGCGGTCCGCCGCGGAAGTTGACGAAGAGCCGCGCCTCGTGACGCTCGCCGATCAGCTTGGGGCGGCCGCCGCGCAGGTAAGAGGAGATCGCCGCGATCGCCTGGCGGCCGAGCGGCACCAGCCGTTCCTTGTTGCCCTTGCCGCGGGCGCGCAGGAAGCCCTCGTGCAGGTCGATGTCGGACAACTCGAGCCCGATCGTCTCCGAGGCGCGCAGCCCGCAGGCGTACATCACCTCGAGCAGGGCGCGGTCGCGCAAGGCGGTCGGCTCGTCGCCGCTTGGCGCCGCCAGCAGCTTCTGAACCTCGGAGTAGTTGAGCACCTGCGGCAGCTTCTTGGCCCGGCGCGGCGCGCTCAGGGCCGCGGTCGGGTCATCGCCGATCAGCTCGTCGCGGCGCAGCTGCTTGTAGAAGGAGCGCAGGCAGGCGGCCTTGCGGTGGACGGTCGCCGAGGAGCAGGCCGGCCGGTTCTCGCCGGTCGCCAGCTCGGCCAGGAACTCGCCGATCTCGGCCGGGCCAGCCGCCAGGGCGTCGATGTGGTGGGCGGCGAGGTACTCGCCGTACTGGTGCAGATCGGTGCGATAGGCATCGAGCGTGTTGCGCGATAGGCCGCGCTCCAGCTCCAGGTAGGAGAGGAAGTCGAGGACGAGCCCCTCGAAGCGGGACTCGGTGCGGACAGGGGGCGCTGCGGCAACTGACATGGCGGGGGTGTTCTCCCCGCCGTCCCTCAACCCTTGCGGCGCAAGGCGGCGCCCGCGGCGAGCGGGGCGGCGAAGAAGAGCGGGTCCTGTTCCAGGCTGCGGCCCATCGTCTTCGCCGGCAAGCCGGTTACCGCGTAACCGGCGAGGTCGACCGGGGCTTCGCGCAGGCGGTGGCGCCAGCCGGCCGCTGTGGCGAGGATTGCGATCGGGACGGGCTCGTTGGTTGGTACTGGGATCTCTACAGCGCCGAGAAGGAGTTCCAGCACGGCCAGGGTGTGGTGACTGACCGGCTTGTGGCGCTCGCGGGGATCGGACGCGGAGAGCCGCGGTGAGATCAACGTTGGCAGGCCGAGCGCGAGCGAGGCGTGGGCGGTGTCGAGGGCGGCGATGCCGCCGTGTCCGAGCCGGGTGTCGGAGCCGATGATCCCCGGCCCGGGCCCGGCGATCACCGCGTCCCAGCCCAGTTTGTTCGCGGCGGCATCGAGCGCGCCGGCAACCGAGATCGCCTCGTACTCGCCGCCGTAGGCCGGGGCAGCCGTGATGTGGCCGCAGAGCAGGCCGCGCTCGCGCAGCTCGGCGACATCGCGGCTGAGCGAGCCCGGCAGAGCCCCTCCCCCAGTCTGCAGGTAGCCGACCTTGGCGTCGGGACAGGCTTGAGCAGCAGCCCAGGCCGCCGGCGCCAGATGCCCGTGCAGCGGCAAAACCAGCGCCGGCATCCGGTGCAACGCTTTCTCCACCTCATGGGTGGGAAAAGCGTTACGGCCACCGGGCGGGATTTCGTCGTGCGACGCCTCAATGGGCTCAACCGCGTGCTGCAGCGAGCTGTAATTGAGCTTCATCACGTGCTCCTCGCCGGTCGGCCCTCCCTCATCCAGACCACGGGTGAGGTTGACGTGGACCACGTCGAAGCCGCCCGAGCCGAGCTCGAGGTCGAGGGCGGCGACATTGACGACGACCTCATCGCCCTCGTGCATCTCTCCCAGCAGCGCCTCGTCGGCCCAGGCGGGGCGCCGCTCGCCGTCGATCTCGACCGTCAGCGGGTCCGCGGCCACGATCACGCCGCGGCGCAGCTCCAGGCGGCCGCTCAAGGACTGGCCACCTGCGCTCGCCTCACAACCCGGCCGCGGCAGCTGCCTCGGCGACGATCCCCTCGCAAACCTCGAGCATCGCGTCGAGGTTGCGGGCGCTGACCGCCTCCTCGGGCGTGTGGTTCGCCTCGGTGCCGTTGGCCAACAGGACGCAGTCGAAACCGTCGACGATTAGCGCGTTGGCGTCGCTGCCGCCGCCGGTCGCGGTGCGCTCGGGCTCGAAGCCGGCCCTGCGCAGTCCTGCCTCGGCGAGCGCCAGGGCGGGCGATGACGGCGGGATCTTGTAGCCGCGGAAGAGCTCTTCGACCCTGACGTCGGCGTCGCAACCGTGCTCGCTGGCACCCCAGGCACAGGCATCGCTCAAAGTACCGGCGACCTCTGCCGCGCGATTCGCGTCGAGGCTGCGCGCCTCGGCGACGATCTCGCAGTGGCCAGGCACGACGTTGCCGGAGGTGCCGCCGCGAATGACGCCGACGTTGGCGGTTGTCTCCTCGTCGAGCCGGCCCAGCTCCATGCGCGCGATCGCGGCCGAGGCAGCGGCGATCGCGCTGTTGCCGTCCTCGGGGCGGATACCTGCGTGGGCCTCGACCCCGGTGAAGTCCGCCCGCACGCTCTGCTGGGTCGGGGAGGTGACGATCACCTCGCCGACGGCGCTGGCGTGGTCGAGGACGAAGCCGCACTTGGAGCGCAGCAGGCTCGCGTCGAAGGCCTTAGCGCCGCGCAGACCCTGCTCCTCGGCGACGCTCAGCAGCAGCTCGATCCCGATCGGCGGCGGCCCGTCGCTCCCCGCGTGGCAGGCGACAAGCTCCATGAAGACCGCGACCGCCGCCTTGTTGTCGGCGCCAAGGATCGTCTCGCCGGCGCTGCGGAAGACGCCGTCGGATTCGACCACCTCGATCTGCCCCTTGTGCGGAACGGTGTCGATGTGAGCACAGAACATCACCCACTCGTCGCTCACTCCCGGCAACCGCGCCAACAGGTTGCCGGCTCCGGCTTCTGCCGGCTTCGCGGCGTCGTCCTCGCTCACATCGAGCCCAAGCGCGCGCAGCTCAGCGGCAATCGTGTCCGCCACCTCCCGCTCCTCGCCCGTGGGGCTCCGAATCTCGCAAAGCCGGACGAAAGTCTCGTGAAGCCTCTCCACGGCGGGACAGGCTAGCCGGATTCAGCACCACTGGCGAACCGTCCCGGTAGGGGTGGAGCGTCTTGCACTTTTTGGGCGCTGACCTTGCGGCGTCAGCAGTTCCCGTCACATCCAAAAAGTTAAGCGGAACCCCTACCGGGACGGTTCGCGAACAGATTCTGTTTCAGGCAGTCCTGCCCCAGTCTCGGGCTGCTCGCCCGCGTGGTGCGCCGTCGCGCCGACGAACTCGCGGAAGAGCGGCTCGGGGCGGTTGGGGCGCGAGTTGAACTCGGGGTGGAACTGCGAGGCGACGAAGAAGGGGTGATCGGGCAGCTCGACCATCTCGACCAGGCGCTCGTCAGGCGAGGTGCCGCCGCAGACCAGACCCTCGTCCTCGAGCCGGCGGCGCAGCTGGTTGTTGACCTCGTAGCGGTGGCGGTGGCGCTTGTAGATGACCTGCTCGCCGTAGATCTCCTGTGCCCGCGTGCCTTCGTGCAGCTTCACCGGGTCGGCGCCGAGCCGCATCGTGCCACCCATCTCGGAGACCTCCTTCTGCTCGGGCAGGAGGTCGACCACCGGGAAGGGCGTCTCGGGGTCGAACTCGGCCGAGTTGGCGCCGTCCATGCCGGCGACCGTACGGGCGAACTCGACCACGGCGATCTGCATACCGAGACAGATCCCCAGGTAGGGGATCGAGCGCTCGCGGGCGATCCGCGCCGCCGAGACCTTGCCCTCGATGCCGCGCTCGCCGAAGCCGCCGGGGATGAGGATGCCGTCGACGCCGTCGAGCTGCTCCTCGTCGAAGTTCTCGGAGTCGACCAGCTCGACCTCAACGTTGACGCCGTGGTGGATTCCACCGTGCTCAAGTGCCTCGATCACCGACTTGTAGGCGTCGGCGAGCTGCACGTACTTGCCAACCAGGGCGATCCGCACCGTGCCCTCGGCCTCGTCGGCGCGTTTGACCATCGCCTCCCATTCGGAGAGGTCGGAGGAGGGCGCCTCCATCTCGAAGTGATCGAGTACCAAGTCATCGACGCCCTCGGCGCGGAAGACCAGCGGCACCTTGTAGATGTTGTCGACGTCGTTGGCGGAGATCACCGCGTCGACGGGAAGGCTGGCGAAGAGGGCGATCTTCTCGCGGATCTCGCGGTCGAGGCGGCCCTCGGAGCGGCAGACCAGGGCGTGCGGCTGGATCCCTATCCGGCGCAACTCGTTGACCGAGTGCTGGGTCGGCTTCGTCTTCAGCTCGCCCGCATGACCCACATAAGGCACCAGGGTCAGGTGCACGAACATTGAACGCTTCGGCCCGAGATCGGTGTAGAGCTGGCGGATCGACTCAAGGAAGGGCAGCGACTCGATGTCGCCGACCGTGCCGCCGATCTCGGTGATCACGAAGTCAACCGACTGCGACTCGGCGACGATCCGGATCCGGTTCTTGATCTCGTTGGTGATGTGCGGAATCACCTGCACCGTGGCGCCGAGGTAATCGCCGCGGCGCTCGCGATTGATCACCGAGTTGTAGACAGCACCAGCGGTAACGTTGGAGGCACGCGAGGTGTTCTCGTCGGTGAAGCGCTCGTAGTGGCCGAGGTCGAGGTCGGTCTCGGCACCGTCCTCGGTGACGAAGACCTCGCCGTGCTGGAACGGGCTCATCGTCCCCGGGTCGACGTTGATGTAGGGGTCAAACTTCTGCAGCTGCACCCGGTAGCCGCGGGAGCGGAGTAGGCGGCCGATCGAGGCCGCGGCGATCCCCTTACCGAGAGCCGAGACCACGCCACCGGTGACGAAGATGAAGCGTGTATCTCCTTGCGCGGGCCTGCTCATGCTCTGCCGAGCGAGTCTAGCCATCGCAATGGCGGAACCGATTCGATCGTTGCCGAGATCGAACGTAACTCTCCGTAAATGGTCAGTCCGGCGACCACGGCGAGGGCAATTAGGCGGGCGTCGGAGCCCAAAGTGGTCAGCAACCAGACCCCGCCGATCGCACCGAGCAGGTTTGAACCGGTATCTCCCAGCATCGCCCGCTCGCGCAGGGTGAAGGCGGCGCCGACCAGCGCCGGGCCGGCGAAGATGCCGAGCAGCTCCAGCGGCGCCAGGGTCCAGGCGCCGAGGCAAAGTCCCGCGGCGAGCAGTGCCAGCCCCTTCTCCGCCCGCCCCGGCCGCAGGTCGAGCAGGTTGAAGAGGTTGGTGGCGAGGATCAGCAGGATCACGTCGGCGATGTAGCGCCAGGATTCGAGCCCGCGACCGGAGACGACATAAGCGGCGAGTGCCAGTGCTCCCAACGCCTTGATCGCACCAGTCGAGAGGCTGCCGGCCCGCAGCGCCCGCGCGTGCCCGCGCCAGCCGCGCGGTGTGCCCGCGTCCTCGCCGCGCCCTAGCGCGTCATCGAGAAAGCCGAGGAAGACGACGCCGAGCAAGTAGGGCATCCACTGCCGCAGTTCGGGACTGAGCAGATCGAGGTCGGCGCGGTCGTTGAGGAAGGCGAGCGGCGCCAGCGCGACCAGGGCCGCCGTCGCCAGCACCGCGCCGAGCGGGAAGGCGAGGCTGGCGCCCCGGTAGTTGGTCCGCACCAGGCCGGCGTCGAACAAGCCGCGCACCCCCGCCGGCACGACCAGCAGGGCGACGGCGATCGCGACCGGGAAGCCGACCCAGGTCACCTGACGCCCATTTGTTCACGCCCCGACCGTCCCGGATTCGAGCGACCGGAGATCACCGTGACGGTCGGGGCGTTCACGGCGATTCGGCCGGGGGCAGCAGATCGGGCAGCAGGCGGTCGGCCGAGCCCTTGATGCCGAAGCTGCCCTCGGCGCCGAGCAGGGCGAAGACCGTTGCCACTTTGCCCGCGGGGGTCTCGACGTCATCGACGCTGGAGAGGTCGTTGCCGGCGAAGAAGGAGACCGAGGACGGTTCGGCCGTCGTCGTCTCCACACCGACCACCGGCGCTCGGGTCGCGGTCATTCCCGCCATCAACGTCGATTCGAGCGTCGAGGCCTTGGCGCGCTGCACCGCGCCCATCTCTTCCGGCGTCCGGCGCACGACAATGACCCCGTCGAGACCACCGAAGTTGCCGCTGGCACGCGAGAAGAGGTGGCTGCGCACGCGGTCGAGCAAGCTGCCCCCGCGGACCAACTGACGGCCGGCGCCCTTGCCGAATTCCGCCAGGGCTTCTTCGTTGCTACGGATCTTGGCGAAGCGGGTTTTCGAGAGCACGCTGCCGAGGCCGCTGAGGTCGACCGGCTCGCGGACCACGCCGATGCCGACCAGGTGCGCCCCCGTCGGCCCAAGCGCTTCCTCGATCGCCGCGCTGGTGTCGCCCGGCAGGTCGCCGAGTGCGACCACGCCGATCCGCCTGCCGGCCAGCCGTTCCCGCACCAGCGCCGGGTAGACGCGGCTGGCGAATTCGTCTGAGCGGGCCAATTTGCCATTCAGTTCGTCGGCCCGTTCGCGCTCGTCCTGGAGGTTGCCGGTGAGGCTCCGCTCGAGGTTCTTGCGGGTACTGGTTAGCGCGTCGCCGCCGAACTCGGCGCCGATCAGGATCCCGATCGCGAGGGCGAGGAAGACGGCGACCAGCGAGACCGCGTGGTATCGAGCGCTGTAACCCATGGGAGGCGGACAGGCTAGATGTTGGCCCTACAGGCCAAGCCAGATCTTGATCTTCAACCAGACCAGCTGGACCAGATCGTTGAGCGCCGGCGAGGTAATCACGACTATCGCCAGCAGGACCATGAAGGCGGCGAGGAAGAGCACCATCGGCCCGAACGGCGAGCTCGGGTTGTAGAGCCGGCTCACCCCCTTGGCATCGACAAGCTTCTCGCCGATCCGCAGCCGCGTGAGGAAGGTCGAGGACATACCGCCGCGCTTGCGATCGAGGAACTCGATCAGGTTGAAGTGGGCGCCGACGCTGACGATCAGCGTCGCCCCCTTCTCGTAGGCCATCAGCATCGCCACGTCCTCGCTGGTGCCGGCCGCGGGCAGCACTGTGTGGTCGAGGCCCAGGTCGAGCAGGCGCTGGCGGCCCGGCGCCCGCCCATCGGGATAGGCGTGGACGATCAGCTCGGCACCGCAGCACAGCGCCTCGTCGCCGGCCGAGTCCATATCGCCGAGGATCACGTCGGGCTTCATTCCTGCCTCGAGCACGCCGTCGGCGCCGCCGTCGACGGCGACAACCAACGGCCGCACGTCGCGGATGTAGGCGCGCAGGGCCTTGAGGTCACGGCGGTGGCGGTCGCCGCGGACGACGATCAGCACGTGGCGGTCGCGGAACGAGGCCCGCGTCGGCGGGAACTCGACGCTGCCGGTGAGCAGGTCGGTCTCTCCCCGCACGTGGGCGACGGTGTTCTCGGCGAATTCGGCCAGCGCCTCGTCGACCCGCTCAAGCTGCTCGTCACGCTGGCGTTCGAGCTCCTCGAGACCGAGCATGCGCCCGCGCAGCAGCTCGCGGCCGCCGCCCAAGACGACCCCGTCGGCAACCGTCACCCGGTTCCCCTCGGCGAGCAGCTCGAAGGGGTTGACGTCCTCGACGTCGATCAGCCGCACCCCCGCCTGCACCAAGAGCAGCGGCCCGGCGTTGGGATAGCGGCCGTTGGAGGAGGCCGAGGCGTTGATCACGACCCGGACGCCGGTCGAGATCAGCTCCTCGGCGGCGATCCGGTCGATGTTGACGTGGTCGATGACGGCGATGTCGCCAGGCACAAGGCGTTTGACCAGGTGCTTCGTGCGGTGGCCAAGCCGCACCTTCCCTTCGATTGCCTCCACCGGCGCGGCCCCATTGCGGCGCGAGAGCAGGGCGGGAAAGCGACGGCGACTGGCGGTTGCCACCAAAGCAGGTTATCCGCCCGGGCAAGCGGTTAAAAGCGCTTCGCAGAGCGCTAGGCGGCGGCGAGGAGCTCGCGAGCGTGCCGGGTCGCCGCCTCGTCGCTGTCCTCGGCACCGAGCATGCGCCGGATCTCCTCGACGACCCCATCGCCGTCGAGCTTGCGCACAGTGGCACTGGCGCGCTCGCCGCTGACGTCCTTCTCCAGCGTGAAGTGCGTGTCTGCCAGGGAAGCAACCTGAGGCAGGTGAGTGATGCAGAGCACCTGGCGGTCCTTGCCTAGCGCCCGCAGCTGCTCGCCAACCGCGCGGGCCGTCTTGCCGCCGACGCCGGCGTCGATCTCATCGAAGACCAGGGTGCCCGCTCCGACAGCACCCGCAAGGCTGCTCAGGGCCAGCATCACCCGCGAGAGCTCCCCGCCCGAGGCGGCGTCGCGCAGCGGCGCGGGCTCGAGGCCAGGATTCGGCGCCAGGCGAAACTCGACCGTCTCCATGCCGCTAGGCCCGAACCGATCCGGATGCGGCTCGAGAATCACGTCGAGCCGGGCGCCCGCCATCGCCAGCCGCTCCAGCTCGGCGGCGACGTCGCGCTGCAGCGGCGCTGCAACCTTGGCGCGGGCCTTGCCGAGCTTCTCGCCGAGCTTGGCACGGCGCGATTCCGCCTCGGCCAGCGCCGCCTCAGCCTCTTCACCGCGCTCGCCGGCGTTCTCCAGACGGGCGATCTCGGCCCGGCAGCGCTCGACGTGGGCAAGAACCGAGTCGGTACTGCCTCCGTGCTTGCGCTGCAGCCGGTCAAGCGCCTCCAGTCGCTCCTCTACCGCGAACAGACGACCCGGATCGGCCTCGAGCCCGTCGACGTAGTCGCGCAGCTCAGCGGCGACGTCGCCGAGCTCGATCGCCAGGGCGCCGAGACGGGCGGAGAGCGCATCGAGATCGGCGTCGACTCCGGCGACCCCGTGCAGCAGCGCCTCGGCCCGGGCCAAAGCGGCGGCCGCGCCGCCGTCCTCCTCGGCGCCGAGCGCAATCGCGTGCGCCCCGGCGGCCGCCTCGCGCAGTCCCTCGGCGTGGCGCAGGCGCTCGCGCTCGCCGCTCAGCTCCCGCTCCTCGTCGGGATCCGGCGCGACCTCCTCGATCTCGGAGAGCTCGTAGCGATAGAGGTCGAGATCGCGCTCGCGCGAGCCGTCGCGCTCGCGCAGCTCGGCCAGCTCGGCGGCGAGCCGCAGGCACTCGCGATGCGCCTCGCGATAGCGCTCGCGCAGCTCGAGCTGCGCGGCCCCGGCGAAGCCGTCGAGCACGTCCATCTGCGCCGAGGAGATCGTCAGCTTGCGGTGCTCGTGCTGGCCATAGAAAGCGAGCAGCCGCCCGCCCAGGGCTTTCAGGTCCGAGGCCGAGGCGGCGCGGCCGGCAACGAAGGCGCTGGTGCGCCCGCTGGCCGAGACGCGCCGACCCAGCACGACCTCTTCGGCCCCCTCCGGCAGCCGCTCGGCGATCTCCCCGAACTCAGGCTCGGCGAGGAGCCCCTGAGGCAAATCGAAGACCCCCTCGACCCAGGCCTCCTCGGCCCCCGGCCGGACGATCTGCGGCCGCGCCTTGCCGCCCATCAGCAGGTCGAGCGAGTGCGCAAGCACGGTCTTGCCCGCGCCGGTCTCTCCCGTGATTGCGTTCAATCCCTTACCGAGCCGCAGTTCGGCTCTCTCAATCAGCAGCAGGTTCTCGATCCGGAGCTCACGCAGCACGGCTTCTGTGTACCACCCGGCGCGGCGGGTGGTACCGCTACGCGGTGACGGGCTCGGCCGCCGTCTCCTCCTCGGGACCGGCGTGCTGGACGAAGTCCCTGGACCTGACCAGAACAAAGCCCAGCGCGGCGCCGACGAAGGAGAGGATCGCGGCGATCAGGATGATCTCGTTGAAGGCGCCGACGAAGGCGACGTCGGAGGCGTGAACGACCTCCGGGCGGATCCGGGCCGGAGACACCGCGCCGGCCGCTCGCGAGCCGCCCGAGGCGATGACTTCGCCGAGTCCGCTAGGGGCGCGCGGCAGCAGTTCGGAGATCTTCGAGTTGACGTTCGACTGGAAGACCGCCCCGAGCCCAGCGACACCGGTCGCGATCCCGACCTGACGGAAGGTGGTGTTGATCCCCGAGCCCATGCCGGACTTCTCGACCGGGACGACCGCGATCGCCGCCTGTCCGATGCCGGGGTTGGTGATGCCGATGCCGATGCCGGCGACAAGGAAACCGCCGAGCAGCGTCGTCCAGCCCGAATCGGGCGAGACCCCGTGCATCAGCAGCAGGCCGACCCCGACCGTGGCGAGGCCGACGCCGAGCAGGACGCGAATCGGGATCCGGTTCGAGAGCGCACCGGAGATCGGGGCGACGATGAAGCCGAGCACGGTCAGCGGCAGGAAGCGCAGGCCCGCTTCCAGCGGCGAGTAATCGAGTACTCCCTGCATATAGATGGTCAGGTAGAGGAACATCGCGAACATCCCCGCCGAGAGGCCGAAGGCGACCGCTGAAACGCCGTTGAAGGCACCCTTGCGGAACAGCGAGAGATCGAGCATGGGGTATTTGGAGCGGAGCTCGATCGCGACGAAGGCCATGAGCAGCAGCGCGGCGCCGATCAGGCAGGCGAGGATCAGAGGACTGCCCCAGCCCTCGGGGTTGCCCCGGATCAACCCGAAGATCAGCAGGAACAGAGCCAGCGAGAAGGTGACGAGGCCCGGCACGTCGATCGGTTCCGGGTCCTTGGCGAAGACGTTGACGATCTTGCGCTCGGTCAAGACCATCGCCGTGATCCCGATCGGGACGTTGACGAAGAAGATCCACTCCCAGCCGAGGCTTTCGGTGATCACTCCGCCGACCAGTGGCCCGACCGCGACGGCGCCGCCGACGACCGCTCCCCAGACGCCGAAGGCAGTCGCCCGGTCCTTACCGTGGAACTCCTGGCCGATCAGGGCCAGCGAGGTGGCAAACATCCCGGCCCCGCCGATCCCCTGTAGCCCACGGGCCAGGTTGAGCAGGGTCGGGTCGTTGGAGATGCCGCAGAGGAACGAGGCGAAGGTGAAGATCCCGAAGCCGATCGTGAAGACCCGGCGCCGTCCCAGCCGGTCGCCGAGTGAACCGGCCGTGAGCAGGAAGGCGGCCAGCATCAGCGAGTAGGCATCGACGACCCACTGCAGGCTGGAGAGACTGGCATGCAGTTCCCGCTGGATGTCGGGCAGGGCGACGTTGACCACCGTCACGTCCAGCAGCAGCATGAACGTCGCGATCGAGACGAGCAGAAGGGTCCACCACTTGCGCTCCATCGGCGAAACCCTAGACAACCGGACACGTGGGCTCAGGAGGCCATCCCGATAGGGGTTCCACTTGACGTTCCACCCCTATCGGGATGGCCTTCAGACCGCCAAGTGGCCGAACTTCTCGCGAATGCGGTGGTAGAAGCTTGTGCCGGGAAGTTGGGCCAGACAAGCGACGGAATCGGCGAAGCGGATATCGAGCGCGGCGCCGGGTGCCAGCTCAGTCGCCTGGGCGCCATCGATGGCGACGTCGACCGGCTCGCGGCCGGCGGCGTTGCCGACGGTGAGCACGTCGGAGGGCGCGACCACGAGGGCCCGCGCGGTGAGCGAGTGGGGCGCGATGTAGCTGACCACGTAGCCCTTCACGCCCCAGGCCAGGATCGGCCCCTGGTTGGCGAGGTTGTAGCCGGTCGAGCCGGCCGGGGTGGCGGCGACGAGGCCGTCGCAGCGCACGTTGCCCACCTCCTCGCCGGCGATCCGGTAGCTCAGCTCGGCGACGCGGTCGCGCGGGCGGCGGCTGAAGCTGACGTCGTTGAGGGCGAAGCGTCGCTCTCCCTCGATCTCGATCGCCAGCGCCGGCAGGTCGATCGTCTCGGTCTCCCCGGCCAGCGCGCGGCGGATGCCCGCAGCGGCATCGTCGCGCTCGACCGCGGCGAGGAAGCCGACCGTGCCGAAATTGACCCCGAAGACCGGCACCTTCGTGCCGGCGAAGCTGCGCAGCGCGTAGAGGATCGAGCCGTCGCCGCCGAGCACGAGGCAGAGATCGGGATCGGCGGGCAACGAGTCGACCTGTTCGACCCCGTCCGCCGCACGGCTGTGCTTCTCGATCTCGGCCGCCGTGGCGACCAGACGCCAGTCGGCCTCGCGCGCCACCGCGGCGGCAACCTCGACGGCTTCAGTCGCGGCGGGCGGATGCGAGTGGGTGATCAGCGCCGCGGTCTTCACGCGTCCGACTCCACCGCCGCCGAGATCGCAGCCTCGAGGTTCGAAAGCTCGGCACCGTCGCCCCCGCACCAAACGAAGGTCTCGCGGTTGCCCTTTGGGCCCGGCAGACCGGAGGAAGCGACGCCGCGTATGGGCAGATTGAGGTCTCGGGCGGCATGCGCGACCGCGAGGATCGCCTCGCGCCGGTCGCCGGCATCGCGCACGACGCCTCTGCCGACTCGCGCGCGACCGAGCTCGAACTGCGGCTTGACCATCGCCAGGATTTCGCCGCGCAGAGCCAGGCAACCGGCAACGGCAGGCAGGATCTTGGTCAGCGAGATGAAGGAGACGTCGACCGTCGCCAGCTCGGGCACGAATGGCAGGTGCGCCGGCTCGAGCTCGCGGGCGTTGAGCCGCTCGATCACGCTCACCCGCGGATCCTCGCGCAGTCTCAGATCGAGCTGTCCGTAAGCGACGTCGACGGCCGCCACCCTTGCCGCGCCGCGCTGCAAGAGGCAGTCGCTGAAGCCACCGGTGGAGGCGCCGACGTCGAGGCAATCGCGACCGGAGACGTCGATCTCCAGCGCGTCGAGGGCGTTTTCGAGCTTGATCCCACCGCGAGAGACGTAGCGCGGACCCTCATCGACGATCAGAGCGGCCTCGGGCTCAACCAACTGACTCGGCCGCAGCGCGACCGGACCATCGCGACCGACCCGCACCGAGCCTGCCCGCACCGCCTCTGCGGCAGCCGTGCGTGAGGGGAAGAGCCCCCGCTCGGCCAAGACCGCGTCTATCCGCGCCTTCTTCATCGCCGCAACCGTAGCGCCGGCCCGCCGAGCCGGGGACCAATCGCGCCGAAGCACAGGTTTTTAACCACGCTTTGCCTTGGCCTGATTCCATGCCCAAAAGCCGGGTAAGGGCCCCTCAGCGAGGCGCTCGGCAGGCGTAGGCGGAGTCTGTGATCGCACTCACACACATACCGCACATACGTTCGTATGCTGTTCAAGGATTCGCAGAGGACAACCGATAAGGGGCAGATAGCAAAGAACTTTTTGGCTGGGTCCAGCGTCGCACATATGGCTCTCATTGCTCCCACAATGATCTGCCCGCGACACATCAAAGGGCCCACCTACCTCCCACGGATCCACATATATAGAGATACATATCTCTCCTCCCTGTAGTAACCCCAGAACTCGCCTCGGCTCCCCGCCGGGGCGTTTTCTGTTGTGGGGCT
>DATMIH010000109.1:0-13975 GCA_035554595.1 Solirubrobacterales bacterium
CGCGAGATCGAGTCGGCCCACACGGGCGCGAAGCGGCGCTGGTGGCGGAGGGAGACCCTTGGCCAGCGGTGAGCAGACCCGCGGTGAGCTGGATCGCCTCGTCCTCGGCGACAACCAGTTCTTTGGGATCAACCACATGTCCGAGGAGCGGGCGCGGGCGCAGGCGCTTCGCTTCCAGGACGTCGAGGCGATCCTCGACGTCCTGCGAATCGCCAAGGAAGAGGGAGTGCGCAGCTTCATGTGCACGACCCACGACCGGATCGCTGCGATCTGCGATCGGGTGCGGGCCGATCGCGAGGAATGGACCGACTTCACCTTCTTGCCCTGCATGCCCTATGCCCACAAGTACGCCAATGCCGTCACCGAGAATGGCATGCTCGGCGCGGTCAAACGCTTCCTGCCCGAAGAGGGGCTGATGGACGCCGCCCTGCGGGGCGGCCGCTCGCTGGCGCAGAAGGACGTCGAGGGAATGATCACCCTGCTCGTCGACGCGGAGATGAAGATGTTCAGCGAGCTGGCCACTCCGGTGATCTTCCTCCAGAACGTCGTCGTCGACCTGCTGCTCGGGCTCGGCTTCAAGCAAGCTTTCCCGATCTTCGCCCGCCACGTGGAAGAGCGCTACGGCGCCGAGCCGGGCTTCATCACGATGAACCTGCCGCTGCTGCTCGACGTGCTCGAGGAGGTTGGCGTCGCCAACCCGATCGTCTGCGCCAACATCAACAAGATCGGCTTCCGCATGTGCGGCGGCCCGGATGCCTATGAGGCAGCCCTGCGCGAGCGCCGCTTCCGGCCGATGGCGATGTCGGTCTTCGCCTCCGGGGCGATCCCCCCCGCCGAGGCGATCGAGTGGGTCTGCGCGCAGCCGAATCTCGAGTCGATCGTCTTCGGCGCCTCGAGCAGGAACAGCATCCGCGGCACCCACGAGCTCGTCGCCGAGCACTGGCAGCCGTGACGACCCTCCTGGTTGCCTCGACCGGGGGCCATTTGAAGCAGCTGCACCGTCTGCACGAGCGCCTCGAGGGCGTCGAGGGACCCTATCGCTGGGCCACCTTCGACACCGCCCAGAGCCGCTCGCTGCTCGCCGACGAGGAGGTCGATTTCGTTCCCTTCGTCGGTGGTCGCGATCCTCTCAACGTCCTGCGCAACGCCCAGCACGCCCACGCCATTCTCAGCCGGCACGCGATCGAGGCGGTGGTAAGCACCGGCTCGGCGGTGGCGCTGCCGTTCTTCGCCCTCGGTCGCGGCCGCCGGCTTCGCTGTCACTACATCGAGAGCGCCGCGCGCACCGAAGGTCCCTCGATCACCGGCTCGCTGATCGGGCGAATCCAGGGAGTGAACATGTATGCCCAGTACCGCCCCTGGGCCTTTGAGCGAGGCTGGTACTACGGCGGCTCGGTGTTCGACTCCTACGAAGCGCTCGAAGCGGGCCACCCGGTCGAGCGGCTGGCCAAGGTCGTGGTCACCCTCGGCACCTACCGTGGCTACGAATTCCCCCGCCTGGTGCTACGGCTGCTCGAGATCCTGCCTCCCGAGGCCGAGGTCCTCTGGCAGACGGGCGAAACCGACGTCACCGAGCTCGGCCTGAAAGGCGAGTTCGCGATCCCCGAACGCGACCTGACCGAGGCGATGCGAGAGGCCGACGTGGTGATCGCCCACGCCGGCGTAGGAGCGACCCTGGCGGCGCTGGAAGTCGGCAAATGCCCGGTCTTGGTTCCGCGGCGGCTTGGCTTCGAAGAGCACGTCGACGACCACCAGACCCAGATCGCCACCGAACTCGGTCGCCGCCGGCTCGCGGTCTCGGTCGAGGCCGACCAGCTCTCGCTCGAGCATCTGATCGAGGCCGCCGGCAAGCAGGTGAAGGTCGCTCCCGAGCCGCCGAGCTTCGAGCTGGTCGGCCCCTCCTCGGGCTCGACAGCGCGTCCGGAGCCGGGCGCCTCGGCACGCGTCTAGGCCTCGCCCGGCCAGGCGCTTGACCGCGTCCCGGAAGTCTTCTCCCAATCAGCTCGGGCTCGACAAGCCGGTTCGCTACGAAAGCTGCTGAACGTGCTCGCGGCTCAGCTCCGCCGGCGATGAGCAGCCGAGTAGCGCCAGCGCCAGCTCGAACTCCTCGCGCAACATCTCGAGCACCCGATGAGCCCCGGCCTCACCGGCAACCGCCAGGCCCCAGATCGCGGGGCGGCCGACCAGCACCGCATCGGCGCCCAGCGCCAGGGCGATCGCGACATCGGTGCCACGCCGGATTCCACCGTCGACGAGGACCGTGCCGCGACCAGCAACCGCGTCGACCACCTCCTCGAGGGCATCGACGGTGGCAAGCGAGCAGTCGAGCTGGCGACCGCCGTGGTTGGAGACGACGACCCCGGCCGCGCCGTGCTCGACCGCGAGCGCCGCGTCCTCGCCGGCGAGGACCCCCTTGATCAGCACCGGCACGCTGCAAGCGGAGGCGAGTCTCTCGAGGTCTCCCCAGGTCAGCGCCGGTTCCATCAGCGCAAAGGTCTCCTCGATCGTTACCGCCCGTTCCGATTTGAGCGCCGCCTGCACCGCCGGCACACCGAGGCCTTCGGGGAGCTTGAATCCCGTGCGCAGATCGCGCTCGCGCCGACCGCCACGGGGAGCATCGACGGTGACCACGATCGCCTCGAAGCCGGCGTCGACCGCCTCGTCCATCAGCGCCCGCGTCACCCCCTCGTCGCGGAAGGAGTAGAGCTGAAACCAGCGCCGGCCGCCCGGGGCTGCGGCGGCGATCTCCCCGGGTAGGGTGGTCGCAAGCGTCGAGACGCACATCACGGTCCCGGCAGCCGCGGCCGCCCGCGCCATCGCGATCTCGCCGCCCTCGTCGACCAGTCGCTGATAGGCGACCGGCGCCACCAGGATCGGCGCCGATACCTCTTTGCCCAGCACCGTCGCCCGGGTCCCCCAGTCTTTGTAGCCGGCCAAGACCCGGGGTCGCAGCCGTCGTCGCGACCAAGCTGCGGTGTTCTCGGCCAGCGTCACCTCGTCGCAGGCGCCACCGAAGAAGTAGCCGGCCGCAGGAGCATCGAGCTTCTCGGCGGCGAGCGGCTCGAAGTCCGCCACGCTGATCATTTCCTCGACGTTCACGGCGGGCGAGTCTAGTGGGCAATCTGCCGGAGGCAAGATCGCACTACGCTGCGCGAGCGCAAGTGCAGTCGCGCCCCTCCCATGATCGCCCGATGACGAGCATAATCCGCTCTATAAAGCCACGGCGCTCCGCCAAGAAGCGGATGCTGATCATCGTCAATCCTTACGCGACGACCGTCTCAGACCGACTGAAGAATCTCGTCGTCTACGCCCTGCAAGGGCGCTTCGAGGTCGAAACGATCCTGACCGAGGCTCAGAACCACGCCACCGAGATTGGGCGGGAGGTACGGGACCATGGCTATGACGTGGTCGTCGCCTTCGGCGGCGATGGCACGCTCAACGAGGTCGTCAACGGGCTGGCGGGAACCGACGTACCGATCTCGGTGCTACCGGGGGGGTCGACCAATGTGGTCTGCCGCACGTTGGGGATCCCCAACGATGTCGTCGATGCAACCGAGCACCTGCTGACCCTGGTCGACGATTGGCAACCGCGTCGCATCGACCTCGGCATCGTCGATCAGCGCCACTTCGTCTTCTCCTGCGGAGTCGGCATCGACGCCACCGTGGTCAAGCGGGTCGACGCCCATCCGCGGCTGAAGTCGCGGGCCGGGCCCTATTACTACAGCTGGGCTGCGATCTCGGCCTTCTACCGCTCCTACCTGGTCAACCCGGTGAGGCTAAAGATGGTGACTGGGGACGGCGAGGAAGCCGAGGGGGTCACCACCCTTGCCCAAAACTCCGACCCCTTCACATATTTCGCCAGCCGCCCGGTGCGGGTCTGCGAGGACATCGAAATCGACGATGGCAAGCTGGCGCTCGGGGTGCTGAAGCGAGCCGCTCAGCGCGATATGCCGACCCTGATCAGCCGCCTCTTCAGCGAGCGCGGTCCGGCCTCCCATCACCGCCAGATCGAACAGTTTGGCGGTGTCGACGAGGCCACGGTCAGCTCGATCTCGGCGACCAAAGACGGCACCGCGCGCCCCTTCCCGGTCCAGGTCGACGGCGACTACATCGGCGAGCGGACCCGGGTTGAGATACGGGTCGACCCGGGCGCACTGACGATCGTCGCTTGATACACATTGGCCGGTGAGCGGAGCCGCCCTGCAGCCCTCTGAACTGGCGCCTGGCCTCTTGCTCGGCGCCAACGTCGAGATTGGCGAGGATGTCCTGATCGGCGGCCACGTGGTAATCCACGCCGGCGTCACGATCGGCGATGGCGCCCGGATCGGCGACCACGCCCAGGTTCGCGATGGCGCCCGGATCGGCGCCGGAGCAACGGTCGGCAGCCTCAGCTCGGTCGATCCCGGGGTGACGATCGGCGAGCGCGCCAGCGTGCAGGCGCGCTGCTACCTCTCGGCCGGCACCGTGATCGAGGACGACGTCTTCATCGGGCCTGGCGTAACGCTCGCCAACGACAACACGATGGACCGACACGCCCCCGAGATGAGCCTCGAAGGGCCGTTGCTGCGCCGTGCCTGCCGGGTCGGCGCCGGCGTCATCGTCTGCCCGGCGATCGAGATCGGCGAAGAGGCCTTCGTCGCCGCCGGTGCCGTGGTCGCGGCCGATGTGGCCAAGCGCAGCGTGGTGATGGGCGTTCCCGCCCGCGCCATACGCCAGGTGCCCGACGAGGACCTGCTCGAGCGCTGGCGCTGAGCCGATCCCCAGCCTTCGCTTCGCTCAGACGCAAGCTTTCGCGGTCCCGCGCCGTTTGATTTGCATGGCTGTCCTCAGCGAGCGGTCCAGCAACAGCACCCGCAGTGCCCGCGAGAGCGTGGCGGAACTATGCGTGGCGCTCTGCGCCGACAGCTCAGCGATGCGCCGCCGCATTGCCTACGCCCTCACCGAGCACGACCTCCAAGTCTCACTCACCGAGCTCGATGACCCGCAGGAGCTCTGCGAGGTGGAGGGCCTCGACGCGGACTCAATCGTCGTCTTCGCCTGCGACGTCGACCAGCCGCGCGAGATGGCGGCGCTGCGGCGATTGCGGCGCGAACTGCGCGAGCCGGCAATCGTCGCCGTGTCCCCAATCGCGACCGGCACCGGCGTGCGCCGGGCGCTCGACGCCGGCGCCGACGGCGTCGTCTTCGAATCCGAGCTCGAGTCCACGCTCTCGGTCGCGGTCAGAGCGGTGGCAAGCGGCCAGTCGGTCGTTCCCCGCAAGCTCCGCGCCAGCGTCGAGCGACCCGCCTTCTCACACCGCGAGCGGCAGGTGCTCTCCTTTGTCTCGCGGGGCCTGACCAACGCGCAGATCGCCGAGAAGCTCTTCCTCTCTGAGAGCACGATCAAGAGTCACCTCTCTTCCGCCTTCTCCAAGTTCGGCGTGCGCTCCCGCAAGGAGGCCGCCGCACTCTTCCTCGAGCTTGAACAGACCAGCGCGGCGCTGCCAACCGACCCGAAGTCGGCCCTGGCGCACACGCAATGAAAGGGACGACAACGTGAGCACCGCAACCCAGTCGAATACCGCGCTGCCACTGGCGGCAACCGAGGGACGCCGCGTTCCCTTCATTCGCCTTGACGCCGCCCATCCTGAGCTGATGGCAGAGCTGCTCGAAGTAGTCGAGCGGGTCGCCCACGACGCCGCCTTCACGCTTGGCCCCGAGGTCGAGGACTTCGAGCGCAACTTCGCCGCCTACTGCGAGACCGAGGAGGCGATCGGCCTCTCCTCCGGCACGATGGCGCTGGAGCTGGCACTGCGCGCGCTTGAGATTGGCCCCGGCGACGAGGTCATAGTGCCCACCTACACCTTCATCGCCACCGCCGAGGCGGTCAGCACGGTCGGCGCAACGCCCGTCCTGGTCGACATCGCCCCCGATTCGGCGACGATCACGGCGGAGATCGTCGAGCGGGCGCTGACACCCCGCACCCGCTGCGTCATCCCCGTTCACCTCTTCGGCCGCACGGTGGACATGGACCCGATCCTCGAGCTTTGCCGCCCGCGCGGAATTGCCGTGGTCGAGGACGCCTGCCAGGCCCACGGCGCCCGCTACGGCGGCCATCGGGTCGGCTCGCTCGCCGACGCCGGCTGCTTCAGCTTCTACCCGACCAAGAACCTCGGCGGCTGGGGCGACGGCGGCGCGCTGGTCACCTCCGACGCGGAGATGGCCGAGAAGGTCCGCCTGCTGCGCTCGCACGGCGAGTCGCCGCGCCATCACCATCAACTGGTCACCGGCACGCACCGCCTCGACGCGCTGCAAGCCGCGATCCTCGACGTCAAGCTGCGCCACCTCGACGAGTGGAACGAGAACCGACGCCAAGCTGCAGCCAAGCTGGCCGAGGCGCTCGCCGGTAGCGATGTCGCGCTGCCCGCACCGGCGGCCGAGAACGGCGATCACGTCTACCACCTCTTCGTCACCACCACTGCCAAGCGCGACGCCCTGCGCGACCACCTCGACGCCCAAGGGGTCTCGAGCGCGATCCACTACCCCACCCCGGTCCATCTCCAGCCCGCCTACGCCGATCTTGGCCTCGGCCTCGGCTCGCTGCCCGTCGCTGAGCGCCTGGCGAGCGAATCGTGCTCGCTACCCGTCTTCCCGGCGATCGAGGACTGGCACATCGCCGAGACCGCCGCGGCAGTGCAGAGCTTTGGCACAGCCGGCAACAGCTGAGCGCCAGGCGTCAAGCGGGCGCCGCGCCCTGCGGGTCTGCATGGTCCACTACTCGGATTTTGCCGTCGACTCGCGCATCCAGCGCCAGGCGCGTGCGCTGGCCGAACGCGGCGATCACGTCGACTGCGTCTGCCTCGGCGAGGAGGCCGAGCTCAGCGTCGGAGAGGGCAGCATCGCCCTGCACCGCGCCGCGGCGGACAAGCCCCGCGGCGGCGCCCGCGCCTACCTCGAGGGCAACGCCCGCTTCCTCGCCGGCGCCGCGCGCCGGGTCAACGCGCTCGACCGCGACGGACGCTTCGACCTGATCGAGATTCACAACATGCCCGACGCCCTGGTCTTCGCCGCCATGCGGCCGAAGCTGCGCGGCGTGCCACTGATACTCAACTTCCACGACACCTTCCCCGAGCTCTTCGCCACCCTCTTCGACCGCCGCCCCAGCCACCCGCTGGTCCGCCTGATCCGGGCCGAGGAGCGGATCAGCGCCGCCTTCGCCGACGGTCACATCTTCGTCACCGAGGAGGCGCGCGAGCTGCTGCGCGCGCGCGGCATCGAGGCCAAGCGCTCGCAGGTGGTGATGAACACCCCCGATGAGCGCGTCTTCGGTGAGCGACGGGCGGCCAGCACGCCGCCGGGCGAGGGCGAGCTGCGCGTCGTCTACCACGGTGGCCTCGCTGACCGCTTCGGCGTCGAGACGCTGGTGCAGGCGGTGACGCTGTTGCGCGGGCGCGGCGAGCCGGTCACGCTCGACGTCTACGGCTCCGACGCCGAGGCCGCCGGCAAGCTCGCCGCCTTCGCCTCTGAGGTCGCCCCCGAGGGGGTGCGGGTCGCGCCGCGGCCGACCCCGGTGGAGGAGATTCCCGCCCGCGTGGCCGAGGCGGACCTGGGCGTCGTGCCCACCCGCCAGGACGGCTTCACCGAGCTGCTGCTGCCGGTCAAGCTGCTCGAGTACGTGCACATGGGCCTGCCCGTGGTGGCCTCGCGCCTGCCGGTGATCGAGCGGTACTTCGGCGATGACCTGCTGCTCGCCGAGCCCGGCGACGCCGCCTCGATAGCCGCCGCGATCGAGGGGGTGCGGGCCGACCCCGTCGCCGCCCGCATGCGCGCCGAGCGAGCCTCCAACCGCCTCGCCAAGATCGAGTGGCGCCAGCAGCGCCGGGGCTACCTCGAGCTGGTCGACGGCCTCATCGCCGGGGCGCGGAGCGAGTGAGAATGGCCGAGCTGCTGCTGATCACCCCCGCCCGCGATGAGGCGGCCCACCTGGAGCGGACCATCCGTGCCGTCGCGGCGCAGACCCGGCGTCCCGACCTTTGGCTGATCGTCGATGACGGCTCGACCGACGCCACGCCTGAGATCCTCAAACGCGCCGAAGGCAAGCTTCCCTTCATCAGGGTCCTGCGGGCGCCCCAACACCCCACGGGCGATGCCGATCGTCTCGCCGTAGCCGCCGAGGCCCGAGCGTTCAACTGGGCGCTCGCGACGCTCGACCTCGACGACTACACGCATGTGGGCAAGCTCGATGCCGACATCGAGCTGCCGGCGGAGTACTTCCAGCTGCTCCTCGATCGTTTCGAGAGCGATTCCCGCCTCGGGATTGCCGGTGGCGGTCTGCTCGAGCGCGGCCGCAGCGGCTGGCAGTTGACAAAGGTCCCGGCCAACCACGTGCGCGGGGCACTCAAGCTCTACGGCCGCGAGTGCTTCAACGCAATCGGCGGCGTCGAAGAGCGACTGGGCTGGGACACGATCGATGAGACCTACGCTCGCATGCATGGCTTTCACACCCGCTCGTTCACCGTCCCCGGCCTTACCGCCCGGCACCACCGCCCCGTGGCCACTCGCGGCGGCGCCCTACGCGGCCGGGCTCGTCACGGGCAGTGCGCCTACATACTCCGCTACGGTGGCTGGTGGGTCACCCTGCGCTCATTCAAGGTCGCCTGCGCCCGTCCCTATGGCCTCACCGGTCTGGCTTTCTTCTACGGCTACGCCCGCTCCGCCGCGCGGCGCGAAGAGCGGGTCGATGACGAGCGATTCCGCCGCTTCGTCGCCCGCGAGCTGCGTTCGCGGGTCCGGCCCGGGCGCCCCGCGCCTAAGCAAAACCTAAATCCGGGCGAGAACGCAGAAGTTCCTACGTTTTTCGTGCGTTCATAGACAGATGGAGCCCGTACAAGTCATCAGGCACCTCTGGAGCCGCAAGCTGCTGGTCGGGTTCGTGATCGTGATTGCCGCGCTGGCGGCGATCCTCAGCGCCTACCGAATCAGCGTAAGCCCGCCGGGACTGCACAGCCGCGCCCTCACGGTCGGCGCCGCATCGAGCCAGATCCTCGTCGACTCGCCCAAATCCGCGCTTGTCGACGGCGCCTCGCTGGGCACTTTCGAAGCGCTCTCGACCCGGGCGAAAATCTACGGCGAGTACCTGAGCAGCATCGCGGCGAGAAAGCAGATCGCCAAGCTGGCCGGAGTCCCGGCCGCCTCGATCTCGAGCAGCGGGCCGTTCAGCTCCGCCACCGGCCAGAACAACTATGAAAACCAGTCTTCCGAGGATCGCGCCAACGAAATTCTCCAAGAAGGGGCCCAGAGCCGGCTCGTCTTCACCGGCCAGGAAGGGGTGCCGATCCTCACCGTCGACGCTCAGGCCGCGACCGCCGCACGCGCGGTCGACCTGGCAAACGCGTCGTTCATCGCCCTGAAAAGGTACGTCAACAGCCTCAGCGTCGACGGCGAAGACGTCAAACGCGGGGTTACGGTGCGCGAGCTTGGCGCCCCCGAGGGCGGCACGATCGGCGCCGGCAACGACGTCGTCCTGATGGCGCTTGCCTTCCTCGCGATCCTGATCCTCGGCTGCGCCGCGATCCTAGTCGTGCCCCGCTTCACCCAGCGCTGGCGGGCGCTGAGCCAGGTCGAACACGACGAGCTGCTCGACAAAGCCCGCCTGCTTGGCGTCGAGGATTCCAAAGCGGACGACCCTGCCGTTCCCCCGCCGCACCGTCCAAAGGGCGGCGGGTTTGACCCGACGCCGCTGGTTCATGGCGAGCATCCAGAGCCGGCAGCCCCACACGCGGCCCACCTGCGCTAATGGAAACGGCGACTGGGGTCGGCCCCTTCGTCGGGCCAAGCGACCCCACAGCGGTCAGCGGCACGGCGGGTCGCACCCGAGAGTTGGACGCGAGGCGGGCCGCCGACTGGCCCGACACCTCACGGCTGTTGCCCTGGGCCCTCTTCGGCTTCATGGCGATGCTCTGGGTGATCCCCTTCGACAGCATCGTGCTCCCGGTGGGCGGTCCGGTCGACGTCACCCTTGACCGGCCCTTCCTGGTCCTGCTGCTTGGACTCTGGTTTCTCGGCGCCAACGCGATCCGCGAGAAGAGGGCGATGCGGACCAGCCCGGTGCACTGGGCCTTCGGCGTCTTCACCCTGATCGCCGTGCTCAGCGTCCTCGCCAACTCCGAGACGATGGTTCGCCTCGGCGAGTTCGACCTCGCGATCAAGCACCTGGCGCTGCTTGCCTCCTACGTCGTCTTCTTCGCCCTCGCCGCCTCGATCATCCGACCCTCGGAGGTGCCGAAGCTGAGCAAAGCCATGCTCGGCCTCGCCTGCCTAACCGCGATCGGCACGATCGTCGAGTACCGCTTCGGCACCAACGTCTTCCACGAAACGATCGGGCCGCTGTTCCCGGGCTACATCCGCCCGGCGGGAATCGGCGCGATCGACTCGATCGGGCGCAAAGAAATCCTTGGCCCGAGCATCCAGCCGCTGGCGATCGCGGTGATGATGACGCTGGCGCTGCCCTTCGCCTTCGCCTGGCTGCTGGAGGCAAGGGAGCGTCGCCAGCGCTTGCTCTACATGCTGGTCGTCGTACTGCTGATCGGCGGCGCCGTAGCGACCCAGAAGAAGACGAGCATGGTCGGACCCGCTGTCTGCATTCTGGTCTTGATCGCCTATCGGCCTCGGGCGATGCTCAAGCTGGCGCCACTGGGCATCGTCCTGCTCGGCGTCGTCCACTTTCTCGCCCCCGGCGCCCTCGGCGGCGTTTTCGATCAGCTCTCGCCCAACCGGGTCGACAAGGTGAACACGACCAAGGATCGGGTCAGCGACTACGAAGCGATCAGGCCCGACCTGGTCGCCCATCCGCTGCTCGGCCGCGGCTACGAAAGCTACGACCAGAAGAAACACCGGATCCTCGACAACCAGTACCTGACCCTGGCGATCGGCGTTGGCCTGCTTGGCCTGCTCAGCTACGTCGCGATCTTCTTCACCGCCTTCCTCAGCGCCCACCGCGTGGCCCGGTCCGGGGACCCCGATCGAGCACCCCCCGCGCTGGGCGCGGCGGCGGCGATCGTGGCGGCCCTGGTTGCCAGTGCGCTACTCGATTTCCTCGCCCTGCCGCAGATTCCCTACCTCTTCTGCTTGATCGCCGCGATGGCCGTGGTCTTGGCCAAGGACCTCAAACCCAAACAGCCTGCCCGAGTCGCTACGACCCCGGCAGAGATCGCGGTTGGTGCCCGATGAGCGCGGTGTCCACAAACGGTCGCGGCGCCGCCGCGGTCAGCTGTCCAGGCTGCGCGGCGACCCAGGACAACGCCGCGGTGCTGCTCCGCGGTCGAGACCGGCTCACCGGAGCGCCGGGAGACTTCGAAGTCGTCGCCTGCTCTGAGTGTGGCCTGGCCTTCACCGAGCCCCGGCTGCGGCCCGAGGACTTCGCCATCTACTACCCCGAGAACTACAGTGCCTACGTGCCGCGCGCCCGCGTACGCGGGCTGTCGCTGGGCAAGCGCCTCGATGTCGTGCGGCTGGAGGCGATCGTTCGTTATGGCCCCTATCGCAAGGTGCTGCAGCGCCCGCCCGGTCGCCTGCTCGACGTCGGCTGCGGCACCGGCGACCTCGCCGCCGTCTTCATGCGCCACGGCTGGCAGGCCTCCGGGATCGAGCCCTCCGAGCAGGCGGTGAGGTTCGCCCGGGAAGCCGGGGTCGACGCCGTCAACGGAACCCTCGCCGACGCCCCCTGGGAGGACGGCCACTTCGACGCGATCGTCTTCAACCACTCTTTGGAGCACATCGACAAACCGGCCGATGCGCTCGCCGAGGCGGCGCGCCTGCTGCGTCCGGGTGGGCTGCTGGCGGTCGCCGTGCCCAACTTCGGCAGCTGGCACCGCCGCCTCTTCGGCTCGGCCTGGCTCCAGCTCGACCTGCCGCGACACCTCCAGCACTTCGATCGCGACTCGCTGGGCGGGCTGGTCAGGCGCAGCGGCCTGCGCCCGCTCGCCTTCGAGGCGATCTCGATGAGGCCGAGCCCGCTGGGCAGCCTTCAGTACGCGATCTTCGGCGAGATGCGCACGGAAGGGCGAGCCTTCCAGATCGGAGCCTGGCTGCTGGCGCCGCTGCTCTTCCTCAGCGACCGGATCGCCGAGGGCGACTGCCTGCACGTCATTGCGGAACGCTGATCGGCTCCACCGGCGCCCGGCGGCGCCGCGTCATCCTCGCCGGCAATACCCGGCGGGCCAGGGCAACCAGGTCATGCCAGACGGCCGGAAAGAGCCCGCGCACGACCAAGCAGTGGATCAGCAGCCCGATTGACCCCACCACCACGAGCAGCAATGGGGGCGGCGTGTCGATACCGCGCAGAAGACGGGTGAGCGGGAAGCAGACCGCCATCAGGGCAAGGCTGCCGAGCACGGCGGGAGCGAGGTCACCGACCATCTGGCTGACGCGGATTCCAACCACCTTGCGCAGCAGGACCGCGTAGACGACGAAGAGCTGGGCGACGTAGACCGCGACCACGGCGATCGAGACCGCCACGATCCCCCTCTCCACGGTGGCAAATACGGCGCCGCCGTAGACCAGCAGGAGGGCGATGTTGAAGTAGAGCAGCGGCCTCGGCTTGCCCGCCGCGAGCAGCACTTGCGGGAACCCGGTAAGGATCGCGGCGATCATCCCGGCGACTGCGAGGATCTGGGTCGGCAGCACCGACGGGCCCCACTCACTGCCGAAAAGCCAGGGGATCAACACTGGGGCGGTGACGATCAGGATCGCCAGCAATGGCACCACTGTCGCCGCGTGCACCCGGGTCGCCCGCTCGTGCAGGCGGGTCAGCTCGGCGAGGTTGCGGGTGCGCGAGTAAACCGGGAAGGCCAGCCGCATCATGATGCCGCTGATCTTGTCCTGGTAGACGACACCAAGCTGGAAGGCGCGCCAGTAGAAGCCGACCTGGGAGGCGCTGAGCCGCGCAGCGAGGATCGTGTAGTCGACGTTGGTGATCGCCACGTGCAGCAGCCCGGCACCGGAAGCCGGCCCGCCGAAGGCGACGATCTGGCGCAGCTGGCGGCCGTGCCAACGCGGCCAGCAGGGCCGCACGACCGCTACGAACAAGGCGCTTGCGACCACCCCGCCCGCCATCGCGCCGAGCACGATCGCCTCGCCTTCGAGGCCGGCGAGGGCGAGGCCAACGGCAACGGTGGCGCCGAGTGCGACGGCGCCGGTTTCGATCAGGCTGACGTTGCGGAACTCGAGTTCGCGCCAGAGCAGCGAGCGCGAGACGGCGCTGAAGCCGGCAATCAGGAATAGCGGCGAGGCAAGCTGAATGAGCCCCGAGGTCTCCTCGCCAAAGATCGGCGCCGCGACCAACGGGGCAGCCAGATAGGTGATCACCGTGAGCGCGAGGCCGGCGACCAGGCTGGCCAGCATCGCCGTCTCCAGGTGTCCCTGGTCGATCTCCTTGCGCTGGACCAGGGCGCTGCCGAACCCCTCGAAGGTGAGGATCGCGGCCAGCGGGACCAGGATCAGGGCGATCGCGGCATGGCCGAATTCGGCGGGGACGATCAGGCGCGCGAGAATCACGGCGGCGATCAGCTGGGCGCTTTCGCCGATCACCTTGGCGATCGCGATCCAGCGCACACCCGCTACCGCCGCATCGCGCAACCCCTCGTAGCTTGGCTCGGCCGCATCCATAGGCAAGGAATAAACGAGTTGCCGGGGAGACGACTTGCGACGCGCGAAAGCCAGGCGAGGCGCGCCACGTTGATTTTTCGATGGCCAGCTCCACGGCAAGCCTTCCCGCGCGCAGCGTCGCGCCCACCGAGCGCGGCCGCGACGTGCTGCTGCTGCTTGGCTACACCTCTTGGGCCGGTGCCATCGGCCGCCGCCAGATCCATCCCGAAGACCAGCTCGCGGTCAAGTTGATCGAGTCGCCGCGGGTCTCGCGCCTGCTGGTCTGCAACCCCTTCCGCTCGCGACTGGCGAAGCTGCGACCCCCGTCCGGGTCCACAGAAGACTCGTTCCCG
>DATMIH010000110.1:0-12828 GCA_035554595.1 Solirubrobacterales bacterium
CGCCCGCTCCTCCAGTGCGGTCATCAATCGGTCGGCGCGGGGCAGATCGGCGGAGTGGGCCTCGGAGAGCAAGCGCGACGCACCCTCGGTGTAGAGGGTGTCGGCAGATTCCTCATGCTCGAGCTCGGTGAAGGTGGCACCAAGCGTGGCGATGAACTCCGCCTCAACCTGTCCCAGCTCCGGGTCGGCGAGGCGACTGGCGATCATGCGAGCACCAAGGCCCATGCCGGCGAGCTGCTCGTTGAGGTAGCTCGATGCCCACTCGACCAGGCCGGGGTCGACCGGCCGTGGAAAGTCGAAGGTGCGCTTGGCCACAGCACCGTTGGAAGCAATCGCGACCGCCATCACGCGCCGCGGCTGAAGGCGCAGCACCTCAACCCGGTGAATCGCCGCCTCAACCGTTTCCGGCGGCGCCGTCACCAGGGCCATCAGGTCCGTCACCTGCGCCAGTGCCGCGGTCGTCTCCCGCATCGCCGCATCGATCTCCCGCCGCAGCTCCAGCTCAACCGAACTCTCCGCCGGCGGCCCGCCGGTCGCCATCATCGTGTCGACATGCCGGCGGTATCCAAGCTCCGTTGGCACCCTTCCCGCAGACGTATGCGGATGAGTGAGGTATCCGGCCGCCTCGAGCGCCGCCAGCTCCGCCCGGACCGTCGACGGCCCCCACTCGACCTGCCGCTGCTCCGCGATCTCTTTCGAGGGCACGGGCTTTCCCGACGCCAGATACGCGTCGACAACCAGCTTGAGGATCAGCTCCTGTCGAGGAGAAAGCATGCTTGGAGTCTAGGAGGAGCGCCGGGTGCGCCTCCCAAAACACTCAAGCGAGGCTCGTGCCGAGCGTTTTGGGAGGCGCACCCGGCGCTACCGCTGGCTTAAAGCTGAATTTCCGCCTCAGCGTTGCGGATCGTCTGGTTCTCACCCTGCGCCGCAACCGTGTCGACGACCACCGTGTCCCCGTCTACCGACTTAACCGTGCCGCTGACGACGATCTCCGTCTCCGGGGCGCCCATGCCGCGGAACTGCACCGAGAGCCGTTTGAGCGCCCGCGGGTCGCCGTCGGCGACGGCGGCGTTTGCCCGAGCGACCAGACCCATCATGTAGAGCCCATGCAGAATCGTGCCGGGCAGCCCGACCGCCTTGGCGAACTCGGGATCGATGTGGATCGGGTTGAAGTCCCCCGAGGCGCCGGCGTAACGGTGCGTCAGGTACTTGTCGGGCGTGACCTTCAGCTCCGGGATCGCGTCGCCAACGTTCAGATCGGCCATCTCAGACTCCTCTCACGATGCAGGTCCAGGTGCCCTTGACGACCTGGTCCCCGTTCTGGTTGACGGCGTTCGTCTCGAAGATGTAGAAGCCCTTGCCGTCCTTCTCGGAGATGTCCAGGCACTTGGCCGTGGTGGTGATTTCGTCACCTGAGCAGGCCGGCTCCCCCCACTCAAACTCCTGGCCACCGTGCACCATCGCGGCGAAATTCATCCCCACCTCGGGGTCGAACATCGCCGGGCCGACAGCGGGTGAGCTGTAAACGACGGCGAACATCGGCGGCGCGACGACGTCGCGGAAGCCGGCCGCCCTGGCCGCCTCGCGGTCGAAGTGCACCGGGTTCTCGATCCCCAGCACCCGCGCGTACTCCCCAATCTTCTCCTTGCCCACCTCGTACTTCGTAGCGGGCCATTCCTTGCCAATAGCTTCTGTCTTTACGCTCATGGTCGCGGCAGTCTAAAGACGCGTCCCGGTCCTGGTCGTCTGGCCAGTCGACGTCTCGCATGGGTGGCATGAGTTGAGGTGGCCGAGCAAAGGGAGTCCGGCGCCCTTCCCAAAACACTCAAGCGAGGCTCCTGCCGAGCGTTTTGGGAAGGGCGCCGGACTCCCCTACTCGTCGATCTCAAGCACGGCCAAGAACGCCTCTTGGGGTACTTCAACTCGCCCCACCGACTTCATCCGCTTCTTCCCCGCCTTCTGCTTCTTCAGCAGCTTCTGCTTGCGGGTGACGTCGCCGCCGTAGAGCTTCGCGGTGACGTCCTTGCGCAGCGCCTTGACCGTCTCGCGGGCGAGGATGTTGGAGCCGATCGCCGCCTGCACCGGCACATCGAAGAGTTGGCGCGGGATCGTTTTGCGCAGCCGCGCGACCAGTTTCTTGCCCTGCTCGTAGGAGAAGTCGCGGTGGACGATGATCGAGAGCGCGTCGACCCTGTCGCCGGCGAGCAGGATGTCGACCTTGACCAGGTCGGAGACCCGGTTGCCGATCGGCTCGTAGTCGAGCGAGGCGTAGCCCTTGGTCGAGGACTTGAGCAGGTCGAAGAAGTCGAGCACGATCTCGGCAAGCGGCATGTCGTAGCGAATCTGCACCCGCTGCGGGCTGAGGTAATGCATGTCGACGTGGGTGCCGCGGCGACCCTGACAGAGCTCCATCACGGCGCCGACCTGATCGGCGGGGCAGATGATCGTGGCGCGGATGAAGGGCTCCTCGATCGCCTCGATCGTGCCCGGATCGGGCAGGTCGGTGGGACTGTGGACCTCGATCTCCTCACCGTTGGTGAGCAGCACCTGGTAGCGCACGTTCGGCGTCGTCGCCAGCAGGTCGAGCCCGTACTCGCGTTCCAACCGCTCGCGCACGATCTCCATGTGAAGCAGGCCGAGGAAGCCGCAGCGAAAGCCGAAGCCGAGGGCCTCAGAGGTCTCCGGCTCCCAGGAGAGCGCGGCGTCGTTGAGGGCCAGCTTCTCGAGCGCGTCGCGCAGGTCTTCGAAGCGATCGGTGTCGATCGGGAAGAGGCCGCAGAAGACCATCGGCCGCACCTCGCGGTAGCCCTCCAGCGGCTCCGCGGCAGGGCGATCGAGCGCGGTCACGGTGTCGCCGACGCGCAGCTTGGCGACGTCCTTGATGCCGGTGATCAGGTAGCCGACGTCACCCGCCTCCATCCCCTGCACGCCGGTCATCGCGGGCCGGAAGAAGCCGATGTCGTCGATGTCGGCTTCGGTGCCGTTCTGCATCGCCAGAATGCGGCCGTGCTTGCGGAAGGCGCCGTCAACCATCCGCACGTAGGCGATCACGCCGCGGTACTGGTCGAACTCGGAATCGAAGATCAGGGCGCGGGTCGGGGCGGCCGGCTCGCCCTGGGGCGGCGGCACACGGGCGACGATCGCCTCGAGCACGTCGACCACCCCCTCCCCGGTCTTGGCCGAGATCGGGATCGCATCGCCCGCGTCGCCGCCGAGCAGGTCGGCGATTTCGCTGGCGACACGCTCCGGCTCGGCGCCCGGAAGGTCGACCTTGTTCATCACCGGGATCAGCTCCAGCCCGTTCTCGATCGCCAGGTAGGTGTTGGCGACGGTCTGCGCCTCGACCCCCTGGGCGGCGTCGACGACGAGCAGGGCGCCCTCGCAGGCGGCGAGGCTGCGCGAGACCTCGTAGGAGAAGTCGACGTGGCCGGGCGTGTCGATCAGGTGCAGGTGATAGGTCTCGCCGTTGGCGGCGGTGTACTCGACCCGCACCGCCTGGGCCTTGATCGTGATCCCGCGCTCGCGCTCGAGGTCCATCGAGTCGAGCATCTGCGCCTTCATTTTCTTCGGATCGACGGCGCCGGTGATCTCGAGGATACGGTCGGCCAGGGTGGACTTGCCGTGGTCGATGTGGGCGATGATTGAGAAGTTGCGGATGTGGTCCATGGGCGGGTCGCCAGTATGGCGAGTAGCCGGCGGGTCCTGCGAGCCGCTCGGCCGGCGGGTCCTGTCGCGGTAGGGGACCCACCAGCCCCTCCGGTCGCTAAAGCGTCCTCGGGGCTGGTACCCCCTACCGCGCCACCCGCCGGAGGAGCGGCTGGACAGGACCGGCAACGAGACGGCCGCAGCTCATGGACACGCCAATGGAGCCAGCCCTCCCTTCAGCTTGTAAACGACCGTCGGCGGCTTGCGCAGGACCACGGTTGCTCCCGGAGCTTTGGTCCAGCGGGCGGTATCTGGATATGCGGGCTTGCCTGGTTCTATGCGGTCGCGGGTGGTGACTACGTAGGTGTAGTGGCCGGCGTTTAGGAGGTGGCGCCATTGGGGGCATGTGGTCGGGGCGGTGAAGCCGCCGTGGGGTTGTTCGGTCCCGATGTAGGTGACTTCGTTGCTGAGGTCGCGGCCGTAGAGGGGGTACTGGCGGGTGCTGGTGGTGGCGATGCGGGCGCCGGTGATGCCCTGGGCCCAGGCGAAAGCGGCGTTGAGGCCCGGGGTGGTGAAACTGGGGTCGGCGTAGCGGCGCTCCAGGTAGTGGCGCTGAATCGGGTAGCCGAGGGCAACGACCGCGACCAGGACCCCTACAGCCGCTAGCGCCAGTGGCCCGCGGGGCCTGTCGCGGCGGCCCTCCCCCATGTGCTCGGACGCTGACGCGTCCTGCGCTATGGGGGACCCCCGCCACCGCGCCACCCACGGGAGCAGCGCCACTGGCAGGACGGCCAGGCCGAGCACGAGAGCTGGGGCTAGGTAGCGGAGGCCGGATTCGAAGCCACGAGCGATGCCATCGGGACCCGAAGCTGAAGTGGGCGCGATCAGCCAGGACAGGCCCGCGGCGAGACCGACGGCCGCGACGACTTGAAGGGTCCGATCGGTGCGACGGCCGAGGCAGAGCAGGAGGCCGGCGATTGGAGCGATGACCAGCAATGGCCAGAAGATCGTCAGGCCATGGTGGAGGCCGGGCAGGAACCAGTCCGACCAGACCGAGCCGTTGGTGAGGTAGCCGAGCACGCTGTGGGCTTCGCGCCCACCCAGGGCCTGTTCAGGCGCCGGCAGCGTGATCGGGCCCAGGTGCTTGACCCAGGGCAACGGGTTGCCGGTGTGGACCAGGTTGCGCAGGTACCAGTAGCCACCACCCGCTAGCGCGGCGAGCCCGCCCGCAACGAGGGTGCGCCGGCGGCGCCCAATCGGAGCCACGACCGCGATACCGACCACGAGGACCGCGGCGGGCAGGAGGAAGTTGAGCTTTGTTCCAGCCGCCAGACCCGCCGCCAAGCCCACGATGACCACCTGGCCCAGCCCGAACGCGGTTCCTACCTGGCGAGTAGAACCGCGTTCGGGCTGGGCCAGGGCAACCGCAACCGCAGCGAGCAAAAAGAAGATCCCAACGATGTCGTTCCGCGCCTCACCCGCCTGGTCATGAAGTGCGGGGACGCTGAGAGCGATTGCAACGAGGACAAGCGACCAGGGCGCCACTCGATACGGCCGCCCTATGCACCATGCAGCCACCAGGCACCCAACAAACCATCCGAGGTTTAACAGTGGCGACAAGATGTCTCTGCCAAAAGAGAGCATCCCGACGGCATGAACAACTTCCGAGTTCGCCGGGTAGAACCAGGCCAGGAACTGCGGCGCAATGAAATGCAGACTCCACGTGTCCCCGCTCCGATAGAACCCCGCCGCGAACGGTCCGTGGTACCAAGTCGAATCGAACCCGGTCATCCCCGTCGACAACCGCAGCTTCACCCCGGCAGCGAAATGGACAATCGCCACCGCGGCTATTGCCAGGGCGACCACGGCCGCTGGTGAAGGGCCGTGGGGGCGTCCCTCCGGCGCAGCGGCGTCCTCTTTTTCGCCCCACTCCCGCCCTCGGACGACCCCAGACTCACCAGGCGAAAAACCCAGCGAGACGGAGGGACGCCCCCACGGCCCTCCCACCACCAGCCGGAGTCCAGCCCCGACAACAACCACGGCAGCCAGATACGGCCCAACCTTGAACCAGCCAAAGGTCCCAAGCAGCTCCGCAATCCACAACAGCCCGGCAATCGCCAACAGTGCCGTAGCCAACCCCGCAGTTGGCCCCGAGAGCTCCGGCACCAGCCGCTTGCGCACACTCACCGCCCCCAGCCAGGCAAACCCAACGAGCACCCCCAGCTCGGCCACCCCCAGCAGGTAACGCCCAGCGCCGAGCATCTAGCGCCGCCGCAGCAGCCGCATGATCTGCTCCAGCTCGGCGATGCGGAGCAGCTTCGCCATCCCCAAGTAGGCCAGGCCCCCCAGCCCGAGACCCGCGCCCAGCGAGACGATCTGGCCGACGAGGCCACGCCCAAGCGCGTTGTCAAGCACGTCCCAGACCCCGAAGGAGACCGCGGCCAGGGCGGCCGCCGCAATCGTGATCTTGATCGTCGTCTGGGTCAGGCGGCGCAGCTCGAGCCCACCGAACTCGTGGCGCAGGACGATCGCCTGCGCGATCACCGCGACAATCGTGCCGATGCCCGTACCGGCGACGATGCCGCCGGTACCAAACGGCTTGTAGAGCAGCAGGGCGCCGAGCGCCGAGACCACCAGGTCGAGACCGGCCAGTCCAGTCGCCATCCAGGGGCGCTGCAGGCTGAAGAAGGTGCGGGTCTGCAGCAGGTAGAGCCCGTTGGTCGGCAGCGAGAAGGCGAACCAGAAGAGTGCGGTGGCGACCAGCGCCGTCTGCTCGGGAGTGAACTCGCCGCGCTGGTAGACGAGGCGGATCATCGGCGTCGAGAGGACGAGCACTGCCGCGGCGGCTGGAATCAGAACGAAGAAGATCTGGCGCATGCCGTTGGCCATCGTCGCCCGCAGGTTCTCGATCTCGCCGCGGGAGGCGAAACGGGCCAGGGTCGGGAAGAGGACCGTCGCGATCGCCACCGAGAAGATCCCCTGCGGCAGCTGGTAGATGCGGAAGGCCTTGTCGATCGCCGCCGGCGACTGGTCACTGACCAGGCTGCCGAAGAGGCTGTTGATCAGCATGTTGAAGTTGATCAGGCCGAGGCTGATCGTCACTGGCAGCATCAGCAGCAGCACCCGCCGCACGTCGGGATTGCGCCACTCAAAGCTCCACTCGAACTTGAACGGCGTGTTGCGCAGGTCGAAGGTCGGGATCAACAGCTGGACCAGGGTGCCGAGCAGGATCCCGATCGCGTAGGCGTAGATCCGGTTCTGGCCGTGGAAGGCCGGCGCCAGCAAAACGACCACGGCGATGATCGTCAGGTTCCAGAACAGCGGCGAGATCGCGAAGGCGCCGAAGCGGTCGTAGCTGTTGAGAATGCCGACGACGACGCCGCTGATCCCGAGCAGGATCAGGATCGGGAACAGGACCTGCGAGAGGGTGATCGTCAAGTCGAGGAGCTCACCCGAGAAGCCCGGCGCGAATATCGGCATGACAAATGAGGCGGTGAGCACGAAGAGCGCCGTGATCGCCCCGAGCACGAGGGTGACGAGCAGCAGCAGGGTCGAGGCGAGGCGAAAGGCCTCGCGGTAGTTCTTGCGCTCGAGCTGCTCGGTGAAGATCGGTACGAAGGCCGGCTGCAGGGCCGCGTCGGCAAAGAGGGCGCGGACCAGGTTCGGCACCTGGAAGGCGATCGTGAAGGCCGACATCGGGCCGTTGACGCCGTAGTAGGAGGCGGCGACGACCTCGCGCACCAAGCCGGCGATCCGCGAGGCGCCGGTGGCGATTGAGAAGAACGCGGTCGAGCGAGCGATGCGTCCCGCCTGCCGACCTGGAGCCGGGTTGGCGCCCGGTTCCTCGCCCGGCGCAAAGGCCTCCGCCTCGCGCACGGCAGCATCGCTCGCAAGCGCCTCTGCGTCGCGTTCGGGACTGTCGGGTGCCTTGGGCGTCTCCAAGCTTGGTCTCAGTCGCTATAGTCGGCGGCCGCCAAGAGGGGGCTCGGAGCCCACTCAGGCACATGACTCATGGCCAACATAGCCTCACAGAAGAAGCGGATCCTACGCAGCGAGCGCGAGCGTACGGAGAACCGCCTGCTCACAAGCACGGTGAAGACCTATTTCCGCCGGCTCGAGGCCGCCGTGGAGGCCGGCGATACGGCCAAGGTCGAGGCCGAGCACAAGACGCTCGTCTCCAAGATCGACAAGGCCGTGCAGAAGGGCGCCATGCACAAGAACACCGGTGCCCGCAAGAAGTCCCGCGCTTCACGTATCGCTGTAACCCGAGCGTAGGCCGCTGCAAACCGGCGCATCTCGGCGTCCTCGCTCGGTCACGTGCAGAGCACGCTCCCTCGCTCGTCCTTGAGCTGCTTGGTTTTCACGGCCTTAGTCAGACCGTCATTTTGCGAATAGCGAGCGTCAGCGCCAAGTTGTCGCCATAGTCGGCACCTCCTCGGCACCAGACCTCCAGATCCGCGAGCGCCCCAGTCGCAGCGCCTAGGGCGTCGACATTGGTCCTGCCGAGCCGCGCAACCAGCTGCTTGGCCGCGTAGGGGTGCATGCCGAGGCCCGATTCCACCTGCTTCGCCGGTATGCCCTGCTCGAGCTGGGCAGCCGCGGCGCAGGCCTTGCGCAATCGCGAGGCGAGGCCGTAAATGAGGCCGGTGACGTTCTCGCCCTGGGAGATCAGCCGCTCGGCCAACGAGGCCGCCTTCGCCGGGTTGCGTTCGAGCATCGCGTCCGAGAGCGCCCAGACCGCCGCCTCCGAGGTGTCGGAGACCATCGCTTCGAGGTCAGCGGCGGAAACCGCGCCCCCCTCCCCGGCCCACAACGCTAGACGTTCCAGCTCGTTGTGAAGTCGGACCGGACTCGTGCCCATGCGATCGACGAGGATGCGGGCAGCTGCGGGCTCGAGCGAGAAGCCGAGGCGCCTTGCGTCGCCAACCAGGATGCGCGGCATCTCGCGCGGCTTGGGCGCCTCGAATTCGTGGATCTCCCCCGCCGCAGCCTTGACCGCCTTCGCCAGCTTGGCCGGCGCCTTGGCGCGCGCGATCAACACCACGGTCAGATCGGGCGGCAGGGCGCCGATCGCATCGGCCACCGCGGTCAACTGGCGATCGCGCCAGCGATCGACACCATCGGCGAGTAGATAGCGCCGCGTCTCTGTCAGTGACATCGCCGGGATCGCCGCCAGCAGCGCCTCGTGATCAGGTGAGCCCCTGCCCTCGCTCGCCTCGAACACTTCAAGCGCGCCGGCGCCGCCATCGCCTTCGGCGCGTGCCCGCAAGCGGGCGCGCGTCGCATCAATCTTCGCCTGATCGGTGCCGGCGATCAGGTACAGAGAAGCCAGGGCCGCCATCGCGGCCGAGTCTAGTGAGCGGCCTGGTTGGCCTTTGCGGCGTCGGCGGCTTCCTTTGCCGCCGCGGGGCTTGGCGCCGGCGCGCTCTTTTCCGGCGCGGGCGCGGGCGGCGGAGCTTTCGCTTTGGTCTTGGCGACGCTTTCGTCGCGTTTGGCCTTGGCGCTCGAAGCTTCGCTCGACTTCGTCGGGCCAGACGAGGCACCCTGGTCCTTCGCCGACTTCTGGGCCTGTGACTTCGTCGCTGTCGCCGCTGCCGACTTGCTGTTGTCGCTGATCGCCTTCGCCACCGCGGCTTCGCTCGTCTTCGAGTTGGAGCTCGCAGTGACCGGTTCGCTCGCGCTCGCCGGTGGCGAGCTCGCAACCGTGGGCGTTGCCGCGGGCGCGGGTGCCGGCGTCACCGGTTCCGGCGCGGGAGCTGGCTGTGAGGAGCTCGGCTGGTTGGTGCCATGGCCTGGATGCACTTCCTCGCTGCCCTTCGGCTGCTTGGAGTGGCCGACCTGGAAACCACCGCCTGAGGAGCCGGAACCGCGATGCGCCGCGCGGCCTGCGCCTTGGCCGGCGCTGACGGTGGCCGGCCTCGCGGTCGCAATCGCGGGCCCGGAATGGGTCAGGGCGATCGCGTCGTGAACGGTGCCGACGCGGGTTGGGGCTCCAGGCAGGGGTCCGCTGAGGACTCCCGGCCAGCCGATCTGTGAGATGAAGAAGACCAAGCCGAGACCGACAGCCCCGACAAGACCGAGCATCGCGATTGAGGCGCGGCGCAGCCGCAGCAGCATGCTGCCCTCAGCCAGGCTGAGACCACCCAGTGATTGCGTCAACGCATGTCGAACCTTGGAGGTCACCTTTACGTCCATCGGCCCCGGCTGCGGTGAGCAAGAGGTCTATGGCGAGGAAACCCCAGTTTTGCCTCGGCCATCCGTTGGGCGGTCTCAGCCGCTTGCCCGGACCACGAAAGAATTCTTATCCACATCCATCTCAATACTCCCACGTCTGTCCGTTCGCAGCGTTTGCACCCCGTGTTGGGCGAGCTCGGCCAGGGTGCCGGCAGCCGGATGTCCGTAAGGGTTGCCGAAGCCGACCGAGATCACCGCGAGCCGTGGCGTCGTGCGATCGAGCAGGGAGCCGAGGCCCGGGTCTTCGCTGCCGTGATGGGCGACCTTGAGGACGTCGACCGGTCCCGGGTCGATCGGCACTTCCCCCGCCTCTGCGTCCGCAGTGAGCAGCATTGAGAACCATCGCCAACGTACGAGGAGGACGACAGCCTGGGTGTTGGGGTCGGCGCCCGTCAGCGGTTGCTCGAGCAGCTCGGGCGGCGGCCAGAGGACCCTGAGCCGCAACGGCCCGGAGTCGATGGCATCCCCGGCTGCAACCCGAACGGGCCCGGCACCAGCGGCCTCGGCCTCGGCTCGCAAACGACGACCGAGGCGCGCGTAGAGCAACCGGCCGACTGGGAAATGTCGCTCGAGCAATTCCTGGATGCCGCCGGCATGGTCGGACTGTTCGTGGGTGACGACGGCGATACCGAGCGAATCGACGCCGGCCTCATCGAGGGCGGCGAGGAGGTCATCCCCGGGCGGGCCCCCGTCGACCAGGACCGCCGGTGCTGCCGCCGGCTGGAGGAGGATCGCGTCGCCCTGGCCGACATCGAGCACCTCGATGCGCAGGCCGGCACTCGGCGGAACCGATGACTCGCCAGCAGCGCCGCCCAGACGCACCAGCACGACCGCAACCACGAGGACGGCCCCAACCACTGGCACACCCCGACGTCGGTGCAACGTTTTACAGCTCTGGGGCGACCGGAAAACGTTGCAGCCTGGATTGCCGGGGATTCGTGCGCGGCGAAGCGCCGCGATGCGGCGCCGGCGCAACAGCGCCGGAAGGGCGATCACCGCTCCCACCAGGACTAGATAGGAAGCGAGGAGGCCGCGAACGCCCATCTCCACTTCCAGGAGCGCCCAGCGTGGCCGTGCGCACCAGCTCGCCACGGCGGCGATGTAGGCGAGCAGGGGCGCGGCGATCGCGTTCGGGACGGTCGCCGGAAAACCGGGGACCTGCGCCCCGATCGAGCTGAGCATGCCGAGCCACATCGCCGGCGCAACCGCGGGCAGCGCCAGCAAGTTGGCGACGAGGCTCACGGTCGAGAGTTCGCCGAAGTGGAAGACGATCAGCGGCGCGGTGGCAAGCGTGGCGGCAACGGTCACCGCCGCGCCCTCGGCCAGGGGTCCACGCAAGCCGCCTGCTCCAAGCCGCGAGGCGAGTGCCCCCCGCAGCGGACGAGCGATCGCGAGGATGCCGAGCACGGCAGCGAAGCTGAGCTGCCAGCCGATGTCGGCGCCGATCCGCGGATCGATCGCGAGGGTGACGATCGCGGCAATCGCCAGCGTGTAGAGACGCGAGGCGCGGCGGCCGGCAAAGGTCGCCAGCAGGGTCAGCGCGCCCATCACGCCGGCCCGCACGATCGAGGGGCCACCACCAGCGAGCGGAACGTAGACAGCGATCGCGGCGACGATCCAGAGCAGGCGAGCGCGCAGAGGCATGCCGAGCAACGCCAGCAGCGGCATCGCCAGCAGGCCGAGCAGCGCCACGTTCTGCCCGGAGACCGCCAGCAGATGGCTGAGGCCAGCGCGGCGGAAGTCTTCGACGGTGACGGGGTCGATGCGCTCGTCCTCGCCGAGGACGAAACCGCGAGCCAACGCCGCCTCGCGGGCGGGCATATCGCTGCCCAGGGCCCGCTCGGCGCGAGCGCGGATCTGGTCGCGATGGCCGAGGGCCAGGGCAACCACGAGGAGTAGCCCAAGCACGACCACCGCGCTCGGCCGACCGCCCCGCATCACCGCTCAGGGCTGCAGGCGGGCACGCAGCGACTCCATCGTCGCCGGCCCGATCCCGCTTACCTGGTCGAGCTGGTCGATCGAGGAGAGGCCGCCGTGTTCGTCGCGGAACTCGATGATGTCCTGCGCGGTGACCGGGCCGATGCCGTCGATCGTGTCGAGTTGCTCGACCGTCGCCGTGCCGAGGCTGATCGGCCCTTCTTCGGCCGCCCCGGCACCGGCCGCGAGCGGTGCGCCGGCCGGTGCCCGCTTCGGCACCACGACCTGCTGCCCGTCGGCTAGGCGCGCGGCAAGGTTGATCGCTTCCAGCAAAGCGCCGCCGCTCGCCCCCCCGGCCCGCTCGACCGCATCGGTCACCCGCGCCCCCGCCGGCAGCCGGTAGACGCCCGGGCGTGCCACCGCGCCGGTTACGTCGACGACGAGATCACCACCCGATCCACTGTTGTCGATGCTGAATTCCTCGCCGCCGTCAGACGAGTAATCGCCGCCGTCAGATGAGTACGACGAGCCGACCTCAGCGCTGGTGCCCTCTGCGCGAATCGCCCGCGCACCGAGCAGCAGCAGCGCAACAGCGATAGCGCCGTAGACGGCAATCTGGGAGCGCGAGAGATCAGGCACCCGCCGAACCCTGACCCGTCCCGACGCGCCCGTGGCGCGCTATCTCAAAAGAAAGTCAAACGTGAATGAGCGGCGAGAGGCAAGCAGTTCAAGAACGCAGGAAGCGTGGCGTGCTCTGCACGCGAGCGACCGAGGACGCCGAAATGCGCCGCCTCTCGCCGCTCATTCCTCTTCGTCGTAGCCGGCTACCTCAGCAAGCTGGTCGCTGTAGAGCTCCGCCGCGGCAACCGGCGGCGACTGCACCGAGATGCAGGCGAACTCGCCGTCGCCGTTATTGGCGACCGCGTGCTCGGTTGCGGGCGGGACCAGAATCAGGTCGCCCTCGGCAACCTGCTGGGTATCACCCGCCACCGACATCGTGCCGGCGCCGCGCACGACCACGTAGGCCTGCTC
>DATMIH010000111.1:0-26553 GCA_035554595.1 Solirubrobacterales bacterium
TCGGCGCGGCCGGTGCGGGTCGAGGTCGACGTCCACCGCGGATTGCCGGCCTTCTCCGTCGTCGGTCTACCCGATGCGGCGGTGCGCGAGGCCCGCGAGCGGGTGCGGGCGGCATTGGTCAACTGCGGCTTTGAGTTTCCGCTGCGGCGCATCGTCGCCAACCTCGCGCCCGCCAGCCTGCGCAAGGCGGGCCCCGGTCTCGACCTGGCGATCTCAGTCGCCCTGCTCACCGCCTCGGGGCAGCTCGAGCTCTCCGGCTCGATCGCGATGGTGGGCGAGCTCGCCCTCGACGGATCGGTGCGAGCGGTCCCTGGCGTCTTGGCGATCGCTGAGGCGGCGCGCGAGCGAGGTTGTGAGGCAATCGTTGTGCCGGCGGAGAACGGCGCTGAGGCGGCCCTTGTCGAAGGCCTCGAGGTGATCTGCCTCGAGAGCCTTGGTCAGGTCGCGGCCCTCGCCGCGGGGGAGTGGACGCCGCCACGGCCGCGCCCGATGTCGCTCGATCGTCGCCAGGGGGAGACGCTGCCGGACCTTGCCGACCTGCGCGGCCAACGCCACCTGCGTTACGCGCTCGAGGTCGCTGCGGCGGGCGGTCACAGCCTGCTTATGGTTGGCCCGCCCGGGGCCGGCAAGTCGCTGGCCGCGAGTCGCCTGCCCTCGATCCTGCCGCCGCTGGCGGCGGGCGAGGCGCTCGAGGTGGCGCGGATCGCCAGTGTCTGCGGCAGGCTCGGTGCAGGCGCGGGCGGCAGGCCGTTTCGCTCTCCCCATCACACGATCAGCCCGGCGGGCTTGGTCGGCGGCGGCAACCCGCCGGGCCCGGGCGAGGCGACTTTGGCGCATCGCGGGGTGCTTTTTTTGGATGAGCTCTGCGAGTTTCGCCGCGACACCCTGGAGGCGCTGCGGGCCCCACTTGAGAGCGGTTGGGTTGCTGTGGCCCGGGCCGGTGCCTGGCGGCAATTGCCGTGCCGCTTCATGCTCGTTGCCGCCTCAAATCCCTGTCCCTGCGGTCGGGGCGAGAGCGACCCCGAGTGCACTTGCGCGCCGCTGGCGGTGCGCCGCTACCAGGCGAGGCTGAGCGGCGCGCTTGCCGATCGCATCGACGTGCTTGCCGCGATCCGCCAGCCCAGCGCCGAGGAGATCGGCGGACCGGCCGGGGAGCCCTCTGAGGCGGTTCGCGAGCGGGTGGTTGCCGCGCGCGAGCGCCAGGAACGCAGGCTGGGGGCTGGCCGTAGCAATGCCGAGATGACCGCCGCGGAGGTGCGCGAGTGCACGCTCGAGGCGAGCGCCGCCACGCTGCTGGCGGAGTCCTACTCGCGCCGCCGCCTCAGCGGTCGCGCTCACGACCGCGTTCTGCGCTTGGCTCGAACGGTCGCCGACCTCGCCGACAGCGAGGCGGTCGGTCACGAGCAGGTTGCCCAGGCCCTGCAGTTGCGGCGGCGGGACAGCGAGTGAACGAGCCGACGGCCTGCGCCGACTGCCTGCGCCGGGCGCGGCTGCTCGCCCACCTGGCGCCCTACATCGAAAAAATTTCCAGCGCTGCCCCTGGCTCGCGCTCACCGGAACTCCTGCGGCTCTGCAACGAGGACCTTGCTGCCGCGGCCGCGCCCAAGATCGCCGTCCAGGTGCTCGCCGAGGTCAGTGCGGTGCCGGAGCAGCGGCTCCGCTCCGACCTGCTGGCCGCCCACTGCTGGGCCTGCTGCCGCCACGACCCAGCCTTTCCACCTGGGCTGGGCGACGCGGCCGACGCCCCCTGGGTGCTGATCGGGCGCGGGGATCCGGGCTTGCTCGAACGGCTTGCGCCGGAGGAGACGGTGACGATCGTGGGCGCGCGGCGGGCCAGCACTTACGGTCGCGAGATGGCGCGTGAACTCGGTCGCGAACTGGCCGCCGCCGGCCTGCTCGTTACCAGCGGCCTCGCCTTCGGCATCGACGCCTGCGCGCATCGCGGCGCGCTTGAAGCCGACACCACGGTCGCCGTGCTCGGTTGCGGCGCCGATATGGCCTATCCGGCCTCGCACCGATCGCTCTGGCGGCGGATCTGCGAGCGCGGCCTCGTCCTCTCCGAGCTGCCGCCCGGCACCGGGGCATGGCGCTGGACCTTTCCGGCCCGCAACCGGATCATGGCGGCCCTGGCCGGGATGACCGTGGTCGTCGAGGCGGCGCAGCGCTCCGGTTCGTTGATCACGGCCGACCTCGCCGCCGATCTCGGCCGCGATCTCGGTGCGGTGCCCGGCCCGGTCAACTCGCGCGCCTCGGCCGGCACGAATGACCTCCTGGCCGGTGGTGCCTGCCTGATTCGCGACGGACAGGACGTGCTCGACGCGATGCTCGGCCCGGGAGTCCGCAAGGCGGAGCGGGTTGGCGCTGACCTGGACGCGCGGCTGCGTGAGGTGTTGGCTGTCCTGGAGCGTGGGGCGGAAACCAGCGACGCGATCGCCGCCGCGCTCGACCTCGACGGCGCCGAGGCCGCCTCGGCGCTGGCCACCCTGGAGGCCCTCGGCTACGTCTCCTGTTCACTCGTAGGTGTGTATTCGCGAACGCTGCTCTCGGCACCCGCCATCTAGGCTGCGACCGTGTCCTCGACCTCGATTCCAGCCGTACTCTCGATTGCCGGGTCGGACTCCGGCGGCGGTGCCGGGATCCAGGCCGACCTGAAGGCGTTTGCGCGCTGCGGCGTGCACGGGATGACCGCGATTACCGCGATCACGGCGCAGAACACGGTCGGTGTCGAGGCGATTGAAACGGTCTCGCCGGAGATGATCGTCGCCCAGGTCGGCGCCGTCGCCGAAGACATCGGCGTCGCGGCGGTGAAGATCGGGATGCTCGGCACAGCCGAGACGGTCGAGGCGGTGGTCGAGGCGCTGCGCTTCGTCGGTGACGCGCCGGTGGTGATCGATCCGGTGATGGTCGCCGAGAGCGGCGCGGTGCTGCTCGATGAGGAGGCGCGCTCGGCGTTGGTCGAGCGCCTGCTGCCGCTGGCGACGGTGGTCACGCCCAACATCCCCGAGGCGCGCGTGCTCAGCGGTGGTGGCGGGCAGGACTCCCAGGAGGACCTGGCCCGCGAGGTGCGGGCGCTGGGTTCCCACGCGGTGGTCGTGACCGGCGGTCACAGCGAGCGCGTCATCGACCTCTTCTTTGACGGTCGCGAGTCGGCCGAGATCCCCGGCGAACGACACGCCGACGGCGCCGCGCACGGCTCCGGCTGCACCCATTCCTCGGCCCTGGCCGCCTACCTGGCGCTTGGCGAGACTCCGCTCGAGGCGGCGCGCAAGGCACGAGAGGTTGCCTCCGCCGCGGTGGCTTCCGGCCTGCGCGAGATCGGCGAGGGGCCGGGGCCGGTAGATGTCTTCGACCTGACCTCTGGACTGCCTCAGTAGATTTTGGCCATGAGCTCAAACGGCGCCACCACGACCAAGCTTCCCCGTCCCCGCTCGAGTGCCCTCTTCGATGGCCCCGACCGGGCCCACTCGCGCGCCTACATGAAGGGCGTCGGCTATGACGACGAGGCGCTGAGCCGGCCGACGATCGGCATCGCCAACACCTGGGCCGAGGCGAACTCCTGCAACTTCCACCTGCGCGGCCTCGCCGAGCACGTCAAGGAGGGCGTTCGCGCAGCCGGCGGCACGCCGCTCGAGTTCAACACTGTCGCGATCTCGGACGGGATCACGATGGGAACGCAGGGGATGAAGGCCTCGCTGGTCAGTCGCGAGGTGATCGCCGACTCGATCGAGTTGATGGCGCGCGGCTACCAGTTCGACGCGATCGTCGCCCTCTGCGCCTGCGACAAGACGATCCCCGGCTGCGCGATGGCGCTCGCCCGCCTCGACGTGCCCTCCGTCGTCCTCTACGGCGGCTCGATCGCTCCCGGCCACTGGCACGGCCGCGACGTGACCATCCTCGACATCTTCGAGGCGATGGGCGCCCACAACGCCGGCGACATGAGCGACGAGGAACTGAACGAGCTCGAGGGCGTCGCCAGCCCCGGTGCCGGTGCCTGCGGCGGTCAGTTCACCGCCAACACGATGGCCTGCGCCTTCGAGGCGCTCGGGGTCAGCGCCGGTGGCTCGGCGATGGTCCCGGCCGAAGACGACGAGAAGGGCACGGTGGCGGAGCGGATCGGCGAGCTGGTCCTCAACGTCCTGGTCGAGGACATCAGGCCGAGCAAGGTGATCACCCGTGACTCGCTGGAAAACGCCGCCGCCTGCGTTTGCGCCTCCGGCGGCTCGACCAACGCGGTCCTGCACCTGATCGCGCTGGCCAAGGAGCTCGAGATCGAGCTGACGATGGCCGACTTCGAGCGGATCTCGCGCGCCACGCCGCTCTTCGCCGACCTCAAGCCGGGCGGCCGCTTCGTCGCCACCGACCTTTACGCGGCCGGCGGCGTGCCGGTGATTCTCAAGCGCCTGGCCGAAGCGGGCCGCCTGCACGAGGACGCGATCACCGTCACCGGCAAGACGATCGGCGAGGTCGCGGCGGGGGCGAGCGAGGCGCCTGGGCAGGAAGTCGTCCGCCCGCTGGGCGACCCAAAGAGCCCGGAGGGCGGCCTGGCGATCCTCGGCGGCAACCTCGCCCCCGAGGGCTCCGTGGTCAAGCTCGCCGGCACCGAGCGCACCCAGCAGACTGGGCCGGCACGCGTCTTTGACTCAGAAGAGGATTGCTACCGCGCGGTCAAGGATCAACAGATCAACCCCGGCGACGTCGTCGTGATCCGCAACGAGGGCCCGGTCGGCGGCCCCGGCATGCGCGAGATGCTGCAGGTGACCGCGGCGATCGTCGGCGAGGGCCTGGGGGAGAGCGTGGCGATGGTCACCGACGGCCGCTTCTCCGGCGCCACCCGCGGCCTGATGATCGGCCACGTAGCGCCCGAGGCCGCCAGGGGCGGCCCGATCGCCGCGATCCGCGAGGGCGACGAGATCACAGTCGACATCGACAACCGTCGCCTCGACGTCGATCTCTCTGATGAGGAGATCGCCAAACGGGTGGCGGACTACGAGTCCCCTCCCTCGCCTTTCGGCAAGGGCGTGATGGCCAAGTACGCCGCCACCGTCTCATCGGCGTCTGAAGGCGCCGTCACCGCGTAGTCGGGCTCGACTCGGCCCTCAGTCCGAGTTGACCTCGAGGAACTCATCCAGAACGGCGTTGAAGCGAACCGGTCGCTCCAGCTGCGGCACGTGTCCCGTGTGCTCGAAGATCTCCAGGCGCGAGTGGGGGATGCGGCGGTTGTAGCTAAGCGCGGCGGCGGAGGGGATTACCCAGTCATCGGTGCCCCAGACGATCATCGTCGGGATCTGGATTTCTTCGAGGCGGTCGCGGGCGTCGTATTCGATCACCGCGTCGAGCGCGTCGGCGAAGCCGGGGCAGGGGACACCTGAGGCCATCTGCTCCCAGAGCAGCTCCTTGCGCAGGCGGCCCGGATAGCGGATCGCGAAGCGGAACATCAGGTAGCGGGCGCGGCTGTGGGTGACGAAGAAGCGCGCGGCGGCGCCGAAGGGGCGGCCGAAGGTGTTCCAAGCGTGCGAGGTCGCCTTGCCACGCTCGTGCGGGAGCCAGGTGTTGATGAAGCCCGCCGCCGAGACCAGGACCAGGCGGTTGAAGCGGCTCGGCTCTGCGAGCACCGCCTCAGCGGCGACCAAGCCGCCCATCGAGTTGCCGACCAGGGTGGCATCGCGGCCGATTTCCAGCTTTTCGCAGAAGTCGTGCAGCAGGCGCCCGTAGGCGGGCATGTCGATCGGCCAGGACGGCATCGGGCTGGCGCCGAAGCCGGGCAGGTCGAGGGCGATGGCCCGGTGAGTGCGGCCGAAGTGGGGCATGTTTTCAAGCCAGGCCTGCCAGGAGCTTGTGAGGCCGTGGACGAAAACGATCGGCTCGCCCTCGCCGATCTCCGCGTAGTTGACCGACGCCCCCGGTAGCTCGAGCCGGTGAACGTGCGGCCGCCAGTCGATCTTCAACCAGTCGGGATCTAAGTCCCCGTAATCGTCAGGCATAGCCCATACGTTCGAGTATGGGAATTTCGCGGATCTGTGGCGGCTGCAGGTGGTCCCAGAGGATTCCGCGCGGGCGCTCGTACTGACGCTCGACCTCGATCACGGCGCGCGGCGTCGCGATCACGTCGACCGGGAGGTCGTGCGAGGTCATCATCAGGTGGCGGCGCAGGACCTGGGTCGGGTGCACGGTTGTCGCCACCGTGGTGTGGCCGTCGATCTTGCCGGCGTCGATCAGCACCCCGTACTCGAGGTCGGAGTAGCCGCCGCCCTTGCCGACGCGGGCGCCGCTGAGGTTCACCGCGACCGAGCCGCAGAGCACGAAGTCGATCTCGGGCAGCTCGTCGAGGGCGACTACGCGACCGTGTTTGAGCGCACCCTTGATCGTCGCCGCCTCTTTGACCGCGCGTTTGGAGAGCTTTTTCGGGTCGAGGACGCGAAAGGGGTGCGGGTCGCGCAGGCGCGGCACCGCCATGATCACAATCTTGCCCTCCTCGAGGGCGATGCGGCGCGCGTAGGTCTGCGGTGAGTCGGGGTTCGCCTTGATTACCCGGGCACGCCGCCAGAGGCGGTGCCCGGCGAGCTTTTCCGCCGCCATCTTTGCCCCGGCGAAGTTGGGGATGCGCCCCTCGGCGCCGGGGAAGCGCGAGACACCCTCGCGGTCCATCGCCTTCCAGACTTCCTTGCGGACCGTGTCCTTGCTGGCTTTCGGCGGCACGACGTGAAAGATATCCGCAGCGGCCGTCAATCTGTCGGACGTGGATTTGCAGGTGATCTGAGTATTTGGGCCGAATGATCCGTCTGCCTACACTCTTGCGTAGGTCAGGTTCGGCCAGATATTTGCCGATCGTTGGGGAAAGGTGATGGGGCGGAAGACTCAAATTGTGGTGATCGCCCTCGTCGGGCTGCTGCTTCTAGGCGTCGCTGTCGGCTACGCCTATGACAGCTCGGAGAAGGACAAGATCGCCGATGGCGTCAGCGTCGGTGGCGTGGACGTCGGCGGCATGAGTGAAGCGGAAGCCAAGCAGGCGGTTAGCCGGCAGCTACTCGGGCCGCTCAAGCACTCACTGCGGGTCGGCTATGACGGCAAGAGTTGGACGCTGCCGGGCAAGAACCTCGAGGTCCACGCAGACATCGATGCCGCGGTCGAAGAAGCGGTCGCCGAAAGCCGCGACGGCGGCTTCCCCGGGCGCCTGGTCCGCTACGTCACCGGTGGCAGCGTCGACAAGCAGATCGGCGCCGACGTCAGCTACTCGAAGCCGGCGATCAACCGCTTTGTGCGCAAGGTCGCGAACAAGGTCGAACGCGAAGCCCAGGACGCGACGGTCGAACCGAGCTCCGACTCGCTCAATGTGGTGGCGGCGAAGAACGGCCGCAAGCTGCGCGACAACCTGCTCACCCGCCAGCTAGAGGCCGCGGTGCTCAACGCCGACGCCGACCACACGGTCTCCGCTCGTACCCACGCGACGAAACCGGAAGTGACGACCGAGGAAGTCGCCTCCGCCTATCCGTCCTACCTCACCCTCGACCGCTCAACCTTCACCCTGCGGCTCTGGAAGGACCTGAAGCTGGCGAAAACGTACACCGTCGCGGTCGGCCAGGAAGGCCTTGAAACCCCTGCCGGGCTCTACCACATCCAGGAAAAGCAGGTGAACCCTTCCTGGCACGTTCCCGACTCCGCCTGGGCGGGCGACCTGGCCGGCCAGGTGATCCCGCCGGGCCCAGCTGATCCGATCAAGGCACGCTGGATGGCGATCTTCGAAGGCGCTGGGATTCACGGCACCGAAGAGACCGAATCGCTCGGCTCCGCCGCCTCGCACGGCTGCGTGCGGATGTCGATCCCCGACGTCGAAGAGCTGTACGACCAGGTTGAAGTAGGAACTCCGATTTACATCGGTTAAGAGGCTCGCGCGGGCGGGCGGCGAAACTCTCCCCATGGACTGGGGGGAAGCGCTGACCGCCTATGACCGCGACCTGCGGGGTCGCGGCGCGGCCGAGCGGACCCGCAAGGCCTACGGAGTCGATCTCGGGCAGTTCATCGAGTGGGCGGGAGAGCGAGCCCCCGGCGAGATTCGCCATCGCGACGTGCGGCGCTTTGCCGCTGGGCTCTCGTCGGACGGGGCAGCGCCGGCCACGGTCGCGCGCAAGCTGGCCGCCGTACGCGGGCTCTTCGACTTTCTCGTCCGTACCGAGCGGATTGGGCAGAACCCGGCCGACCTCGTCTCCAGTCCCAAGCGGGAGGAAAAGCTGCCGCGCGTTCTCACGGTCGAACAGGTGCGCGACCTGCTGGAGCGGATTCCCGCTCGCACGCCGCTGGAGCTGCGCGACCGGGCGATGCTCGAGCTTGCCTACTCCTGCGGGTTGCGTTGCGAGGAGATCGTCACCCTCGACGTCGGCGCGCTCGACTTCGAGACCGAGCAGCTGCGGGTTCTGGGCAAGGGCAACAAGGAACGGCTGCTGCCGGTCGGCGAGCCGGCGCAGCAGGCCCTGCGCCGCTACGGCGAGCGCGGTCGCCACGCGCTCACCGCCGATCCGCGCGAGCAGGCGCTCTTCCTCTCCAAGAGCGGCAGGCGGCTCTCCAACTCCGACGTCACCCGCCGCCTCGGGCTCTGGGTGCGGGAAGCGGCGCTGGCCGCCGGCGTCTCACCGCACTCGCTGCGCCACAGCTTCGCCACCCACCTGCTCGAGGGCGGGGCGGACCTGCGCACGATCCAGGAGCTGCTCGGCCACGCCTCGATCTCGACCACACAGGTCTACACTCGGGTCGATGCGGCTCGCCTCCGCGACGCGTATGCGGCCACCCATCCGCGCGCATGAGCGGCAATTACTTGTCAGCGACCTTAGGATGCAGGGGAATTAGATGGAAACCGGCGTAAAAGAGGTGGAGCTGCGCGATCTTTGGCGCCGCTACAAGGAGGAAGGCGACGCGGGCGCGCGTGAGCGCCTGGTCGTGGCCTACTCGCCGATGGTCAAGTTCGTCGCCGGCCGCCTCGGGGCCGGCTTGCCCTCTCACGTCGATGACGCCGACCTGATCTCCTACGGTCTGATGGGGCTGATCGGCGCGATCGAGCGCTTTGAGCCCGAGCGCGGGATCAAGTTCGAGACCTTCGCGATGACCCGGATCCGCGGCGCGATCATCGACGAGCTGCGCTCGCTCGACTGGGTGCCGCGCTCGGTCCGCTCCCGCGCCCGTGAAATCGAGGCGGCCCAGGCCAAGCTCGAGCACGAGCTTCAGCGCGCCCCAAGCGAGGCCGAGCTCGCCGCCCGCCTCGACGTCAGCGAGGAGGAACTGCAGACCTCGCTGCTGGAGATCGCCAACTCCTCGGTCTACGCGCTGGATGAGCTCTGGACCGTCTCGGACTCCTCCGGTGACCAGGTCTCCCTGCTCGACACGATCTCCGACCCGCGCGCCGAGGACCCGCAGGAGTCGCTTGCCAGCAGCGAGGTCAAGGACCGCCTCACGGAGGCGATCTCCTCGCTGCCCGAGCGCGAGCAGCTAGTCGTCGCCCTCTACTACTACGAGAACCTGACCCTGCGCGAGATCGGCGAGGTCCTCGGGGTCACCGAGTCGCGCGTCTCACAGCTCCACACCAAGGCCGTGATGCGCCTCAAGTCCGGCCTGCAGACCGCCGCCTGACCCGTACTTATCCCGGTTGAGTTCTGAGCCGCGCCGAGTACCTTCAACTGTGTGCCTCATAAGGCGGCAGACCGGATTCGCAATGTTGCCCTGGTAGGGCACCGGGGCTGCGGCAAGACGAGCCTGCACGAGGCGATGCTCTTCGAGGCCGGCGCGGTGAAGCGGCTCGGAACGGTTGGGGACGGCACGACCGTCTCCGACCATGAGCCCGATGAGCAGGAGCGCTCACTCTCGATCAACGCCTCACTGGCATGCTTCGAGCACGCCGATCGTGAGATAAATCTGATCGACACTCCGGGCGAGCCGAGCTTCGTCGCCGACGCGATCGCCGCCCTGCGTGTCGCCGACGCCGCGGTGGTCGTCGTCAACGGGGTGATGGGGGTCGAGGTGAACACCGAGCGCCTCTGGCGGCGCGCCGACGCCGAGGGGCTGGCGCGGCTGGTCTTCGTCAACATGCTCGACCGCGAATGGGCCGACTTCTATCGCGTGCTCGACTCGCTCAAGGCCGCCTTCGGCGCCCACGTCGTCGCCACCGAGATCCCGATTGGCGCAGAGCACGAGGTGCGTGGGGTGATCGACCTGATCGACCAGAAGGCCTTCCTTTACGACGAAGTTGGGCCCGGGGCCGCGCGCGAGGTCGAGATTCCCGAGCAGCTGCGCGAGCGGGCCGCGGAGTACCGCGAGCGGCTGATGGACGAGGTGGCGGAGAACTCCGACGAGCTGATGGAGCGCTATCTCGACGGCGAGGAGATCGACCACGACGAGATCGTGCGGGTGCTCAAGCAGGGTGTCACGGCGGGGCAGATCTTTCCCGTTACCTGCGGGGTCGCGACCGCCAACCTCGGCACCGGCCGTCTGCTCGAGGCGCTGGTCGAGGACCTGCCCTCGCCGGCGATGCGCGGCGCCGTGCCCGCGAGCGGGCCCGACGGCGAGGCGATCGAGATCGAACCCGACGAGCAGGGCCCACTAGTCGCCTACGTCTTCAAGACCCTCGCCGACCCCTACACCGGCCGGGTCAACCTCTTCCGCGTCTACCGCGGCACGCTCGCCTCGGACTCGCAGGCGTTCAACGTCAGCCGCGGCCAAAAAGAGCGGATCGGCCAGCTCGGCCAGCCGCTCGGCAAGGAGCTGCGGCCGTGCCCGGAGCTCGGCGCCGGGGACATCGGCGCCGTCGCCAAGCTGAAGGAGACCCGCGCCGGCGACGTGCTCTGCACCGGGCCGGAGGGGGTCGGCTTTGAGCCGCTCGACCTGCCCAACCCGGTGATGGCCTTTGCCTATGAGCCGAAGTCCAAGGGCGATGAGGAGAAGGCCGCCGCCGCGGTGCGCCGCCTCACCGAGGAAGATCCGACCCTCGACGTGCACCGCGACGCGCAGACCGGCGAGCAGATCATCGCCGGCCTCACCCAGGTCCACGTTGAGGTGATCGTGGCGCGGATGAAGCGTCGCTTCGGGGTCGAGATCGAGCTGCACCCGCCGCGCGTGCCCTACCTGGAGTCGATCCGCCAGCCAGCTAGCGCCCACGCCCGTTACAAGAAGCAGTCGGGTGGCCGCGGCCAGTTTGCCGACTGCCAGATCGAGATCGAGCCGAGCGAAAATGGGGCCGGGCTCGAGTTCGTCAACAAGATCAAGGGCGCGGCGATCCCCGGCGGCTTCATTCCCGCGGTCGAGAAGGGGATCGAAGAGGCGATGGCACACGGCACCGTTGCCGGCTACCCGGTCAAGGGCGTGCGGGTGCGCTTGGTCGACGGCAAACACCACGACGTCGACTCCTCGGAGATGGCCTTCAAGATCGCTGGCGCGATGGCTTTCAAGGAGGCGATGGAAGCGGCGGACCCGGTGCTGCTGGAGCCGATTGTGCGGCTCGTGGTGAGCTGTCCCGAGGACGTCGTCGGCGACGTGATCGGCGACCTCAACTCGCGCCGCGGTCATCCGCTGGGAATGGAGCCGAAGGGCTCGGCCACCGAGGTGCGGGCCGAGGTGCCGATGGCGGAGGTGCTCGACTACGCGCCCGACCTGCGCTCGATCAGCGGCGGCCGGGCCGATTTTGAGGTCGACTTCGATCGCTACCAGGAGGTGCCGGCGCACCTCGCCGAAAGAGTCGTCTCAGCCACCGCCTGAATCGGGTGGCCGGGGGCGAGGTGAACTAGCTTTGGGGCGTGAGCATCTATCAGCGTGATCCAGCCGCCCCCGGAGCGAACATCAGGCGGCGGCAGGTGGAAGCGCCGGGGGGAAGGCTGGAGCAGGCGGTCGTGCTCTTCAACGAGAGTCCCGCTGGCCGCAAGGTCTCCGGGCTGACGCGCAGTCTCGGGCGCCCCACCGTCTCTGTAGGGGCTGCGGCCGGATCATCCAACGAGGTAAGGATCACCGTGGCCTGGGAGCTCTGTTGGTATCAGTGGGGCGTCGACCTTGGCGATGGGCAGCGGGGGGTCTTCGAGATGGCCAGGGGAGAGGACGTCGAGCAGCTTGATCGCTCCGCTCGCCACTGGAATGCCAAGGTAGGGAAGGGCGGGCGACTCCTCTTTGGGGACGCTGGGCGCCAGCCCGCCCGCCGCGCCTTCTGGCTGAGGCGCCGGTGAAGGTCGTCGTCAACGTCGACGGCGGTGCCCGCGGCAACCCCGGGCCGGCGGCGATCGCCGCGGTCGTTCAGGACACCGACGGGGGGGTGCTGGAGGAGCGGGGCGAGCGGATCGGGCGGGCGACCAACAACGTCGCCGAGTACAAAGCGCTGCTGCTGGGAATCGAGCGAGCGGCTGCCCTGGGCGCCAGTGAGGTCGAGCTCGTCGGCGACTCCGAGCTGATCGTCAAGCAGGTCAAAGGCGAGTACAAGGTCAAGGACGCGACGATGCGTGAGCTCCACGCGGAGGCGGAGAAGGCGCTGAGGGAGTTCGACAGCTGGTCGATCCGCCACGTGCGTCGCGAGCACAACGCCGAGGCGGACCGCCTGGTCAACGAGGCGCTCGATGGCTGAGCCGATCGATCCCGGCGTCGATATCGGCCACGTTCACCTCAAGGTCGCCGACCTCGACCGCGCCCTCGCCTTCTACTGCGACGTGCTCGGCTTCGAGCTGCAGCAGCGCTTCGGCGAGGAAGCCGCCTTCGTCTCGGCCGGCGGCTACCACCACCACATCGGCCTCAACACCTGGCAGTCGAAGGGCGGCAGCCCGCCGCCGCCCGGCAGCACCGGCCTCTTTCACCTGGCGATCCGCTACCCGACGCGCCGGGCCCTCGCCGACGCCCTGCAGCGCCTGATCGACAACAGAGTGCCACTCGGCGGCGCCTCCGACCACGGCGTCAGCGAGGCGCTCTACCTCGACGATCCCGACCAGAACGGAATCGAGCTCTACTGGGACCGGCCCAAGGAGGAGTGGCCAGCGCCGGCGTCGGGAGAGAAGGTGGCGATGCACACGCGCCCTCTCGATCTGCAGGACCTGCTCGCAGAGCTCAAGGAGTAGAGGCGCCCAAGCCCGCGGCGGGGGAGGGAGAAACCGCCGCGGACCCTAGGCGTCACGAACAGGATCAGCATACCAAGTATTAGGTAGAAGCCAACAAGCCCCAGCCGCGAGCCTCCCACAGCGCGCAGCTATACTGGCCGCTTCGTGCGGCTGTAGCTCAGCTGGCTAGAGCGTCTGCTTGCCATGCAGAAGGTCGTGGGTTCGAATCCCATCAGCCGCTTTTCGGGAATGCCCTGCACTTGGGCGGGTCGGGTTCGGCGCGAGAGCCCGAAACCAAATCAAACCATCCCCGCATATCGCCTCCGTTTTGGGCACTAGTGCCTGAAATGCCATGGATGCGTGCGGATTAGCGCCGATTCCGGCCGATTCCGCCTTGCATTGGTCCCGCAGGCGAGGTAGCGGGCGTGGCGGCGAGGTACCCTTGCCCTATGGCCCAGGAGCGAATCACCGTAGATCCAAATCGGATGCGCGGCCTGCCCAGCATCCGCGACACCCGCGTGACCGTCAGCGCGGTGCTCGGTCAGCTTGCCGCTGGCGCCAGCGTCGACGAGCTGCTGGCCGACTACCCCTACCTGGAACGCGAGGATGTCCTCGCCGCGCTCGAATACGCCGCAGCCGCTGCACAGGAGCGCGAGCTGGCAGTTGTAGCGCCGGCAGCGTGAAGCTGCTCCTCGACGCGAACCTCTCACCCGAGGTCGGACGCCGTCTCAAAGAGGCAGGGCACGACGCAATCCACGTCGCGGACATCGGGCTGCTAACCGCGGCCGACCCAGAGATCCTGCAGTCCGCGACGAAAGAAGAACGCACTCTGCTTACGGCGGATTCCGACTTCGGGGCGTTGCTGGCTTTGGGCTCGCTGGCGTCGCCATCAGTTCTGCTCTTGCGTTCCGCTGATCATCTGCGCCCGAGCGAGCAGGCTGGGCTAATTGCGGCCAATCTGCCGCAGATCGCCAAAGATCTGGAGAAGGGAGCGATTGTGAGCCTCACGAGGGATCGCCTGCGCATTCGTGAGCTTCCAATCGCAACAAGCGACGGCTCGTGAGGATCCGCCGAAGCAAGTGGCCGTTGGAGAAGGCCTGGGGAAAACGCGACGTCTCAGGCGCTCGCCTTCGGTGACTCGCCCCCGCCCGCAAGAAGCTGGAGGTCGGGCTTGCGGTCGGCGGTCAGGTGCTTTTCCTGCAAGCCGCGAAGCGCGTTGATGTTGGAGAGGATTGCCGAGGTCGCTGGATTGACCGATTCGTCCTCATGGGAGCCCCGGTTGCCGAACTTGCGCAGGCGGTGCAGCGTCCCGACCTCGAGGTCGTCGATCGCCTTGTTCTCATGTAGGCGATCAATCATGTCCTCGACCGAGATCCCCTTCTTCAGGCGGATCTCCTTCGCCGCCGCCAGTTCGCGACAGAACCGCTCTACTGCCTTTCGCACCGCCCCCGCACACGACTCTCTGCGCGCCAGCTCACCCTCTGCGTTGGCCTCCGCGTATCTCAACAGTTCGCTCAGACGGCCTTCAGCCAAGGCGATCTGTGGGTCCGGCCCGCTGCCACGCTCGAAGACGTATTTGGTGAACGAGTTGATGGCCGCAAACTGTGCCTCGACCTGAGTGGCGAATCGGCGCTCGTGGGTCATCACGATGACCTGACGGTCGCGGCTGATGCGGGCCAGCAGGTGGATAAGGCCCTCTTCGTGGCCCTTATCCATTGACTGCACCGGATCGTCGAGCATGATCATCAGCCAGCCCGGGTTGCGATCGACGCGCTGGGAGAAGTAGAGGCTTAGTCCGAGGCAATTGCCCTCGGCCTCGCTGAACATGGTCACCGGGTTGACCGGCTCGCCGTGCGAGGTCGCCGCCAGCGCGGCCTGGCGGCGTTTGGTATCGCGGATCGTGATGCCCGAGATCTTGATGTGGTGGCCGGGGCTGAGCTCTTCGTAGTAGCGGGCGATGTCGCCGCTCAGAGTCTTCAGCGCCGCGGCCATCCGCGACTTCTCGGCCGCCTCCAGCTCGGCGACCAGGAACCGCAGCTGTTCCTGGTGACTGCGCAGGCGCCACGCCGCCTCGACCGCGCTGCCGTTCTCGGCCAAGAGCACCGCCATCTGAAGGGCACCCATCCGCTTCTTGTCGACCTCATCGAGACCCGAGAAGCGCTTGGTCAAACGCAGCACAAGCGCCTCAACCGCCGCCCGCAGTGCCGCGTGTCGCTGGCCGATCTCTTCAACCGCGCCGAGCAACTCCGTGACCATCCCCTCCAGGGCGCTCGCGTCGCCGTGCGGGCGGCTGGCGCTCTCATACGCGGCGAGGGCGGCGTCGGCCAGCCGCTTGGTGCGCACGCGGAGATCCTCCAGTGCGTCCTGCTCCTCCTGGGCCGCCACCAGTGCCGCCACCTCATCTCCCTCGCCCAGCGACTCGACGAGGAGGTCGCCGGCATCAGCGTTCAGCGGGCCGACTCCGCTGAGCGCAGCGATCCCGTCGCGCAAGCCACCGCGCGGGTCGGAGGGAGCGGGGCCGCTGGTCTGCTCGGCCTCGGCTCCCAGGGTGTCGCGACGTACGGCATCAAGGGTCGAGCGCTCGCAGAACGGGCATACCTCGGGGTGCTCGGGGTCGACCAAGCCCAGCCCCTGAGCGGCGAAGCTGGCACGCTGGTTGGCCTCGTGCCACTCGCGGTGGCGCTCTGCGTGGGCGAGTAGGCCGCGAATCGCGCCCGCGGTCTCGGCAGCCGGCGCGTCGAGGTCCTTGGCACCGACCGCCAGGACGTCCAGACCAGGTGGGCGGCGGTCGCGGGCGAGGAGAGCATCGAGTTCCTGCTGGGCCTGGGCACCAATCGCATCCCAGGCGGCGTCGGCACCGAGGCCGACGAAGCCGCCGGCGCGGGCACGCAGGGCCTCGGGCGCCTGCTCCAAAGGCTCCATGCCCGGTGCGGTCAGCGGCTGCACTGCTCTCGTCACCCGCTCGCGCAGACGTCTGACACGCTCATCGCGATCGGTGTCGGTACGCAGCCGTTGCAGCCGCTCGCGCAGCTGCCCGAAGCCCGCGAAGCCGAGGATCGCGCTCAATTGCTCCCATCGGCTCTGCTGCTCGCTGTCAATCAGGGCCTGGATCTCGCACTGGCCGAGAAACGGCCTGAAGGCGTCCTCGGTCCTCAATCCCAGTGCCTTGACGTCGGCCGCCGGTTTGCCGTCGATCGTTAGCTCGGTCCCGTTGCCAACCAGGACCCGCCGGATGACGTAGCGGCGACCGTCCTTATTGAGGGTCACCTCGGCGAAGGTCTCAGCGTCAGGCTGGGCATGGACGCTGCGGATCCACCCCGACCCCTGGTACTCGCCGCGGGTCTTCGAGCGCTCCTTGCGCACGATGCTGTCAAAGAGCACCCACTCGAAGGCCTCGGTCAGGCTTGTCTTGCCGGTGCCGTTCTCGCCGACCAACAGCACGACATCGCCCGAGAGCATGATCTCGGCGCGATCGGGATAGCCGCGAAAGGCCTGGACAACGATGCGCTCAAGCCGCATCAAGAATCTCCTGCAGTAGCCCTGCCCAGGCATCCTCGACGGGCTCTTCGGCTAGGAGTGCAGCCGCCAGCGGCTCAAGCTCCGGATCGAGCTTCGGGGCGATCTCCTCCAACGCACCTTTGAGCGGATCCTCGATCACCAGTTGATCGTAGCCGCGCTGGGGGTCAAGTACTGGAGTCGAGGTGAGCTTCCGAGACCGTGATGGGCGTCTCGACCACGTGGTGATTTTTTTGGCCGGTGTGTTGTTGTTGCTGCTGCTGGGGTGGCTTGATCGCCGCTATTGAGGGTGACTCGGGGCAGAGATCCGCTCATGGGCCAGCAACTCGGTCGGTCCGTCGCAAATCGCTCGCAAATCGCCGCGGACTAGAGATCGCCTCTCTTGTGTAGGTGGAAGGGCCGGTAACAGCCGGTCGCCTGGCTACAAAGGAGATCAACATGCCGATCAAGCACCAACCTTGGCCCTCAGACGATGACGGGACGCCGGAGATGCGGCTGCCCAAGTGGTACGGCTCCTCCTCGCCGCGACTCGCCACGTCCGGGCGAGGGCCGCATCGCAAGAAGGCGTGGGAGCCGTATGACGATGAGACCAAGCGCTTGATGCGCCTCTACGACGACATGTATCAGCTGCAGGCGAGCGAGAAGGTCGTTCCGCTACTTGAGGATTGGAAGTGGCGCGACAAGATGGAGACGGCCGCAGAGAAGCAGCTCTACCTCGAACCCATGCTGGCCCGCGTGCGAAAGGCACCCGAGAAAAGCCAGAGCGAGTTCATCTTCCTGCTCCTCGTCTTCGAGGGCGTGCGGCGAGGGGTCGAGCGGTTGCTCTTGGACGTGCGCTCCGGGCTGGACGCGCCGTCTGAGGCGCCGGCAGCCTTCCGCCGGGAGGAGGCGAAGCGCCTCGCTGAAATCGAGCGCGGGCGACTTGTCGATGTCACGCGACAGGCGATGTTCGAAGCCATTTACCGATTCCCGTCACCTCCTCCGAAGCATCTGTTCGGCTGGCTGCGGGAGACGGTTGCCCACTTCACTTTGAACTTCCTCCACGGTGAGTTGGCGGAAGTGCAGACCACCAAGCTCCGGGCTCAGGAGGCCGAGGCGATGCAGGCTTTCCTCCGGGGGTTCGAGGATGTCGACCCTCCGAAGTTGGGGGAAGGCAGCGGCTTCCGACAGTGGCATTTCGGCGTCCGCTGGCTGTACGAGCCCGTTGCCCAATACCTGAACCACTACGAGGTTCGCTCGGTATGTCGCACCGCAGTGGACCGATTGCCCCGCCGCCAGCGGGAGGTCATCGACGGCGAGTTCTACGCCGACCTCGCGCCAGCGGAGATCGCCGAGGCACAGGGCGTGTCTCGCTCAACTGTCTACAACTCGAAGGCTCAGGCTCTCGCCAATCTCGGCAGCGACGACTCCTTCTTCATGGCTCTCCACGGCATGCAGCTCGTTCGCGACACTGAGCGCGCGGCCCAATTGAAGGAACGCTATCCGGACGGCCACATGAAAGACGGGCGGCGCCGGGTGGTAATCGGGGAGGCTGCTTAGAGATTTGGCGTTTGGCAGATAGTCGGGTGCGATGGATGCCGAGTTCGACATTGCGCGGCTTGAACACAAGACCGCTGTCGTCCGTTATCGCACGGTCCGACTCGAAGTCCAAGCGCGGAAAATTCAGCTTGCGATCGCCTTCCTTGGCTTTGGATCGGCTGTGCTCGGTGTGGCCGGCGCGTTGCTGGTCGTCACGAGGATCTAGTCGCCGAGAACGTGAATCGAGGAGCAGACGCCCGGAATCAATCCGCCCTCAGATTTCGGGCACGTTCACGGTGATCGCTTGAAGGGCATAGTGAGCGCCGAGTATGAGCGCCAGCGCGCCAAGGCCCCTCCGCAGCACCAGCTCTGGCAGTCGCGATTGAAACGGCGGCCGGACGTGGATTTGACTCGAATGGCGGGCGGGCTCTTCACACGGTTCAACGGCGTGGCCGAGTGCGGAGAAAGCGGAATCAAACCGCCACCTGGGATTTCGGGCACTCACGCGCACGAGTGCCCGAAACGCTGCATATCGCTGCATATCCGCGCGTATTCGCGATCGGCGCTTTCCGCCGTGCCAGCGCGAAGTCCCTGCAAGTCGCCACATTCGCGGGGCGCGCCTTCTGGAGCCAGGCCTAATTGCCATGCAGAAGGTCGAGGGTTCGAATCCCTTCAGCCGTTTTTTAGCACCGGTGCCCAAAAAACGGGCGATTGACAGGCTCGGCAGTCTATGTCGATGGAGCGTTTTCGTCCCACGCAGTAGGTCAAGGGTTCGAATTCCCCGGTCTCTATTCAGCGAGTAGGCCTATTAGGCCGCTCTACGTAAGGCAGGGCTCGCTTCAAGGGCTGCCGCGATGCCGACCGACTAGAGATCTCGGTGGCGCCCCACCCCGCAGCGGCGAGGCTTCCGTGACTCGGCAAGGTCGAGCCGGTTCTCCAAGCGCTCGAGGAGTTCATCGCGGGGCTTTCACCCCCTGGCGGGCCTCAAAGGTTTCCCAAAGGTCACGCCGGTACAGTTTTTCTGCAATGAGTTCCACGCTTCAATTCGACGAGGAGGAATCACGACGGATCGAGGCGATCTACAGCACGCCCGATGTCGTCGCTCAGCGCAAGGCGGTGCGCGATGCGCTCGAGGTCAAGCCGGGCGAGCGGGTCCTTGACATCGGGGCGGGCCCGGGCTTCCTTGCCGCCGAGATGGCCGCCAGCGCCGCACCGAACGGCGCCGTCTTGGGCACCGACGTCAGCGAGGCCATGCTGGCGATCGCCGCGGCTCGTCTTGGCTCGACAGGCAAGGGGGAGCTGCGCTTCGAACACGCCGACGCGTGTGCGCTGCCCTGCGCAGATAGGAGCTTTGACGCCGTCGTCTCCACCCAGGTCTATGAGTACGTGGAGGACATCGCGGCGGCGCTTTCGGAGCTTGCCCGTGTGTTGCGTCCGGGGGGCCGCGCGCTGGTGCTCGACACCGACTGGGATTCGATCGTCTGGCACTGCGGCGATCCCTCGCGCATGGGGCGCGTACTGGACGCGTGGGGCGAGCATCTGATCAATCCGCACCTGCCACGCATGCTGATCGGCCTGCTGGAGGAGGCAGGCTTGACGCTCGAGCTGTGCCGGGTCGTACCGATCCTCAACCTGTGCAGCAACCACAACACCTACAGTGAGGGGATGGCCGAGCTGATCGCCGACTACGTCCCCGGCCGGCAAGGGCTCACCGAAGCCGACACCATTGCGTGGAGGGAGGACCTGGACCGCCTCTCCCGCAGCGGCGATTACTTCTTCAGCCTCAACCGCTACCTTTTTCTGGCCACGAAGCGCTGACCATCGCGTTGCCGCCGGCTCAACGTCGAAGGCCCGCGCAGGGAGCGACGGCGGCGGTGATCCTCCGAGGCGTCGGGGATCCGCGTTCGCGCCGGCTTGCACACCGGCGAGTGCGAGACGCGATGGCGTTGACCCTCAGCCGTCGCCGGATTAGCATCGCGTTGATCCCGAAGGCCCTGCATACCGAGGATGCCGTGTTTCATCTGCACGACGTGATGGAGCCGTGGGTCGGCCGCGAGACAATCCGGGCCGCTATCGCCGGCCAATTCGCCGATTCGCCAGACCTCGGCTTCGAGCCGGTACGCATATATCTAGGAGACGATCACTTCGTCGCCGAGTACGTGATGACCGGCACCCGCGACGGCAAATCCTTCGCATGCGACGGAACCGACGTGTTCACCGTCAGCGATGGCCTCGTTGCACGCAAGGACTCATATGTGGATTGGGTCACCTACCAACAGCAGACGGGTGTCGACGTGACCTCTGTGAGCGAGTCTGCTTAAGAACCACGCAGGGCGGGTCCCCTCAAATCACCTCTGGATCGCGAATGTTTGGCAGGGCTGCGCGATGTATCTCGTCTGGGAAGTTGTGGGGCTCCTCGCAGGGACCGCAGCCGGAATCTAGGCCTCGGGTCACATTTCTTCTGAGCGAGATCCTGCGCGAGCTTGATCGTAGCCTCGGGTTTCGGGGCTCTTTAGGGAATGCGAGAAGATGGCGGGCATGGACGGGGTGGCGATCGTCATTTTCAGCGACTTGGTGGACTCGACCGCCCTGCTTGCGAGGTTGGGAGACGATCGCATGGAGCGGGTGCGCCTCGCTCACGTCGAAGATGTCGCCCGCGAGGTCAAGGGTGGCGGTGGGCGCGTGGTGAAGACCCTCGGCGACGGCACGATGGCGACCTTCGAAAGCGCGCTCGGGGCGCTGAGGGCTGCCGCTGGAATCCAAGCAGCGGTCGAGCGGCTCGACGGCGCACAGGGCAAGATCGGAATCGCCGCTCGAGTGGGGGTCGCGGCCGGGGAGCCGATTGCCGACGGGGACGACCTACACGGGATGACGGTGGTGATCGCCAGCCGGCTCTGCTCCGCGGCAGGCAGCGGCGAGGTGTTGGTCCAAGGAGTCGTGGAGTCACTGGTCGCCTCGCGCGATGGACTCGCGCTCGAAGCTGCGAGCGAGTACGAGCTGAAGGGGGTTCCGGACCCGGTCCAGGCTTCGAGGCTGATTTGGAAGAAGCTCGCGGGGAGTACGGAAGCGGCTTCGGGGTTCGACATGAAGCAGACCCCGGCCCTCGGCAAAGGCACATCGATGGGCGATGAGGTGTTGTGCATCGGTCTCCTCGGGGCGTTTTCCATCAGCGTCGGCGACAACGTCATCGCCGACGAGGCCTGGCGGCTGCGCAAGGCCAAGACGCTGATCAAGCTGCTCGCCCTCGCTCCCGAGCACCGCCTTCACGTCGAGGAGGCCGCCGAGCTGCTGTGGGCGGGGCGAGACCCGGACTCCGCCCGCAACAACCTCCATCAGGCGATATTCGCGGCCCGCCGCGCGCTCGACTCGATCGGGCTAGACGGCAGCGGCTACCTGGAGCTGCGCGAAGAACTGATCCTGCTCAGCCCCGAGGACCCGGTCCGGATCGACGCGGTCGCCTTCGAAGAGCTGGCCGCCGTGGCCCGCGAGCAGGGCGAGCCCGGCGTCTACCGCTCGGCGCTTGAGGGCTTTGACGCCGAGCTGTTGCCGGCGGATCGTTACGAGGACTGGAGCCGGGAGCGGCGCGACTCGCTCGAAGAGCTCCGTCTCGCTCTGGAAGCCGAGCTGGCGGAACTGGAGGAGCACGACGAGCCCGGAGCGGCGGCTGGCCGCCGGCCCAAGCTGCCGTCACAGCTGACCAGCTTCGTCGGCCGCGAGCGCGAGCTGGCCGAGACCGCCGCACTGCTGCGCGACGCGAGGCTCCTCACTCTGACCGGGGCCGGCGGCTGCGGCAAGACCAGGCTGGCGCTGCAGGTTGCGGGGCAGCAGGCGGAGGATTTCTCCGACGGGGTCTGGCCGGTCGAGCTGGCGGCACTCGGCGAGCCCGAGCTGGTCGGCCCGGCGGTCGCCCAGGCGCTGGGCACCCGGCTCGCCTCCGACCGGGCACCGGAGGTCGCCCTCGCCGCTCACATCGGCGACCGCGAGCAGCTGCTCCTGCTCGACAACTGCGAGCACCTGGTGGGGCCGATCGCCCACCTCGCCGAGGCCCTACTCAGCCGCTGCCCGAACCTGACCGTGCTTGCGACCAGCCGCGAGCCGCTCCGCATCCCTGGCGAGGCCACCTGGCGCGTCCCCTCGCTCTCCCTCCCCAGGCTGGTCCCCGGAGCGCCCGCGGAGGAATCCCTGGCGGCTGAGTCGGTGCGGCTGTTCGCCACCCGGGCCGCGCAGGCCGCCCCCGGATTTGAGCTCGGCGCTGACAACGCGGACGCCGTCGCCTCCCTTTGCCACCGTCTCGACGGGATGCCGCTGGCGATCGAGCTGGCGGCGGCCCAAGCGGCCGTTCTCACTCCGGCTCAGATCGTCGAGCGCCTCGACGACTCGCTGGACCTGCTCTCGGCTGGGGCCCGCACGGCGATGACCCGACAGCAGACGCTGCGGGCGACGCTCGCCTGGAGCTTTGACCTGCTCGACGCCTCCGAGCAGGTGCTGCTGCGCCGGCTCGCAGTGTTCGCCGGCGCCTTTGGGCTGGAGGCGGCGGAGGACGTCTGTGCCGAGGACCCGTTGCGGCGCAGCGAGGTCGCCGCCCTGCTGGGTAGGCTGATCGACAAGTCGCTGGTCCAGGTCGAAGGGGGATCCGGCGACCGTCGCTACCGGCTGCTGGAGACCGTGCGCCAGTACGCGGTCGAGTGTCTCGAGGAGACTGGGGAACGGTCCGCCCTAGAGCGGTGCCATTGCGACTGGTACGTCGAGCTGGCCGAGAGCGACCCGACGCCGGCCGGCGACCTGCCGGCCCGGACCACGCTCCGGGGCCTCGATCGGGAGCGCGACAACCTCCGCGCCGCCCTGGCCTCGGCGCTGGTCGCCGATCCTCAAGCGGCGCTGCGTCTTGCTGTCGCCCTCTGGCGTTTCTGGCTGATGCGCGGCTACCTCGCCGAGGGGTATCGCTGGCTCACCGCTGCCCTGGCCGCGGCGCCCGAGCCCACGGCGGTGCGCGCCCGCGCCCTGCTCGCCGCCTGCGTAATCGGGCTGCGCCGCGGCGTCCACGGGCGGATCCACGAGTTCGCGAGCGAGAGCGTTGCGATCTTCCGCGAGCTCGAGGACCGGGCCGGGATGTTCGACGCGGTCGAGGTCTCGGCGGCTTACCGGATGATCGTCAGTCCCGCGCAGGACGTCGAGCGCCTCGTGCGCGAACACGAGGCGCTGGTCGCCGACGACCTGCCGGCCGAGCGGCCGCCGATGTGGGCGGCGCACACGCGCGGCATCGCCGCCTGGTTCCGGCGCGAATACGGCCCCGCACGGGAACAGCTGGAAGCCGCGCTGGGGCACGCCGGCGCTCTGGCCACCGAGCCGCGCCCGGCGCTCTGGCCGCTCAGCTACGGGTTCGTCTCGGTCGAACCCGAGACCGGCTACCCGCTCTTCCTGCACGAGGACACCACGATCGTCGCCCGCTGCGTGGGCGGCGCCGCGGCCGCCGCCCACATCCTCGTCAACCTCGCCGCGGTGGATCGCGCCGAGGCCGACTTCGCCCACGCGGAGGAGCTGATCGAGGAGAGCCTCGCCCGCTTCGAGCAGCTCGGCGACCAGCAGGGCGAGGCCTTTGCGCTCAACGCCTTTGGCAACCTGGCCCGCTCCGGCGGCGACTTCGAACGAGGCCGGTCGCTGCTCGAGCGCAGCCTCGCCCTGCGGCAGGAAATCGGCGACCGCCGCGGCGCCGGAATCACCCTCAGCTGCCTGGCGATGCTCCTGGCCCGCTCCGGCGACGCGGACGGCGCCCGCATCTCAGCCGGGCAGAGCCGGACCTGGTTCGCCGAAAACGACGACCTGATCGGCCTTGGCGCCGCCGAGCTGAGCCTGGCGAACGTGGCGCTCTGCGCCGGCGATCGCGCCGATGCCCGGGCTCACCTCGAGGCCGCCGTCTCGGTCTTCGGAGGAATCGGGACGACCCACCAGGGGGGGTGGGCGCTGGCAGTGCTGGCGGCGATCTGCGCGGAGGACGGCGAGGCGGCGATGGGGCGCCGCTGGCTGGACCCGGCGAGCCGGCACTTCGAGCTGCTCGAGTGCGACGCCGGCATCGCATACTGCCGGAATCTGGAGGCTAAGGCGCTGCAAAGTGGGTGCTAAGAGGCGGCCCCTAGCCTCGCTGTGCGGTCGTCGGTAGAGACGCAGAAATCCCAACTGAGAAGGAGCGGTCATGGCAGCGCAAAAAGTGCTTGGTGCGGCAACGCTGAAGGAGTTCGAGGACGGGCTGCATGGCGAGATGGTCAAGCCTGGCGATGGCGCCTACGACGAGGTGCGGGCGATCTGGAACGGGGTCCACGACGCCCGCCCGGCGGTGATCGCCCGCTGCGCCGACGCCGCCGACGTGCGCCATGCGGTCGGCTTCGCCCGCAGCGAGGGGCTCGACGTCGCCGTGCGCGGCGGCAGCCACAGCATCCCCGGTTTCTCGACCTGCGACGACGGCATCGTCATCGACCTCTCCCCGATGAAGGGCATCGAGATCGATGTGGACGCCGCCACCGTCCGCGCCGAGGGGGGTGTCATCTGGGGGGAGCTCGACGCCGCCACCCAGGAGCACGGCCTGGCCACCACCGGCGGACTGGTCTCGACCACCGGCGTCGCCGGCTTCACCCTGGGCGGAGGGATCGGCTGGCTGATGCGCAAGTACGGCCTCGCCTGCGACAACCTGCGCTCGGCCGAGGTGGTCACCGCCGACGGCCAGATCCTCACCGCGAGCGCGACCGAGAACGCCGACCTCCTCTGGGGCCTGCGCGGGGGAGGGGGCAATTTCGGCGTCGTCACCTCATTCGAGTTCGACCTGCACAAGGTCGGCCCGACCGTGGCCGCCGGCCCGGTCTTCTACCCGGGTGATCGGGCGGAGGAGATCCTTCGCTTCTACCGCGAGTTCGTGAAGACCGTCCCCGACGAGCTGACGACGTTCGCTGGCCTGCTGACCGCGCCGCCCGCACCGTTCCTGCCCGAGGAGTGGCACGGCAAGAAGCTGGTCGCCCTGGTCGGCTGCTACGCCGGCGACCCCGACGAGGGAATGAAGGCGCTGCAGCCGTTCCGCGATCTGGGCGACCCGGTCGCCGACCTGGTCGGCCCGATGCCCTACGTCCAGATGCAGAGTCTGCTCGACGACATCTACCCGCGCGGGACCAAGGCCTACATGAAGGCCGGCTACATGCGGGATCTGGACGACAAGGCGATCGAGACCCTGGTCCGCTACCACCAGGACGCGACCTCGCCGGCATCGGAGATCCACGTCCACCACTTCGGGGGCGCGGTGGCCCGCGCCGATGCCGAGGAGACCGCCTATGGGGAGCGCCAGGCGCCCTACGTGCTCAACATCATCGCCATGTCGCACGAGCCGGGCGGGCTGGACACCCACATCGACTGGGCGCACCGGCTGTACGCCGACATCGAGCCCTCGCTGACCGGCGGCGCCTACATCAACTTCCTCTCCGCCGAGGGGGAGGATCGTGTGCGAGCCGCCTACGGGGCGGAGAAGTTCGACCGGCTGCGGGCGCTGAAGGATCGCTACGACCCGACCAACCTGTTCCACCTGAACCAGAACATCCCGCCGTCGTGAGGCGGGGTGTGAGGGCCAAAACCTCCCTCGCGCTATGACGGAGGCAATCGTGTGCGGTGCCGGAACGGCTGGGCTCGCGTACGGCGAGTACCCGACCAGGGACGCGTGGATCCGCTACCTCGAGGACTACGCGGCCCATCATCGCATCGACGTTCGTTTCGGCACGCAGGTGCGGCGACTGGAGCCCGCCGAGGAGGAGTGGCGGCTAGAGACCGACGGCGAGGGTCTGCGGGCGCGCTTCGTAGTTATCGCGACGGGCTTTGACCATGACCCCGAGCTGCCCGACTGGCCGGGTCGCGACAGCTTCAACGGCGGGCTCCTCCATTCCAGTGCCTACCGAAACCCCGAGCCTTACCGCGGCCGCGATGTTCTCGTCGTCGGGCCGGGGACCACCGGCTCTCCGAGCATGGACAAGCAGGAGATGTACGTCGCCACCTCGCGCACCCGCGAGCAGACCTACCTCTACGCCACTCAGGAGATCCAGGCCGACCGCTCGGAGTACGCACCGACCGGACCCAAGCGCGATCCAAACGCTCACGTTGGCGAAGCTGCCGAGCGCGACCGCGCCCAGACCGCCGCCCACGACGCGGCGTTGCGCGCCGAGCTGGCGAAGCTGCCCACCACCAAGTTGGCGGCGAGGCGGGACAAGCTGGACACCCCGGCCCGCTTCGAGGCCCGCCACCAGGAGGACTACGCCCGCCAGGTCCAAGCCGTCGAGGAGCGGCGCGGCCAAGTCGAGCAGGCCAGCGCCAACCGTGAAGCCGTCGAAGCGGGCAGGGAGGTCCGGCGCGAGCGCGAGATTGCCGCGCAGCTTCTTGACGCCCGCTCAGCGCAAGCGCTCACGGCCGCCCGGATCGAGCCGCCCTCCTACATCGTCAAGGAGCT
>DATMIH010000112.1:0-3845 GCA_035554595.1 Solirubrobacterales bacterium
CGCCTGCTCAACGCGATGGCCCGCAGCTGCGCCAAGAAAGGCTACGGCGCGACCACGATCGCCGACGTCTGCGAGGGCGCCGGCGTCTCCCGCGCCACCTTCTACGAGCTCTTCAAGGACAAGGAGGACTGCTTCCACGCCTCGATGGAGGTAGCCCTCGCCGACGCGATGGGCCGCGTCGTCGCGGTTTACTCGCCCGACAAGCCCTGGGCGACGATGGTCCGCGACGCCGCCGCCGCCTTTCTCGACCTGCTCGCCAGTCGGCCCAGCTTCGCCCGCATGGCCCTGGTCGAGGCGCCCTCCTCGGGCGAGCGCGCCTTCGGGCTCTACGCCTCCGGCAAGCGCGTTCTACAGTCGCTGCTCGAACGCGGGCGCGACGACCCGGTCGAGGAAGCGGCAATCCCCTCGAGTGCCGGCCGCGCCGCGATCTCGGCGGCGGAGTCGCTGATCGTCGGCCAGATCCTCGCCGGCAACACGGCCCGACTGCGCGAGCTGCTACCGGACATCGTCTACATCACCACGGTTCCCTACCTCGGCCAGGAGGAGGCGCTGCGACAGGCGCGCGAGGCCGAGAGGACCGCAGCTCCCGCCGACGGCTAACCACGTGGCGGCGGCCGGGGGGCAGAAACGGGAGCGGTGGCGGCCACCGCGCGGACGCCACCGCCTCCCCCCTGAGGTGATCGCGCGCTCGCAGCGCGAGCGCCTGCTGGAAGCAGCGATCCGCGTCGTCGCCGAGAAGGGCTATGCGGCGACGACGGTCGCCGACCTCACCCGCGAGGCGGGGATCTCGCGCACGACCTTCTACGGCATGTTCGAGGACAAGGAAGGTTGCTTCCTCGCCGCTTATGACGGCGTCATCGATGCCCTGGTGCGCCGGGTGACGGCGGCCTACGAGGGCGAGGAGGGCTGGCCCAACCGCGCCCGGGCCGGCCTCGCGGCGCTGCTCGAGGCGCTTGCCGAGGAGCCCGCGATCGCCCGCATGGCCTTGGTCGAAGTCGGCGCCGCCGGCCCCGCCGCGCAGCGCCGCTACCGCGCCGCGCTGCAGCGCCTCACGCCCTTCTTCGACGAGGGGCGTGACTTCGCGCCAGGCGGGCGTGGCCTGCCGGCCAACACCTCGCGGATGGCGATCGGCGCCGTAGCCGGGCTGATCTCCGACGAGGTAATTGAGGGACGCGCGGAGTATCTGCCAAGTTTGCTTTCAGAGGTGCTTTTTGCGACGCTGATGCCCTACATCGGTCCTGCTGCGGCTGCCAGGGAGGTGGGCGGAGAAATTAGATAAACGCTTACGTACACCGAGCCGCTATGATGAAGGTACTCCGGAGTTTTCAACCTACCTGGGACGGGCTGATGGCATCCGAATCGCGGCGGGACCTCATCTTGGCGGCCATGATCCGTGTGGTCGGCAGCAAGGGCTACAAAGAGACTTCGGTAGCGGACGTGATCGAGGAGGCCGGCACCTCCCGCACGACCTTCTACAAACACTTCGAGGACAAGCACGAGTGCTTCCTCGCCTCCTACGAAATGCTCGTGGAGCAGGTGTTCACGGTGGTAGTCGCCGAATGCGACGGTGCCCAGTCGTGGCTGCAGCGGGTCGAGAATGGCCTGGCGACGATCGTCAAACTCTTCGCCCTCGATCCCGAGCTGGCCCGCACCGCCGTGGTTGAGGTCGCCGCCGCCGGGGCCGATGCGCGCCAGCTGCACTGGGACGCGGTCGCCCGCTTCACCCAGTATCTCGAGGGAGGCCGCGAGCTCTCCAACGACCGCGAGCTGCCCGAGAACATCTCGCTGATGTCGGCGGGGGCCGTCTCGGGACTGATCTTCGACGAGCTGCTGGCAGGGCGGGCGGCGCAGCTACCGGCGATGCTGCCCGATCTGCTCTTCGCGATGCTCGTCCCCTATATCGGCCCCCGCGCCGCGGCCGAGGAGATGCGCCGCGTCGCCGCGGCGAGCTGAACCTAGGACGCCGCGCGAGCGCCCGGGCGGCCCATCTCCCTACGCAGCCTGTGGCGCAGGCGGTGGAGGCGGACCTTGACCGTGCCGTCGGGGACGCCGAGGTGGCGCGCGATCGCCTCCTGGGTCAGGTCCTCCTCGTAGCGCAGTTTGATCAGCTTGCGGTCGCGCTCGCTGAGGCGCTTGAGCGCCGCGTGCAGGTCGGCACGCTCGACCGTGGAGAGGATCTGCTCGTCCTCGGCCCCTTCCCAGTCCTCGGCGGTATCGACCGGGTCGGGGCGCACCCGCGAGTGGTGCCGGAAGGCCTCGTTGCGAACGATCGTCCCCAGCCACTCCTTGCGCCTGGCGCCGTCGCGAAGGGTTGAGCGCCGGCGCCAGGCGCGGAGCAGCGCGTCCTGGGCGATGTCTTCCGCCTCGTTGGGATTGCTGGCGTAGTGATAGGCCATCCGCAGGCAAAAACGGTGCGCCTCATCCCACTCCCAACCATCGCCCTGATCAGATTCTTGAATGATCGAAACGTTGATTGCTCGACCGTACTACTTCTAAAACCAAACGGGTGAATTTTATTGATGAAACTTTTTAGATCAAAGGCCTGGTCTTTATTCCATGTCAGCAACGATCTCGGGGGAGACGGGCGGGGATTGGGCACAACGCACCTACGAGGCGATGGCGCCGGTGTACGACGATTTCACCGGTCACTACGAAAGTGAGGCGTGGATCGCCGACCTGGTCAAGATCCTGGAGCGCCACGCTCTGACTGGCAAGCGCCTGCTCGACGTCGGCTGCGGGACCGGCACGAGCTTCATGCCGATGCTGGCCAAAGGCTGGGAGGTCACCGGCTGTGACATCTCGCCGGCGATGCTGGCGCTCGCCCGTGAGAAGGCTGGCGAGAAGGTGCAGCTCGCGATCGCCGACATGCTCGATCTGCCCGAATTCGGCGAGTTCGACCTGGTCTGGGCGCTGGACGACGCGATCAATTACCTGCTCAGCCCCGAGGAACTGGCACGAGCGCTGGCGGGGATGCGGGCCAACCTCGCGCCCACCGGGCTGCTGCTCTTCGACGTCAACGAGCTGCAGGCGTACCGCACCTTCTTCGCCGAAACCACGGTGGTCGAGCGCGAGGGACGAGAGCTGATCTGGCGGGGCCTGGGCTCCGCCAACGTGCCGCCGGGCTCGATCTGCGAGTCAGAGATGGAAGTCGCGCCCGGTGAGGTGCTCACCCACCGCCAGCGCCACTTCCCCGAAGCCGAGGTGCGAGCGGCGCTGGCGCAAGCGGGACTGGAGTGCCTCGACGTCTTCGGTCACGGTCTCGATGGCATTCCAACCCAACCGCTCGAGCCCACACACACCAAGGCGATCTACGCCGCCCGCATCAGGGGCTAAGCGCGGCTCAGGCCCTGCTGGGCGGTTGTGACCTGCTGGGCGGCAAGCGCCCACTTGCGCTGCAACTTTGGTTCCACAGTACGCGTGTTGCACGACACCGTCGCCAGGCAGTCGCCCCAGGTGTTGGTCGCGTCGATGTAGAGGTTGAGGGCGCGCTCGGCCGGGCCGCCGCTGGCGAGCAGACAGCCCGCGGTCAGCTTGTCGGCGTCGATGTGGGCGTAGACCGTGCGTACCCGTTGCACCTCGTGGAGGTAGTCGTCGTAGCTGAGGCCGCGGGCAAGGTCGTCGCGCAGGCCCGCCATCGAGCCGACGAAGGGGCGTAGCCGGCGGCAGGAGTCGCGGCCGGTCGTGGGGTGTGAAGGTAGGGCCGACGTCGTCTTGGCAGCGCTCGCCGGCTTGTCGGCCGCCGTCGTCCCGTCCTCGCCACAGGCGTTCAACATCAGCGTCAGGCCCAGCAGGATGCCGACTGTCGCCGCCGAGCTGAGCCGCATCGGCGTAGTGTAGAAATTCGC
>DATMIH010000113.1:0-13776 GCA_035554595.1 Solirubrobacterales bacterium
GGACGAAGTGGAAGAGCGGCGAGTTCCAGTCAGCGCTTGGCTGGCGTAACCAGGCCCCAGAGCGAGATCAGCGCCCAGGCCCCCTCGAGCAGGAGGAATCCCCACTGGGAGCCGCTTGCGGCGAGCACGCCGAGGATCGCCGAGCCGGCCAGGTTGAGGCCAAGGTAGAGACGGGACTGCGGGTCGAGGCGCTCGAGCTGTGCCGCGCCGTAGGCGACCAGGATCAGGATCGCGCCGACGATCTGGACGAGTTGATCCACGCCTCCAGGTTATTTCCCGGCGCCGAAGGAGGATGGGGCTCAGCGCACGTAGTGGGCCCAGTCGATGTAGCCGATTGCTTTGCGCCCGAGCACCTCGGCGTTGCCGTCGTAGGCGACCACTTCGTGCGGTTCGCGGCCGGGTTCAACCAGGAGGACGAAGCCGCCGTCGATGCCGTCGACTTCCAGAGGTGGGCCCGAGCCATAGACGAGCCGCACGCTTTTCACGGCGCGGGCGCTGATCCCGAAGAGGGGAACGTGGCCGTGCGCGTCGGTGTGCAGCATCGAGCCTGGGCCGAGCACTTCGATGGCGCTTTCGTGGAAGCTGTGCGCGGTGTATCCGCCCAGGCCGAAGCCGGTGCCGAGGTCGAAGCCGAGTGAGCCGCTGCGTTCGATGTAAGCGAAGAGCTTGTAGCCACCGGCGGCGGCTATCACGCGGGGTTGGTGCACGTGGCGCCGTGACCAGGAGCCGTCTTGGAAGTAGAAGGGCGCTTCCTGGCGGGCTTTGAGCGGTACACCGGGAGCCTCGGCCGAGTCACCGCCGAGCCAGGCCGAGAAGCTGGCGGCGACGCCGTTGGTGGCGTTCTCGATCGCGGCACGGGTGCCGGGTACCGCGTAGAAGCCGGCGAAGAGGAGGGCGAGCGCCGCGATCGTGGATAGGGCGAGTCGCCGCCAACTCGCCTCTTGCCGGGGGCGACCCGCGCCGCGCGGCGTTCCTGACTCCAGCCGCGCCAGCACGCGCGCGACCTCGGCCTCGCTCGGCTCGATCTGGCGCGCCGGAGCGAACGCGGCTCGCAGTAGGCCCTCATCAGTGTGAAGCGACGACATCTTCAGCCTCCTTCGAAGGCGAGCGCTAGCTCGGCGAGTTGTTGGTCCCGACGCAGCGCCGAACGCCCGCGCGAGAGCAGCGCGTGCACCGTGCCGGTGCGACAGCCGAGCGCCGCGGCGATCTCGGCATCGGAAAGGTCGTGGACGTAACGGAGCGCCAGCGCCAGGCGCTGTTTCGGTGGCAGTTCGGCGAGGGCGGCGGCGAGGGCGCTGCGGGCGGCAAGGACCGTGTCGCGGTCGATTCCCTCGGGGGCAGGTGGCTCTTCGGCGCCGGGGAGCAGCGCAATGGGGGTCTCGACCGCATCGGCGCCGCGGCGCTTCTTCAGGTGCCGCAGCGCATGGCGCACGGTGATCCGGTGGACCCAGGCGTTGAAGGCCGCCGGCTCGCGCAGCTTGCTGAGCGAGCCGAGCACGTCGACCGCCACGTCCTGAGCGACTTCGCCAGCCTCCTCACGACTTCCGAGCAGAGCGGCTGCGGTTCGCAGCGCCAGGCGGCTGGCGGCGCGCGCCAGTTCGTCGGTCGCTCTGGGGTCGCCGCGCTGCCAGCGCCGTACCGCATCGGCGGGCGAGCCGGGTCGCGAGCTGTCGATTTGCGCTCCCATCTGGAGACCTAGTGTGCGGCCGGGCCGAAAACCTTGCGCGGAGAGAGCGAGCCGGCCTAAGATCGGGCCATGTGCAGAAACATCAAAACTCTCTACAACTTCGATCCGCCGGCTAATGACGAGGAGGTCAGCGCCGCTGCGCTGCAGTACGTGCGCAAGATCAGCGGCTTCAACAAGCCCTCGCAGGCAAACGAAGAGGCCTTCGAGCAGGCGGTTGCGGAAGTGACCGAGGTCTCGGCGCGACTGCTCGACAGCTTGGTCACCGCGGCGCCGCCGAAGGACCGCGAGGTCGAGGCGGCCAAGCGCAAGGTGCGGGCGGAAGAACGCTTCGCTGCCTAGCGCCTATTTGCTCGCGGTCAGCGTCGCGGGGGTGTAGGCGGTGCCTTCCTGAAAGGCCGCGGTGATCGTTTCGGTGAAGCTGCCGTTCGATTTCGAGGTGAAGGTGAAGGTGGTTGCCGATTCGGCGGCGCCGGTGGCAGGGATCGCAATTGGGCTGCCGCTGATCGTGCCGCTGCCGGTGGTGACGGTGACTTTGGCCGAGTGGCCGGTGCCGAGGGCGCTGACCGTGTTGCCGTAGGCGTCGGTGACGGCGATTTTCGCTTTCACCGTGCCGCTGTTGCCGAGGCTGGTCACGGTGCAGGCGAAGACGCAGTTAGCGCCGAGGCTGCCAGCGCTGAGGGTGACGCTGGTGAAACCCCACCTCGAGGCGGCGAGGGGGGAGACCGTGATCGCGATTGGGGTGCTCGAGATCGTGCCGTCGCTGACCGCGACGTTGGCCGACTCCGCTCGGTAGAGCTTCATCACCCCGTTTTTGGTCGAGGTGACGGTGGTGGCGACGCCCGCGGTGAATGTGATCGCGGTTGCGGTGCCGAAGTTAGTCGCGGTGCCGGAGCTGTTGGCGACCGTTGGCGTGGTCCCGTTGGGGCTGGCCGAGGCGCCCGAGAAGGTGAGGTTCTTAGCGCCGGTGTAGGTGGTCACGGTGTTTTCGTAGGCGTCCTGGGCGGTGATCGTGAGGTTGTCGGCGGCGGCGGGCACGGGAGTCGTCGATGCTGCGGCGAGGATGAGTTTGGTCGCGGTCGAGGCGGTGGTCGTCGCCAGGGTCCCCGAGAGCACGCCGTCGCTGACCGTGACCGTGGCGGCGCCGATCTTGTAGAGCCTCATCACGCCGTTGGCGTTGCCGCTGGCGCCGGCGACGCCGGCGCTGAAGGTAGTCGGCGTAGCGCTGCCGAAGGCGACGACGTTGCCGCTCGAGTCCGAGACGGTGGGGTTGTTCCCTGCGGGGCTGGCCGATGCGCCGCCGTAGGTGAGGCTTTTGGCGCCGGCGTAGGTGGGGTCGGTGTTGCCGTAAGTGTCCTGGGCGGTGACCGTGAGGTTGTCCGCTTCGCCCACCGTCGGCGTGGTGGTCGCGGCGGCGAGCCCCAGTTTGGTCGCGGTCAGCGGCGAGACGGTCACTTCCAGCGGCGCCGCGCTGGAGATCGTGCCGTCGCTGACGTTGACGCTGGCTTTGCCGGCGGCATAGATCTTCATCACCCCGTTCTTGGTCGAGGTGACGGTGGTGGCGATGCCGGCGGTGAAGCTGATCGTCGTCGCGGTGCCGAAGGCGACTGCGGTTTCCGAGCTGTTGGCGACAGTGGGTTTGTTGGCGCCGATGGCGGCTGCACCGGAGAAGGTGAGACTCTTGGAGCCGGCGTAGGCGGTTGCCGTGTTGCCGTAGGTGTCGAACGCGGTGATCGTGAGGTTGTCCGATTCGCCCGCGACGAGCGTGGTTGCGACCGCGGTGAGGGCGAGATTTGCGGCAGTTGCCGGCGCCACCGTCACCGTCAGCGTTGCTTCGGTGAGCGCGCCATCGTTGACCTTGAGACTGACTGCGCCGCTCTTGTAGAGCTTCATCGCGCCGTTGGCGTTGCCGCTGACGGTGGCTGCTCCGGCGCTGAAGTTGATCGCCGTGGCGCTGCCGATCGGGATGTCGGCACCGGCGGAGCTCGAGACCGTGGGGACTTTGCCACTGGGGCTGGCAGCAGGCCCGGAGAAGGTGAGACTGTGCGAGCCGGTGTAGCTGGTGGCGGTGTTGCCATAGGCGTCCTGGGCGGTGACGGTGAGGTTGTCGGCGGCGCCGGCGGTGGGCGTGGTGGTGGTCGCAGTGAGAGCAAACTTGGCCGGCGTTGATGGGGCCACGGTCACTGCCAGGGGGGTCGTGGTGGTGACGGTGCCGTCGGTGACCGAGATGCTCGGCGATTCCATCTTGTAGAGCGTCATCGCACCATTTTTGCCGGTGGAGACCGTGGCGACGCCGGCACTGAAGGTGATCGCGGTCGCCGTGCCGAAGGCGGTCGCGGTCCCGGAGCTGTTGGTGACGGTCGGTTTGTTCGTGCCGATCACCGCCGCTCCCGAGAAGGTGAGGCTCTTGGAGCCGGTGTAGGCGGTTGCCAGATTGCCGTAAGTGTCGAAGGCGGTGATCGTGAGGTTGTCGATTTCACCCGCCGTCGGTGTGGTGCTGGCCGCGGTCGGGGCGAACTTGGCCGCCGTCGCCGCTGCCACAGTCACTGCCAGTGGGGTCGCGGTCGAGATCGCGCCGTCGCTTGCTCCGATCGAGGTCGCGCCGCTCTTGTAAAGCTTCATAACGCCGTTGGTGGTGGAGGAGACCGAGGCGACGCCGGCAGTGAAGGTGAGCGCGGTGGCGCTGCCGAAGGGGGTCGCCACGCCGGAGTTGTCGGCAACGGTCGGGACGGTCCCGTTGGGACCGGTGGAAGCGCCGCTGAAGGTGATGCTGTGCGAACCGGCGTAGGTGGTGACCGTGCCCCCTTTCGCGTCCTGGGCGGTGATCGTCAGGTTGTCGGCGGCACCGGCGATTGGGGTCAGCGAGGTGGCGCCGAGCACGAGGTGATGGATCGGGCCGACCGTGACGGTCGCCGCTTTGCTCGAGCTGCTCGCGGTCCAGGAGCGCCACTTGGCGGTGACGACGTAGTTGTAGGTGCCAGGTTCGAGTCCGCTGTCGGTGCAAGTGGGGACCGAGAGCGTGGTCGAGCAGGTGCCGCCCGCTTTTTCGCCGTTGCGGCTGACCGTGTAGGTGACGCTCCCCGTCCCCGGAGCGGTGACTTCGCCCCAGGTCAGCCCGACGGTTCCGCCGGTGGCCGGGGTGGCGACGACCACTGGTTTGGTGATCGCCGAGACAACGGCCGGGACGCTGCTTCCCGAACCAGTCGTGGTGAAGTAGGCGACGGCGGTACCGGCTGCCGCTGTCGCCAGCAGGATGAAGATCACGACCCCGGTGACACCAGTCGGGAGCAGCCGTCTCATCCGCGGGCCGTCCCAGAGAACGAGAGCGGGAACTGAGCCCGCTGGCAGGCGTCCTGGCTCACCGGCAGGTCACGCAGTTGGATCGACGGCGCCGAGGCGTCCGGCGCCGGAAGGCTCACCGTTCCGTTCGCCGGCACTTTGATCGGGGCGGCGCTGCTGGCGCTCGATCCGTTCAGCACGAGGTTTTCGGCACTGCCGCAGCCGGGTGGATCGGCCGTTGCCCTGACCTGCAGGCTGGTGATGAGGATCGGCGCCGGGTTTGGGTTGGTGATCGTCAGCGACAGCGCCTGCGCCGGTGCTCCCGGGTACAGGGCACCGAGGCCACCGAGCTGTGGCGTGATCGAGAAGTCCTTTGGTTCCAGCACCTGCCAGCGAAAGCGAGCGGCCTTGCCGTACCGCTTTCGCGGTCCGGCGCCGCGCACCGAGAAGCTGTGGCTGCCCGCCGCCAGCTTGCTGAAGCTGACGGGGGACTGGCAGGCGCTCCACGGGCGGGCGTCGAGGCGGCACTGGAAGCGCGGCTTGCCGCTGCGCACGGTGAAGGCGAACTTGGCGCTGTTAGAGGTGGCTAGCTTGTCGGGGTGCACGGTGATCTTGGGCTTGGGCAGCGACCCGGCTCCCTGGCTCCGCTCCGCTTTCGGGGCGGAGCCAGGGTTTGGGCTCTGCGGGGAAGCTGCGTAGGCGACGGCGCCAAGGCCAGCGATGCCGGCGAGCACGGCAAGCATGCCGCGCATAGTGCGCATGGCCCCGTCAGCCCCTTTAGTTGTTGGTCAGGTGCAGCGTCAGCGTCGCGCCCTGGCACGGGTCCTGGTTGGTGCCCGTTTCGTTCATCGTCAGGGTCCCCGTGGCCGCGACGCTCTGGCCATTGCCAGGATTGACCACCTGGTTGACCGGCACGGCCGCCATCGTGAAGTCCGGGTTGCCGCCGCTGATCGTGGTTTTGCATTCGGAGTGCGAAGCGTCGACCGTGATGCTCGCGAGGGTGACGGTGCCGACTCGCTGGACGCCCGAGGAGGGGTTGTCCACCGTGAAGGAGACCGGCGAGGAGGAGCCCGGGTAGAGGCTGTTGGAGATCGTCGCGTGCAGCGTTACCGCGGAGCTTGAGCCGGCGGTCGCGGTGCCGGTGCCCGACCCGCTTGATGTGAAGTACGCAAACGCGACACCGGCCACCGCGAGAGCGCAGGTGCAACCGAGTGCGATAAACGCCCTCTTCTTGGTGATCCAGCGCATTTCTTCCCCCTACTTGATTGATGAATGGAATGCGGAGCCTTGACTCCGACGGGGGAACATCGACGGATGACGTAGCTGGCTTTAGCCCGCAGTGGGCAGACAGTTTTTCTTGCTCTTGTCCACTCTGTACAACGACTATTTAGCCCGCAAATAGAGCAATTTTCTTAACCGTGGGCTAGCTCGCGCTCGACGATCTCGGCCAGTGCGTCGGCGACTCCGTTGGCTGGGGTGCTGCAGATCTCGGCCGCGGAAGCGGCACCGCGCACGTCTTCGGCGGCCCTCAGGGCGTGCCAGTGGGAGCTATAGGACTCGCCCGCGGTGGCGATGGTGCGGCCGTCCGTGCCGAGCAGGCGCCAGCGCCACTTTCCAACCAGGTCTTCATAAGCGTCGAATTGCGGCATCCCGTCTCCTCTGATCGAATGGGAACATATGTTCGCATGACGATCGGCGGGAAAAGCATCTCCGCCCCGGGTAGGCACTTCGATAGCGTGCCGCTTACCCGGCGTAAGTGCCTCGCCCTGAGCAGGAGATTTCATGACTTCGTCCACCCAGGACCGGACGCATCCCAATCTGACCCTGGCGGTCCTCGCCCTCGGCGGGATGGCCTACGCGCTGCTCAGCTCGGCGGTGGTGCCGGCGCTGCCGACGATGCAGCACGACCTCGGCACCAGCGAGACCGGGATCACCTGGCTGCTGACCGGATACCTGCTCGCCGCCTCGGTCGGTACCTCGATTATTGGCCGGCTCGGCGATATGTACGGCAAGGAGCGGTTGCTGCTCTGGACTCTGGTCATCCTCGGCGCCGGCACGCTGCTGGCGGCCGTCTCCACCTCGCTGCCGGTGCTGATCGCGGCTCGCTTCATCCAGGGCGCCGGCGGCGGCATCTTCCCGCTCGCCTACGGCATCGTCCGCGACGAGTTCCCGGCCGAGAAGGTGGCGGGCGGCATCGGCATGCTCTCGGCGATCCTCGGCATCGGCGGCGGCCTCGGCATCGTCCTTTCCGGCGTCATCGTCGAGCACCTCAACTACCACTGGCTCTTCTGGATCCCGCTGGTCGCCGTCGTCCTTGCCGCCGTCGCCACCTGGCGCTTCGTGCCGGAATCGCCAGTGCGCACACCGGGCAAGATCAACTGGCTGGCGGCCGGGCTTATGACGGTCGGGCTCTCGGCGGTGTTGCTGGCGATCAGCCAGACGACGACCTGGGGCTGGGTCTCGGGCAAGACGCTCGGCCTCGTCCTCTTCGGCGTTCTCGTCACGGCGGCCTGGATCGCGGTCGAGGCGCGCAGCCGCGAACCGCTGATCGACATGACGATGATGCGGGTGCGCGGCGTCTGGACCACCAACGCCGCCGCCTTCCTGCTCGGCGCCGGCCTCTACGCCTCTTTCGTCGTCTTCCCCCAGTTCGCCCAGCTGCCGAAGAGCACTGGCTTCGGTTTCGGCGCCTCGGTTGTCGTCTCGGGCCTCTACCTGCTGCCGGCGACGATCGGGATGACGATCCTCGGCCTGCGCGCCGGCCCGATCGCGGCCCGGTTCGGCTCGCGCAACGCCCTGCTCGCCGGCACGGTCTTCGCCACCGCCTCTTTCATCATGCTCGCCGTCGCCCACGAACATCCATACGAGCTATTGATCGCCGCCGCCCTGCTCGGCATCGGCATCGGCCTCTCCTTCGCCGCCCTCGGCAACCTGATCGTGCAGGCCGTCTCGCCGGAGCAGACCGGCGTCGCCAGTGGCATGAACAACGTGATGCGAACGCTCGGCGGCGCCCTCGGCGGCCAGCTCTCGGCCACCTTCATCGCCGACCACATGGCCAGGAACCTGCCCGCCGTCACCGGCTTCACCGAGACCTTCCTGATGGCGACCGGCTTCCTCCTGCTCTGCTTCGGCGCCGGCCTGCTGGTGCCGCGCACGCTTGGCTCGCCTGCGGGTGGTTCGGGCCCGGGAAGCGTGGCTCGGCCCGTTCCCGAGGCCGCCCAGGCCTGATTCAGCCCCGCCCGGGCCTCCACTGTCGTTCTCGCCGTTACGTGAGGGAAAGGAACAGCGGGGCCGGGTTATGGCGCGCGTACTCTCCGGCCGGTGATCGAGCGCCTCGTCTCCGCAGTCACCGGCCCTCGCGGCCGCTGGCTGACCGTCGCCGTCTGGCTCGTTCTTGGCATCGCCGGCTTTGTCGGCCGCACGCACATCAATGACGTAACGGCGGCGGGGCAGAACAGCTACCTGCCCGCGCACGCCGAGTCGACCCAGGTCGTCAACCTGATGCAGCGCGACTTCAAGGGTGGCAACGACGTGCCGGTGCTGATCGTCTTCGCCCGCAACGGCGGGCTCAGTAGTGCCGACCTGAACACGATCGGCAAGCTCGGCGAAGGTCTGGAACGGCTCGGGCTCTCCGGCGCGACGCCGGTCTTCGCCCCGTTCTCCAAGCAGACGAAGCGGCCGCTGGGTGAGGTGACCCGGGTGGCGCGTGGGGTGGGGCCGATCTCGCGCGACGGCGAAGCGGCCTTGGTGACGCTGGCGATCGACTCCGAAGACCGCGGCGCCGTCGTCGACGGTGTCAAGGAGATTCGTGCTTACCTCGCTGCTCATCCGCATCCCGGACTGCGTTCCTACGTGACCGGGCCCGCTAGGGTTGCCGCCGACCTCGAGCAAGTCGCCGAAGACGCCGGCCAGACGCTGCTGATTGCGACCCTCAGCCTCGTGCTGCTTCTGCTCCTGCTCGTCTACCGGGCACCGCTGCTGGCGCTAATGCCGCTGCTGGTCGTCGGTACCGCCTACCTGATCGCGATCGGGCTGACTTACCTGCTGATCCAGTCCGGCGCGATCACGGTCAATACCGAGGGGACCTTCCTGCTCCTGGTCTTGATCTTCGGCGCCGGCACCGATTACTCGCTGCTGCTGATCCACCGCTATCGCGAGGAGCTCGCCGGCGGCGAGCCCTTGATAGCGCTGCGCGCGGCGCTCGCCGAGAGCGCGCGGCCGATCGCGGCCTCGGCGGCGACGGTAATCGCGGCGATGCTGGTGCTGCTGCTCGCCGACCTCGAGTCGACCCACTGGCTCGGGCCGGTGCTGGCGATCGGGATCGCGGTGATGCTCTGCGCCGGGCTCACCCTGCTTCCCGCCCTGCTCGCGATCCTCGGGCCGCGCGCCTTCTGGCCGGGGCGCGAGTCGGGGGCCGAGGGGCGCCGCCGCCTCTGGGCGCGCGTCGCCGGCCTGGTCCGCCGCCGGCCGCGGGCGATTGTCGCCGGCGTCTTCGCGGTCCTCGTCGTCCTCGCCCTCGGCAACCTGATCCAGCACGGCACGATCGGCTTCGGCGAAGGCGAAACGCGATCGACCGAATCGAGCCGCGGCAACGAAGTCCTCGACGAACACTTCCCGCCCGGCATCGGCTCACCACTGACCGCGGTGCTGAAGATCGACGAAGTCGACGCCGCACTGCACGGGCTCGAGCGACTCGCCTCGGTCAAGCTTGCCGTCCCGGTGCCGCCCTCCTCGGTCTCTGACCTGGCGGCGATGGCGATCGTGCTGCGCGGCGACCCCTACTCGGGCGAGGCTGCTGACCTGGTCAAGGGAGTGCGCGAGCGGCTGGCGGAGGTAGCGCCGGGCGCCCTCGTCGGCGGCATCCCGGCCGAGAACTACGACGTCGAGCAGACCAACGCGCGCGACACGAAGCTGATCGTGCCGGTGGTGCTGGCCGTGGTCGGCCTGATCCTGATCGCGGTCCTGCGCGCGCTCGCCGCCCCCGGCTACCTGATCGTCACCGTCGGCGCCTCCTTTGCAGCGACCCTGGGTCTCGTCACCTTCGCCTTCACCCAGATCTTCGGCTCGAGTGGAATCAGCTTTGACCTCGTGCTGCTGGCCTTCATCTTCCTGGTCGCATTGGGGGTCGACTACAACATCTTCTTGATGACCCGCGCCCGCGAGGAGGCGGTTGCTCACGGCACCCGAGAGGGGATGCTGATCGCGCTCGAGGACACCGGCGCGGTGATCACCGGCGCCGGCCTGATCCTCGCCGGCACCTTCGCCACGCTCACCCTGCTGCCGCTCGAACAACTGGTCCAGATCGGCGCCACGGTCGCGATCGGCGTCCTCCTCGACACCTTCGTCGTCCGCTCGCTACTGATCCCGGCGATTACCTACCTGTGCGGCGAGCGCGCCTGGTGGCCGGGGAGAGCGGGAGCTCCGCCCGTCTGACGGTGTAGACCTACTGCATGGGCGTAGACGACATCACCACGATTCGGGTCTGGGCTCGGACTCGCGAGCAGCTTAAGATTCTCGCGGCGCGACGCGGCGAATCAACGGGCGACGTGGTCGAGAAGCTCGTCAACGTCGCCGATGAGGAGGGCCTGCTGGCGGAAATCGAGGCGGGATTTGAAAAGCTCGCTCGCGATCCCGCTACTCTCGCCGCTTATCGTGCGGCAAGTCGTGACATCGAGTCCGCCTCTGACTGCGACGCCCTAACGCCCAAGTGGTAGACCAATTTGCTTGTAGAGGTGGGACGGAGAGAACACACGCGATGTCGAGCAGATGTGTGCGGTCTCCCGCGAGTGACTCAATCTGTCGGGTTCTGGATCTGCGTTCAGCGATCTAGGACGAGTTGCTGAAGCGTTTGGCATAAGCGGATGACCTACTTGGCTTGACTCGATAAGTCAGAAAGACATACGGTAATCGCGCCTCGCACCCGAGCGAAAAAGCGGGTCGCGGTGTCATCTGAATCCAACCACGGGAGGGGTCCAGTGCTGCGAAACGCCACCTCGCTATCGCGAGCGCAAATCCGCAATGGCGGTGAGCGCAATCCGGTGAAGGCGCGCTTGTTCCTGCGCTTCACCCTTCTGGCATTGACCGCGTTCTTTTCCATCTGCGCCCTTGGCCCAACCGCGAGCCATGCGGGCTCGCTGGGCAACGCGCTCTTTCACCACGGCTTTCATGTCAATGAAGGTTCGCCAAGTGAAAACGCGGTGGGTGACCGCTACTCCGGGGAAATGGGTGCGGACACGATTCGTATTCATACCTACTGGTCCGAATACCAGACGGGACCGACCACCTACTCCGAAGGCTGGCTCAAAGGAATCGTCAACCGGGTCAACGAAGCGCGGGCGGCCTCTGGGGACGGAAGCATCAAGGCCCTGGTGCAGTTCGACCTTCCAGGAGCGCGGGAAGGATGGATGGAATCGGCGGGTTACGGGCTCGTCAACCAAGCCCAGCGAGTCAAAGAAGGCTACTTTGGCTCTGAAACGGTGACCGGGGCCTCGCGCTTCTATCCGACCACGGCGAAAGGGCTCGAAGCCTACGGCTTGGCTATGGCCAAAGCGCTCAAGTACCTGAGCGAAGCCGGGGTTGTCGAATACATCGAGACGCCAAATGAGCCCAATCTGATCAACGGACCCTCGGAAGTTATCGACGCTGCCAAGGTCGGGCAGCTAGGTGGCTGGGCCGTGAGCGAGGCAGCAAAAATCGGGTTCGGTTTCAACAGCTTCTCAGGTGGCCCGGCAATTCTCATCGGATCGGTCTCAGCGGACGCGGAAAATGGCAACAACTTCGAGTACGGCACGGTGGCCGAATACTTTGGACAGGTCCAGTACTACGCCGACCTCACCATTGAACAGGTATGGGCATCCCAGCCTGAAATCGCAGGCGGCCTAAAGCAGCAGTGGCGACCTTCGTTTCACGCCTATCCGAAAAGCGGATATGTCGAGAAAACTTTCTGCGAACACGTCGGCCCGAAAGCCGAAAAGACCCAGGACCAAGGCGGCGATACCTCCTACACGGCTGCCTACGGGACGGTGACCTCAAAGCTCAATCCGCTTGTCAACCAGATCACGAATGGCAAGCACTGGTGGATCAGCGAGAGCGGGATGTCGTCCTATAAGACCAACAACACCAAATACGAAGGCAACTCGGAATGCTACGTCCGGCGCGAAGCCGGTGGCAGCGCCTACGGCAAGACCCAGCAGAGCGAATTTGTCAAAAAGATCGTCACAGAAGCCAACAGCCAAATCGGTGCCGGCAGTGGATTCTGGAGCCGCTTGGAAGGGATCACCTTCTTCCGGCCGATCGACATTCAGGTCGGTCAATTCGCCGGCTACGGCTTTTACTGCGGCAACTTCGCAGCCTGCTTCCAGATACCCAAGCCGGCCGCGACCACCTTCCTGCAGTACTACGGAAGCCCCGTATGGCACCTCGACAACCTTGGCGAAAAAGCCGCGACCTCCGACCCAGACGCAGCCTCTTGGGGTCCGTACCGCCTCGACTTCTTCGTCAAGGGCCTCAAAAACGAACTACGGCACAAGGCCTACACCGGCGCCACTTGGACGGAATGGGAAACCATCCCGGGTGGGCCCGAACTGAAATCGGGACCCGGCGCGGTTTCGTGGGGATCAAATCGAATCGATGTTGCGGCCCAGGTATCGGACGGCTCGATCGGGCACTGGGCGACCGGCAACGGCGGCGCCAGCTGGGCCTACGACAACCTCGGTGAAAAAGGGGCCACCTCCGACCCCGATGTGTCTTCCTGGGGGACCTATCGCCTCGACTTCTTCGTCCGTGGACCAAAAAACGAACTGCGACATAAGGCCTATACGGGCACGGAATGGACCGGGTGGGAAACCATCTCCGGAGGCCCGGCACTCACCTCCGCGCCGACGGCCGTCTCCTGGAGCGCAAACCGGATTGACATCGCGGCCCGGGTTGAAGGGGGATCGATCGGGCACTGGGCGACCGGCAACGGCGGCGCCAGCTGGGCCTACGACAACCTCGGTGGCAACATCGTCGGCGCCCCCGATGTCTCGAGCCACGGTGTCTACACCCTCGACTTCTTCGGCCGCAACCCGGCAAACAAACTGATGAGGAAGTCCTACAACGGCGTCGGCTGGACCGAATGGGAAACCGTTCCGGTCGGTTCACTCTTCTCGGGTCCGGGGGCGGTGTCCTGGAGCAAAGAACGCATTGATGTCGTCGGCCGCGCCGAAGACGGGAGCATCGCCCACTGGGCAGGGACTCCGTAGCGGCGTGGCGAGCGACCGGTAGGGCTCTAGCCGATCTACGACGACGGGACGATCGCGGCGTGTTTAGGTGTTGTGCTCATAGAGATCTGCTGAGTGCATAGAGGGTTTGCCGCGAACGATCAGCAGCCCGACGGTCAGGGTCAGGATCCAGAATCCTCCCGCAGCGAGGGCGAAGCGCTGGACCAGGCCGTAGTGGCCGCCGGGTTCGTTGCCGGCGACGAAGAAGAGGCCGCCGAAGATCAGTAGGCCGAGGGCGCCGGCCCGAGCCAGCGACGTGTCCCGCGCAGGCCGGCGGGTGAGTCGAGCAGGAGGGCCAGCGCGGCGAACAGGAACGCGATCCCCCAGATCGCGACACCGATGTCGAAGAGCCAGGGGTGGGCGGCGTCGCGGGCGCCGAGCATGCTGACCGCGTCGCGGACCTCGCTGTAGCCGGGTTCGAGCAGGCCGCCGGCTACGGCAACGACGAGCCAGATCGCCTGCCCGGCGATCGAGCCGATCGCCAGCCAGCGGATCAGGTCTGCGTTTGAGCGCTGCGGGTATAAGGCCTCCATGAGCAACTCATTGAAGAGC
>DATMIH010000114.1:0-11479 GCA_035554595.1 Solirubrobacterales bacterium
GGTCGACGTACTTGGGAGGAGACATAAAATTCGCCCGTCTCTGTTGAAGGCGGGCGGACGAGCGACTATATCCGAAAGGGCCGACGATCCGCTTTCTAGAGCCAGTTCGTGAGGCTTGTTACAACCTGTTACTAAGTCTCCCGGCGGCTCTCCTCCGCTTCCTCCAGCGTTATCGCTTCGATCTCGCCCGTTTCCGGATTGAGCCGGCCGCGGCGCAGCTTGAGGATCTCGAGCACATAGACGAGGTAGACGCTGGTGGCAACTGCGAGCAAGCCGAAAGCGACCATCACTGCAGTCCAGAGCGCGTTGAAGTGGCCGTGGTTGTCGCTGTATGGGACGAAGCGCAAGGCGAGGGCGAGCGCCGCCAGGGCCAGGGTCCAGCCGTAGAGATAGGCAAGCGTGCGCCGTTGCGAGAAGCCGATGTTGGCCATGCGGTGGTGGAAGTGCCAGGTATCGGCCTGGTAGATCGGCTGGCGGTACTTGAGCCGCTTGGCGACAACGAAGCCGGTGTCGAGGATCGGCACCGCCAGCACGACCAGTGGGAAGACGAGGGCAACCACGGCATTGGTCTTCAGCGCTCCCTGCACCGAGGCGGTCGCGAGCAGGTAGCCGAGCAGGTTGGAGCCGGTGTCGCCCATGAAGCTCGAGGCGGGCGGGAAGCCGTGGCGGAGGAAGCCGAGCGCGCCGCCGGCGGTCAGCGCGGCCAGCACGCCGGCCGAGTTGCGCTCCAGCGAGAGCGCGATCACCGCCAGCGAGATCGCCGCGATCGTGCATACGCCGGCGGCGAGGCCATCGACCCCGTCGATGAAGTTGATCACGTTGACCACGGCGACGATGCCGAGCACGGTCAGCGGATAGGCGAGCCAGCCGAGTTCGAAGCCGCCAACGAAGGGCAGGGTGAGGTTGTCGACGCGCACACCGGCGAGAACGGGGATCAGGGCCGCCCCGATCTGGCCGAGCAGCTTCGGCAGAGCCGGCAGCCCATGCACGTCGTCGATTACCCCGACCGCGGCGATCACAGCGGCGCCGATCAGGATCGAGCGGCTCTCGCCATCGCTCGGCAGCCAGATCCAGCCGGCCACCTCGATCCCAGCGAAGATCGCCAGGCCGGAGAGCCGCGGCATCGGCTTGTCGTGAAGGCCGCGCTCCTTCGGCATGTCGATCGCGCCGATGCGAAAGGCGAGCCGCTCGGCGTAGGGAACCAGCAGCCAGGCGATCGCGGCCGCTACGAGAAAGGCGAGAACGGCGTCAGTTGTCGCTGCCATATCGCAGTGCCCCCGGCCAGGCGGGCGCCGCCCAGGCTACTCAACAGATCAGAAGTGCAACGCGTTGTGGATCCCTGGGAGCCGGAACGCGTTGCGGCCGGTTATTCGACAGCGCCGAGCACACCCTCGACGAGCAGCTCCGGATCGCGCGGGTTGAGGACGCCGACCGGCGACTCGCGCTTGTGCAGCGGCAGCTCGGCGGGGTCGGCGAGCACTCGCAGGCTCCCCACCGCGATCAGCTCCTCGTCGACGCCGCCCATGCGACCGGCAAAGGTGGTGAAGACGGGGGTGCCCAGCGCCACCGCCTCGCGGTTCATCGTCCCCCCCGCGCTGACCACCAGGTCGGCGTAGGCAATCAGGCTCTGGGCGTCGATCGCCCGCTCGGGCACGATCAGGTTGGCGGCCGCCATCGCCCGCACCTCATCGGCCTGGCGCTCGGTGCGGGGAATCACGACCGCCTGCACCTGCGGAGAGGCAGCGAGGTAGCGGATTGCCTCGCCGTAGACGTCGTTGCGGGCGTGGTACTCGGAGGTCTCCGGCGGCGGCCGCACGACGACCAACACCTTCCCGCGGTCGAGTCCGAGCTCGTCGAGGACCCCGGCGTCCGGCTGGAAGTCGGCCAGGTAGTACTCCTCCTTCAAGCCCGGGTAGCGGACCAGCTTGCGCTCCTTGGCACCGATCTTCCGCAGCCGCTCGAGCGGGATCGAGTCGGGCATCAGTACCTTGCGCGCCGCCCGGAAGGCGATCTGGCGCTGCCAGCCGGCGAACTCGTAGTCCTGCATCTGCGCCGAGGGGATCAGGTAGAGCGAGGAGACGACGGCGAGGTCGACCGAGCCGTGGGCGAGGGCCAATTGCGGGCGTCGCTGCCAAACCAGCTGCGCCAACCGCGCCGAGCGCCCGGCGAGCGCCCGGCCCTTGCCTAGCGCCGAGGCGCCGCCATGGCTGCCGACCGCGGTGTAGGGAATGCCGAGCCGGTCGAGGATCCCCAGCGTCTGGCCGTACTCGCGCGCGGTGACGAGGACCTCGTCCCCCCTGGCTTCGAAGCGCTCGATCAGCGGGCGCAGGACAAGCGGGTGCGCAGCAGCCGTGCAATCGACCCAAACCAGCATCCGGCGACCCTATTTGCTTAGACGGAGGCTGGAGAGAGCTGCGGGTAAAGCGGGTAGCGCTCCATCAGGGCGCGGGTGCGCTCGCCGAGTGCGTCCTTCTGAGTCTCGAAGTCCTCCGAGAGCGCCGTGGCGATCACGCTGGCGATCTCGGTCATGTCCTCCTCGACCAAGCCGCGGGTGGTCAGGGCCGGGGTGCCGATCCTCAGGCCGGAAGGATTCATCGGAGGCCGCGGGTCAAAGGGGATCGCGTTGCGGTTGACGGTGATGCCGACCGCGTCGAGGCGATCCTCGGCGGTCTGTCCGTCGAGGCCGGTCGGGGTGAGGTCGACGAGGACCAGGTGCACGTCGGTGCCACCGGTGAGGACCGGGATGCCACCGTCTTCCAACCCGGCGGCAAAGGCTTGGGCGTTGGCGATCGTCTGGCGCTGGCGGGCGCGGAACTGCTCGCTGGCGGCTATGTGCAGGGCAACCGCCTTGGCGGCGATCGTGTGCATCAGCGGCCCGCCCTGCTGGCCGGGGAAGACGGCTTTGTCAATCGCCTTCGCGTGCTCCTCTTTGCAGAGGATCATGCCGCTGCGCGGGCCGCAGAGGGTCTTGTGGATCGTCGTCGTGACGACGTCGGCGTGCGGTACCGGGTTGGGATGCTCGCCGGCGGCGACGAGGCCGGCGAAGTGGGCCATGTCGACCATCAGCTTGGCCCCGACCGAGTCGGCGATCTGGCGGAAGGCGGCGAAATCGAGCTGGCGCGGGTAGGCCGACCAGCCGGCGACGATCAGCTTCGGCCTGTGCTCCTCGGCAAGCGCGGCGACCTCGTCCATGTCGACCAGCAGATCGTCTTTTCCGACGTGGTACGGGACCGGGTTGTAGAGCGTGCCCGAGACGTTGATCTTCATCCCGTGGCTGAGGTGGCCGCCGTGGTCGAGAGCGAGGCCGAGGAAGGTGTCCCCCGGTTCGAGCAGCGCCATGTAGACGGCGTTGTTGGCCTGCGCGCCGGAGTGGGCCTGGACGTTGGCATGCTCGGCGCCAAACAGCTCCTTGGCGCGGTCGATCGCCAGCTGCTCGGCGACGTCGACCTCCTCGCAGCCACCGTAGTAGCGGCGGCCGGGGTAGCCCTCGGCGTACTTGTTGGTCAGCACCGAGCCGACCGCGTCGAGCACCGCCTGGGGCACGAAGTTCTCCGAGGCGATCATCTCCAGAGTGTCCTGCTGGCGCCGCAGCTCGGCCTCGAGCACGGCGGCGATCTCCGGGTCGACCTCGCCCAGCGGTGCGGTCTGGAAGTTCTCCGGCAGCTCGCTCATCAGAGCAGCGACCATAGCAACGCCGGCCGATAGCGGAAGCGGGTATAGATGTGGCCCAAGTGACGCCGAAGCGGACCCTCCTCGCCCTTGCGATCTCCCTGCTGCCGGTCCTCGTCGGGGTCTCACCCACCCACGCGATCGCTCCGATCGGCGAGAACCCCTGCGCGGGCCCGGAAGCGAGGGTCCTGCTCTGCCCGAACCTCCGCATCGCGACGCCTCGCGAACTCTACGTCGACCAGGCGGGCGGCCGCACGCGCCTGCACGCGACGAGCGACGTGCGCAGCCGCGGCCTTGGCCCCATGGAGCTGCACGGAACCCGCAACGGCTGGCGCACGATGCGCGTGCGCCAGCGGATTTACCGCGCCGGCGGCGGTCACATCACCGTGCCGACCCGGGCGACCCTGCGCTTCACCTCGGTCGGGGCCTACTTCGGCGGCTCATACTGGAAGGTCCACCAACTCGCCCGCTTCGAGCTCTGGTCGGTCGACGGCCACCACCAGCCTTTGCACCGCGTCCGGGTCGGGCCGAAGCTCAACTACTGCCTGCGCGACCTCGAGCGCAGCCGCCCCGGCAAGCGCTCGCCGGCCCACTGGCACTACCCCGGCTGCAACCAGGACCCCTATATCCACCACGACACGCTCGGCACCTCGGTCGGCTGGTCGGACATCTACCCGGCCGACTACGACAAGCAGTGGATCAACGTCAGCGGCCTGCACGGCTGCTTCGCCTTCGTGATGACGGTCGACCCCGAGAGCCTGCTCTTCGAGTCGAACGAGAACGACAACAGCTCGCACCGCCTCGTCCACCTGCCCTTCCGCGGCAACAGCGGCTGCTAGCCGCGCCGGGAGGCGGTCGCTACCAAGACACCTTGTGGGTTCTTCGAGGCTCGCCGCCGTCGAGTCGGCTGTCCTGACCTTCGGCGACAACACGATGGCCGACATAACAGCCGCCGACGATCGCGAAAGCGGTTATCGCGCCAATGAAGAGTTCCGGACCCGCATTCAAACGGTTGAGCGCGAGATCGAGCAGGGCAATGGCGACCGCCATCACGAGCACTGAGGGGGCCCAAGAACGAAGCATGCTCATGATGCTAGCTCGCCCGCAAGAAGGGCAACGGCAAGCACGGCCCCGACGATGAATCCGACGGCGGTTGCACGCTCAATCTCGTTCGGCTCCGCGCCAGTGAGAACCGCATATGCCCTCGCAATGCCGGCGAACACTCCACTGAGCACCACGACGACTCCGGCCGCTCCCGAGATGAAATCGGTCAGCGTGCCTGTGTTTGTCGGCACCATGGGATCACCCAGATCCTTGCTGGCGCAGACGCACGAGTGGTGCGCAAAAGGTCGCGGCTTCGAGTCAGCCGCCGATCGGGGCTCGCGGGGTCGAGCCCCAGAAGACGACGGTGCCGAGCATGCCAATGATGTGGACGATGATGATGTTGACCACCATCGACTGGGCGGTCGCGGTGCCGACCCCGACCGGGCCACCCGACGCGGTGTAGCCGTAATAGCAGCCGACCAGCACGATCGCGGTCGCCATCACCATCCCCTTGGTCAGGCTGAAGAAGAGGTCGACAGGGTCCTGGAACATCCAGAAGATCAGCAGGTAGCCACCCTGGGAGACGTCGCCGACCTGCTGCACGACCGCGAGGTAGCTGGCGAAGTAAGCCACCCCAATCCCGACCAGATAGAGGAACGGAATCGCGATCCAGGCGCCGAGTAGCCGGGTCGCGCAGAGGAAGGTGACCGGCGGAATGCCCATCACCTCGAGCGCGTCGATCTCGTCGGAGATCCGCATCGCGCCGATCTCGGCAACGATCCCCGTGCCGACCTTGGCCGAGAGGATGTAGCCGAAGGCGTAGGGCAGGCCCTCGCGCAGGTCGCAGTAGGCGGAGAAGAGCCCGGCCAGCGAGGGAGCCCCGATCGAGCGGTTGAAGTAGGCGCCCTGCAGGCCGCACTGCAAGCCGAGGATGAAGACGAAGGCCCAGATGATCACCGCCGAGCCGAGGATCAGGATGCCCGACTGGCGCAGGCTCTCGCCGAAGAAGCGCAGCACGCGGCCGCTGTAAACGAGGCCGGCGACGCGTGAGCCAAAGCGGGCGACCTCGCCGAAGGAGTCGAGCCAGCTGCGCGGGACGTCGAGCCAGCCAATCAACGGATCGCCTGCAGTTCGGGATTGGTCGCGAGCAGGACCGCGGTGAAGACGTAGTTGAAGAAGAAAACCGCGACGAGGGCAATTACGACGGCCTGGTTAACGGCACGACCGACACCCTCCGCCCCGCCCGAGGCGGTCATTCCCTTGAACGAGCAGACGACGGAGATGATCGCGCCGAAGATCGTGCACATCAGCACCGAGCCCCAGATGTCAGTGACCGAGGCGTTGGAGAAGAGGGTGGCGAAGAATCCGCCGAGCGACTGGTGGTAGAGCAGCTCGGCGGCGATGCCAGCGCTGAGGCCGAAGAGGATGGCGAAGATGTCAAGCAGCGCGGTGACGACCATCAGGGCGAGGAAGCGAGGCACGACCAGGTTCTTGACCGGGTCCACCCCCAGCACCTGCAGGGCGTCGAGCTCCTCGCGAATCTTGCGGGCACCGAGGTCGGCGGTGATCGCCGTGCCGGCAACACCGGCGACGACGACGGCGGTCACCAGCGGGCCGATCCAGCGGATCGCGGTGAGGACGAAGAAGCCGCCGAGTCGGTCAAGCGCGCCAAACAGCGAGAGCACGCCTGCCGCCTGCAGACCAGGAGCGCCGAGACAGAGGGCAAAGGTCGAGATCAGCAACGGGAACCAGGAAAGCTTGAGCACGAAGAGGAACTGCCAGACCAGCTCCTCGCCGTAGGGGTAGGGCGGCCGCACCGCCGAAACGACGGTCTTCGCGGTGAGGATCATCATCTCCCCCACCTGCTCGAAGGCGGACTTAGCGGGCGTGTAGGCCCGGCTCAGGACTTGGCCTGCCACCAGCTCATCGCCCTGCCGAGAGGGCCCCCGCCCGATCGCGATGGCACCTCGCCCTGCTTGCCCTCGAGCTCGGCTTTGCGCCGCGCCCGCGCCTCGCCCACCTGTCTGGCCCGCAGCTCGGCGGCGCGTTGTGCCTCGGAGAGCTGGGCGATCAGGGTGTCACGCGTCTGCTCGAGCTCCTCGACGCCGGCGACGTGAGCTTTGGTGAAGCGGGCCGCGGTCGGCATGTCGGCGGGAAGGTCCCGCGTATAGGCCGCCAGCTCGATCTCGAGTCGGGCGATCTGGCGGCGCAGCTCGTGACGGACCTCGATCGCCTCGCTCTCCTCGGCGAGACCGGGAAGCTCCTCGGCAACCTCGCCCGTCTCGCCCATGCTCGCGCAGGCAGCGGTGACGACGATCAGGTCGCTCGGGTCCAGGCCCGCCTCCAGCGTCCGCCGCAGCGCCTCGGCGGCGATCTCCTCCAGCTCCGGCGAGGCCTCGATTCGCGCGGCGACGAAGGTGCCCTGGCCCTGGCGGCTGACCACAAGCCCGGCCTCCTCCAGGCCGGCGTACACCGCGCGCACCGTGTTGACGTTGACCCCGCCCCACTCGGCGAGACGGCGGAAGCTCGGCAAGCGCTCCCCTGCCGCGAGGCGACCGGTCGCGATCAGCGCCCGCAGGCGCCAGGAGAGCTGAACCCCGACCGGCAGCTCGGCCGCTGGATCGGTGGAAAACGGCGTGGCTTCGCGAGCTGCTGTCCGCTGTGCCATCAGATCACACAGTAGGCGATCGGCCTGTTCTAGTCAACTAGAACAGTCTTCAGATCGCCTCGAAGCGCTCTCGCAGCACATCCGCCGGCATCCCACCCTGGCGCAGAACGGTCCACTCCCCGGTCGAGTCGAAGGAGCTCACGTCGATCACGGTGGACGGCGACCCGGTCAGAGCGCCGCCGTCGATCGCGACGTCGACGGCACCGAGGATGGCACGGGGAACGTCGGCGAAGATCGCCGGGGCCGGCTCGCCGCTGCGATTCGCCGAGGTCTGGAAGACGGGCCACATCATTCCCGCCAGCGGTCCGTCGATCAGGCGCAGGCCCAACCGCTCGGGATCCTCGCGGCAGGCAAGTGGATAACGATGCTCGGGGTTGGCGACAACCAGGGTCACAGGACCTGGCAACAAGGCCCCGACCGCGGCCCGGGTGCGATCGCCGAGGCTCTCGACCAGCTCGCGCATCGCCAGCGGCGAGAAGTAGAGAACGGCGGAGGGTTTGCCATCGTCACGGCCCTTGATCCGATGGATCCGCTCGATCGCGGCCTGGTTGAGCGGATCGCAAGCCAAGCCGTAGAGGCCGTCGGCGGGGAAGACGGCGACCCCACCGGCCGCTATGCAGAGCTCGAGGCCCGTCCGCGCGCTGTCGGCGCCATCGCGCTCGATCGAGACCGTGACGGTCATAGCGCGATCCCGTTGCGGCCGATCACTATGCGCGCAATACCGGTCAGATCGGGGCGAGGTTCACTCGCGGCGAAGCCCGCCGCACCGAGGAGCTCCGTGACGGCAGCGACCTGGCCCTCGCCGATCTCGAGCGCCAGGGTGTCGGTAACGCCGGCAAGAGCCGGAACCGCGGCGCGCACCGCATCAAGCCCGTCGGGACCGGCAAGCAGAGCCTCGCGCGGCTCCCACTCGGTCACCTCGCGCTGCAGCTCTCGCCAGTCCCCCTCGGCCACATAGGGAAGATTCGCGACGACAAGGTCAAATCCCTCAGCGGACGGTGGCAGCGTTCCCTGGTGGAACTCGATCCGCGCGGCGAGGCCGAGGCGCTCGGCGTTGTCACGGGCGACGGCGAGCGCCGGCGCCGAGGTGTCGGTGGCGCTGACCGCACAGTCGGGTAGCTCGGCGGCAATCGCCAGGGCAACGGCACCAGAGCCGGTGCCGACGTCGAGAACAGAGCGCGGCCGCAACTCGAGCGCGAGCTCGACCAGCAGCTCGGTCTCGGGGCGCGGAATCAGCACGCGGGGGTCAACCGCGAGCTCGAGGTAGCGGAAACCCCGCCTGCCGAGGATGTAGGCCACGGGCTCACGGCGCAGGCGGCGGCGCACCATCTCGGCAAAGCGCCGCGTGGCGGCCGGCGGAATCTCCTCCTCGTGGTTCGCTGCCAGGCGGGCGCGCTGCCAACCGGTCGCCTCGGCCAACAGCAGTTCAGCGTCCAGCCTTGGTGTTTCTACCCCCGCCGCTTTCATCGCGTCGACGGCAGCGCGCAACGCATCTCCAGTCATTTAGGGATGAGGCGTCATCCGACTGCCGCGGTCTCGAGGCGCTGGCGCTTCTCCTCGGCGGCAAGCGCCTCGGTGAACTCGGCCAGTTCGCCGCCGAGCACGCCATCGAGGTTGTGCGAAGTGTGCTTGATCCGGTGATCGGTGACGCGGCCCTGGGGGAAGTTGTAGGTGCGGACCTTCTCGGAGCGCTCGCCGCTGCCGACCTGGGCCTTGCGCTCGGAGGCGATCTTCGCCTGCTGCTCGGCCAGTTCGCGCTCGTAGAGGCGGGCCCGCAGCACCCGCATCGCCCGCTCCTTGTTCTGCAGTTGCGACTTCTCATCCTGCATCGAGACGACGATCCCACTCGGTTTGTGGGTGATCCGCACGGCGGAATCGGTGGTGTTGACCGACTGGCCGCCGGGACCGGATGAACGATAGACGTCGATCTGTAGGTCGCCCTGATCGATTTCCACCTCGACCTCCTCGGCCTCCGGCAGGACCGCCACCGTCGCGGTCGAGGTGTGGATCCGCCCCTGCGACTCCGTCTCGGGCACCCGCTGCACCCGGTGCGTGCCGCCCTCGTACTTGAAGATCGAGTAGGCACCCTCGCCCTTGATCGCGAAGGTGACCTCCTTGAAGCCGCCAACCTCGGCGCTGGACTGCGAGAGCGGCTCGGTGGAGAAGCCGCGCTCTTCGGCGTAGCGGGTCAGCATCTTGTAGAGGTCGCCGGCAAAGAGCGCCGCCTCGTCGCCACCGGTGCCGGCCCTGATCTCGACCAGGACATTCTTCGAGTCGTTGGGGTCGCGCTCGACCATCGCCAGGCGAATCTCCTCTTCGAGCGCCTCGATCCGCGGCGGCGCCTCCTCCGCCATCGCCTGCAGCTCTGGATCGTCGCCGTCCTCCGCCAGCAGCTCCCGCGCCCCCTCGAGATCATCCTTCAGCTTGCGGTACTCGACCGCCAGCTCCCGCGCCGGCTGTAGCTCCCGATACTCGCGGCCGACCTCGGCGTAGCGCTCCCGGTCGCCGATCACGGCGGGATCCGACATCTGCGACTCGAGCTCGCCGAAGCGCGCCTCTATCTGTTCGACCAGGGAATCGATCACGACTCACAACATAGACGGGGGCAACCCATTGCGATTCCGGCAGGATCCAGCCCCCAAATAGTGTGCCAGTTGACTAGCACAATATCTCAGGTTACTGTGATAGCCAGCTAGTTCAACGGGAATTCGCACTGGAGGCTGAGATGAAAACGGACACGCTCCTCGCCGCGCCACCCACGCGCATCGCCTGCCTCGCCCTGCCCAAGCTGATCGGATCGGGCAACCTCGATGCGGCGACGGGGTGCTTTGCCCGCGACGCCTGCCTGCTGACGCCCGACGCGACCGCGATCCACGATCGCGAGCACATCCGCCCCCTGCTCGCCCAGCTGATCTCGCGCCGCGTTCGGATCGAGGTCGAGCAGAGCAACGTGCTCGTCGCCGGCGACGTCGCCTACGTCCGCGAGCTCTGGCAGGTCAGCGCCCAAGCTGGGGGGCCCCGCTATGAGCACTCGTGCGACCCGTCGCTCGTGCTCAAGCGAATCGAAGGCAGCTGGAAGATCTCAATCGCGACGCTGTGGGGCTGGGGCGGTCGCTAGACCGCTTACGTCCTAGGCGACGATCTCGATGTGCTGCTGCCCGGCGGCCTGCTCGGGCGACTCGCGAGCCAGCACGGCCTCCAGCGAAGCAATCGCCACCGCCAGCTCTTCTTCGTCGGGCTCACGGGTGGTCAGGTTCTGCAGCATCAGCCCCGGCCACATGATCGCCCGCACCCAGCGCTTGCGGCGGTTTTTCCCGGCCCACTTGATCACCTCGTAGGAGAGGCCGGCGATCAGCGGGATGCCAACGATCCGCGAAACCACCAGCCAGTACCAGGCCGGCAGTCCGATCGGGGCGAAGACGAAGATCGCCAGCACCATCACGATCAGCAGGAAGCTGGTGCCGCAGCGAGGGTGCAGTCGCGAGTAGAGCTTCGCCCGGGCGGGCGTTAGCTCGTCTTCGGCCTCATAACAGGAGATCGTCTTGTGCTCGGCGCCGTGGTACTCGAAGACGCGGCGCAGGTCCTTGAGGCGGCTGATCGCCGCGATGTAGGCGATGAAGATGCCGGTGCGCAGCACCCCCTCGACCAGCCAGAAGAGGAAGGGTGAGCCGAGCTTGTCCTTGATCAGGCTGGTGAGGCCGACCGGAACGACGAAGAAAAGACCGACGGCAAGCAGCATCGAGAAGGCGATGGTCAGGCCCCACATCCAGCCGCCGATCTCTTCCCGCTCGCCCTCTTCGTCCTCCTCGAGCTGGGCGTTGGCGGAGATCGCGAGGGCGCGGAAGCCGATCTTCAGCGACTCGCCGAGGGCGACCACGCCGCGCAGCACCGGCAGGCGCCAGAGCCGGTGGCGCGTGGCCCAGGGGCGGATTGCCTCGGAGCTGATCTCGATCTCGCCATCGGGTCGGCGCACCGCCACGGCCCAGACCGAGATGCCGCGCATCATCACGCCCTCGAGCACCGCCTGGCCGCCGACCGGCGCGTCGCGTTTGGCGACCAGCGCGCCGTCGGGCATGCGCAGCGGGTCCGCCCCGTTTT
>DATMIH010000115.1:0-19204 GCA_035554595.1 Solirubrobacterales bacterium
GCGCTCCTTGTCGGCGGCCTTGTCGGCGAGGTTCTCCGGCGTGCGCATCATCTCGCCGAACTCCTTGCGGTTGATGTAGTCGACGGCGCCGAGTTGCTTGATCAGCTCGCCCTTCTCATCGGAGGAGACGACGCCGACCGCGTTGGCACCCGCCGCCTTGCAGAGCTGCACGGCAAAGACGCCGAGGCCGCCGGCCGCCCCCCAGATCAGCACGTTGTGACCGGGCTGCAGCTTGCACTGGTCGATCAGCATGCGGTAGGCGGTGAAGTAGGAGAGGCCGTAGGAGGCGGCCTCGCTCCAGGAGAGGTTCTGGGGGCGGGGCAGCAGCTGCTGGGCCTGCACCTTGGTGAACTGGGCGAAGGAGCCCCAGGTGGTCTCGTAGCCCCAAGCCCTCAGGGTGGGGGCCGCCAAGGGATCCAGCCCGTGCACCTCGACGTCCTCGTAGGAGACGTTCGCGGTATGCATCACAACCTCGTCGCCCGGCTTCCAGCGGGTGACGCCCTCGCCGACCTTCCAGACGATTCCCGAGGCGTCGGAGCCGCCGATGTGGTGGCCGTACTGCGGGTGGTCGCCGTAGCCGAAGACCGAGACCGGCTTACCCAGTGCCGCCCAGACGTTGTTGTAGTTGACCCCGGCGGCCATCACGCGGACGATCACCTCGAAGGCGCCGGGCTTGGGTACCTCGATCTGCTCGAGCTGGAAGGCCTCGGTTGGCTCCCCCTCGCGCTCCTGGCGGATAACCCATGCGGTCATCGTCTCCGGCAGCTCACCGGGCTCAACCGCGAGCTCGGAAACCGAATGACCGGCTGTCCCATCTTCTGTTCTCAGCATCGTATTTACCCGGCCCCTTCCTATGCCGATTTCGCCGTGAAGAGGGCGATCGTGCCCTGGACCCGGACCTGGTGGGAGCTGAACCTGGCGGCAAGCGCCGCCTCGAGATCCTCGAGGCCGTCGTCGAGATTGAAAAACACACCTTTTCGATTGAGGCGGCGCATCGCGAAATTCGACAGCCATGTGTGTGTTACACCCTTGCCAAGCACCGTTGCACCGAACAGTGTGCCCCCCGGAATAAGCACCTCTCGGGCATGGTCGAAGGCAGCCGCCTTCTCCTCGATCGTTCCCGGTACACAGTGCAGGATGTTCATCATCCCCACCGACTCGAACCGTTGCGGAGGCAGTCCCCAGGGCTCGAGCACATTCGCCTGGTGGGTCCTGGGCGAGTATCGCCGTAGCCATTCCGCGGCGAAGGCAAGTGAGTTCTGGTTCAGGTCCATCAGGGTAATATCTGGCTCTGGGACTGGAAATTTAGCCCGATCGATGAGCGTGGCCGTGGCCACCCCTACGTCCAGGTGACGGGCGGAGACCTGCTCGCCATAGAACTCGAGGAGCTGCTTCTGGGTACAGCGCCACAGCACCGGCCCCGTGAACTTATAGACGACGAAGCCATACGCCTTGAGTACGAATGAGGTGTACACAGCCTGACTCGCGTACGCCGGGTCGTTCCGGTTCACGATTGCTTCTTGCGTCATTGTCACTTCACCCTCCCTCCGCCGGGGCAACACGCTCGTCGAGCACATCTCTTACCGCCTGCGCGGTCGCTCGGGCGTGCGCCGTCATCATCTTGAAGTGATCGCCCGGTACGTTCACCGTGCGATGTGGAAGCCCCCAGTGAGCCCGCCAGTCGCTGCCGGAGTCAACAGCCAACTCCTCGGCCGGGTCGTCGACCCGCACCAGCACGGTCGGGGTCGCGATCTCCCCCGGCTGCCAGCCGGTAAGGCCGTCGAGGTAGTGGGCCATCGCGGTCAGGCGAGTGTCGTCGAGACCGATGCCGGCCTCGACGGCGTCGCGTAGCGAGGCCAGGACCGCGCCGCGCATCTGCTCCATCATTTCGCTCTGTGGCCAGTAGGTATCGAGCAGGATCGTCGCCGCGGGGAAGACCCCGGCGGCCTCGAGACGGCCGGTGATCCCGTGCGCCAGCCAGCCGCCGGAGGAGTAGCCGACCAAAGCGAAGTCGGGCCCGATGTCGCTCCGCAAGATCTCACGCGCCAGCGTCTCGAAGACCAACTCCATATCGGCCGGCAGCGGCTCGCCGTCGAGGAAGCCCGGCAGGGACAGCGCGAGTACGGTGCGCTCGCCGTCGAGGCCCTTGGCGAATTTCACGTACTCATGCGGCCCGGAGACAGCGATCGCGGATGGGATCAACACCAATGCCGGCGTATGCGGACCCGCGGCGAGGCGGAGGGACGGCGCCTGGCGCTCCTCGAATCCGTCCGACTGGTCGAACGTCGGGCGCAGCCTCGCCGCGCTCACCAGCAGGTCCATGAATTCCGCCCCCGTGCCCTGCTCCTCCGCCGCCGCCAGCATCGAGACGAAAGTTGTCTTGCCCCCGGCGGCACCCGAGCTCGACGAGCCGAGCTGCGCGAGCAAGTACCGCGTGACTCCAGCCGCCGTCGGGTGGTTCGCCAGGGCCAGGATCGGCACCGGAACGCCGGTCGAAGCGTCGAGCCGGTTGCGCAACTCGACTGCGCCCAGCGAATCGAAGCCCATCTCCTGGAACGGTCGATTGGGATCGATCTCCGCCGGCGAGTCGTAGCCGAGCACCGCCGCCGCCTGCTCGCGGACGAACTCGAGCACCAGCGCCTCGCGCTCGCCCTCGGGGGTCTCCGCCAGCCGCCGGGCCAGTGAATCCACCTCTTGCCCCCGGCCACCGTGGCTCGGAATCAAGTCGCGGAGGGGGGGCGCCAGAGTGCCCCCCCTTGCCTCGGCCCGCAGCGCCGCCCGGTCAAACCGAGCCGCGACAACCAGTGGCTCCCCCAGGGCCCACGCCTCGTCGAAGAGGGCCAGGTTCCGCTTGTCCTCATCCTCCGCCCAACCCCCGCAGACGAGCGACGTCGCCGGCAGGCCGCGGGCATGGCGATAGGCCGCGAGCGCGTCGAGAAAAGCGCAGGCTGCCGCGTGGTTGGCCTGGGCGCCCCTGCCGAGGACCCCGGCCGGGGACGAGAACATGACGAACTGAGTGAGGTCGTGCCCTTTGCTCAGCTCGTGCAGGTTCCAGGCGACATCTACCTTTGAGCGCATGACCCGCTCGAGACGGGATCGGTCAAGCGACTCGAGCACCCCGTCGTCGAGCTCGCCCGCGGCGTGGATGATCGCGCCAAGGGGATGCTCTGGGGAGATCGAACCGAGCAGGGCCTCGAGCTGCTCGCGATCGGCCGCGTCGCAGGCCACGACCACGGCCTCGGCGCCGAGCGAGGCAAGGTCCGCTTCGAGTTCCGCCGCGCCCGCCGCCGTGCGGCCCCCGCGATTCGCCAGAAGCAGTCGGCGAGCGCCGTGCGCGGAGACCAGATGGCGGGCCAGCCGCCCGCCCGTGCGGCCGCTGCCACCGATGATCAGAACCGTGCGGCTCGGATCGATCGGGCCGACGACGAGGCGCTCTCCGCCATCGGCGCGGACCAGCCGCGGGGCCAGCAGCTCGCCATCCCGAACCGCCATCCGCGACTCCTCCCCCGTGCGAGCGGCGGCCGCGGGGAGCGCCTGCCGGGAGGCCGGCTTGTCGTCGCTCCCGATCAGGGCAAAGCGCCCGGGGTGCTCGCGGTTCGCCGCCAGCACAAGGCCCGAGAGCGGGGCCACGGGCAAGTCGTCCCCCCCGGTCGGATCGGCATCACCGCCGGCGAGCAGAATCAGACGGGTCTGCGAGAGGGGCTCGGCGGCGAGCCAGCGCTGCAACAGCTCCAGCGCGCTGCCGGCGAGGCTGTGAGCGGCGCCGGGAAGATCCCCATCGCTCCGCGGGGCACGGACCAGGACCGCCTCGGGGGCCGAGCCGGCGGCTTCGACCCCTTCCAGCAGCGAAGCGAGGTCTGCGTGGTGCTCGACGCCGTGGTCGGCAAGATCGAGATCGCCGAGGCTCGCCAGCCGGAGAACGGGGCCGGTGGACGGGACCGGGAGCAGCGCCGACCAGGTGAGGCGATAGAGCGGGCTGTCATCATCGGCGGCGCGCAGCTCGCGCGGGTCGAGCGCTCGCCACTCGATCGAATCGATCGAGAGGACCGGCTCACCGTCCTCATCAACCGCGACCAGGGACGAATCGTCCGGGCCGCGCCCCACCCGGACCCGCAGCACACCGTGGCCGGGGGCATGCAGGCGCATGTTCTGCCAGGCGGCCGGTCGAGCCGCCCCGTCGTCCCCATCGGCGGCCAACTCAGAGCCCGCCTGGGTCGCGGCGTCGAGTAGCGCCGGGTGCAAGCCGAAACGCCGCGCCTCAGTGGACAGTGGGCCGCCGAGATCGACCTCGGCGAACAGCTCGTCCCCCCGGCGCCAGGCCGCTCGCAGGCGGCGAAAAGTTGGGCCGTAGTCAAAACCAGCGTCCCCAAGCCGGCCGTAGGTCAGCTCGACGTCGAGTGGCTCGGCCCCCTCGGGCGGCCACTGAGCGGTCTCGAACCCGGGCGAGGCGACCACATCCTCACCGGGCCCTGGAGCCAACAGACCCTCGGCGTGCAGCCTCCACTCGCTCGCGCCGGCCGCGGCCGCTTCGGCGCTCTCTAGGCGCGAGTGAACAGAGAACGACCGGGCGCCGTCCTCGTCGGGGCCGGCGACGGACACCTGCATCGCGACGGCATCCCGCTCGGGAAGAACCAGGGGGGCTCGCAGGGCGAGCTCGGCGACGGTGTCCAGGCCCACGCCCGCTGCGGCCTGCAGGGCGAGCTCGGCGAAGACCGCCCCGGGCAGGACGGGGGAACCGGCAAAGTGGTGCTCGGCCAGCCAAGGGTGGCTCTGCGCCGAGATACGGCCGGTCAGGGTCAAACCGTCGTCCCGTGGGTGCTCGACCGAGGCGGCGAGCAACGGGTGCTCGACGGAGGCAAGCCCGGCCGAGCTCAGATCGCCGCTTCCCGCGAGGGGGGAGTCGAGCCAGTAGCGCTTGCGCTGGAAGGGGTAGGTGGGCAGATCGACCCGCTTGGCTCCCGTCCCCGCGAAGAAAGCATCCCAATCGACGGCGACACCCCCCGCGTGCGCTTCGGCCAGGGAGAGGGAGAAGCGCCCCAGACCGCCATCGTCGCGGCGCAGCGTTGCGGTCAACGTCGCCTCGCTTGGGTCGGGGAGAGCCGTGTCGATCGTTTCCCTCACACCAAAGCCGAGCACCGGGTGTGACGAGACCTCGACGAAGCCGCGCTGGCCCTGCTCGAGCAGCGAGCGGAGCACGGGCTCCAGCTGGACCGGCTCACGCATGTTCCGATACCAGTAGGCGGCGTCGAGCTCGGCGGTGTCGAGCAGGCCGCCGGTAACGGTTGAGTGGAAGGGGATGTCGCCGCTACTGGGCGCGATCGGCGCCAACGCGGCCATCGTCTCCTCTCGCAGCGGCTCGACGTAGGTCGAGTGCGAAGCGCCAACGGCGCCGGCAATATCCCTCGCCTGCACGCCGTCCTCAACGCAGGCCGCGGCCAGCTCGTCGAGGGCGACGCGGTCGCCGGAGAGAACCGTGAGCGATGGCCCCGAGAGCCCGGCGATCTCGATCTGGCCCTCACAGCGCTCCATGTAGGGAGCGAGCCGCTCGGCAGCGAGGCCAACCGAGATCATCTTGCCCCGGCCGACCAGGCCGAGCAGCACCTTGCTGCGCAGTGCGATCGCCCGTGCGGCGTCCTCCAGAGTCAGCCCACCGGCGACGTAAGCGGCGGCGATCTCACCCTGGGAGTGTCCGACCACCGCCGCCGGCTCGATTCCGGCGGAGCGCCAGAGGCTCGCCAGGGAGACCATCACCGCAAACAGCATCGGCTGGACGATGTCGACGCGCTGCGGCGGCATCGCCTCGGGGCCACCGCGCAGCACCTGCTCAAAATCCCAGTCCAGGTGGGGCTGGAGCGCCTGCTCACACTCGCGCAACTTCTGCGCGAAAGTCGTCGAGGTCTCGAGCAGCTCGAGCGCCATCCCCGGCCATTGCGAACCGTGGCCGGGGAACATGAACACAGGCCGGCGCTCAACCCGGGCGAGGCCGCGCACGAGCCCTCTCCCCTCGGCTCCTACGGCGAGCGCAGCGAGGTCGCCGAGCGCCTGCTCGCGATCTCCCGCCAAGACGATCGCCCGCCGCTCGAAGCCGGGCCGGGTGGTCGCCAGCGAGTAGCCGACATCGCTCAAATCGAGCTCGGGGCTCGCCTCCAACCGGCGACGCAGCCGCCCGCCCGCCTCGCGGAGCGCGGCCTCGGTTTTGGCGGAAAGCAGCAATGGCACGGGGGAGTGACCGGGGCGAGCGGCGGGAGCGGGCTCTTCGGGGCCCTCCGCCAGCGGGGCCGCAGGGCCTTCCTCGATGAGGAGATGCGCGTTGGTGCCGCTGAGGCCGAACGAGGAGACCCCGGCCCGTCGCGGCTGGCCGTTGGCCTTCCAGGGCCTGGCCTCGGTCAGCAGCTCGACCGCGCCAGCCGACCAATCGATCATGCTCGATGGTCGGTCGGCGTGGAGGGTCCTGGGCAGCGTCCCCTCGCGCAGTGCCATCACCATCTTGATCACCCCGGCGACCCCCGCCGCCGCCGAGGCGTGGCCGATGTTGGACTTGATCGAGCCCAGCCACAGCGGCTCGGCCCGATCCTGGCCGTAGGTGGAGAGCAGCGCCCCCGCCTCGATCGGGTCTCCGAGGGCGGTCCCAGTGCCGTGGGCCTCAACCGCGTCGACGTCCCCGGGCGCGAGGCGGGCGTTTGCCAGGGCCTGGCGAATCACCCGCTCCTGCGCCGGGCCGTTGGGCGCGCTGAGGCCGTTGGAGGCGCCGTCCTGGTTGACGGCGCTGCCCTTGATCACGGCGAGGACGGGATGCCCGTTTCGCTGCGCCTCGGAGAGCCGCTCCAAGAGTAGGACCCCGGCCCCCTCCGAGAAGCTGGTGCCGTCGGCCTCCTCGGAGAACGCCTTCGAGCGTCCATCCGCGGCCATGCCACCCTGGTTGCTGAGGTCGACCAGCCCCGCTGGCGTCGCCATCACGACCACCCCTCCCGCCAGGGCCAGCGAGCATTCTCCCTGGCGCAGGGCCTGGCTTGCCAGGTGCAACGCCACCAGCGAGGAGGAGCAGGCGGTGTCGACGGTCATCGCCGGCCCCTCGAAGCCGAGGGTGTAGGAGACCCGGCCCGAGATGACGCTGGCCGAGGAGCCCGTGGTGAGGCCTCCTTCCGCGTCGGCCGCCTGGGCGGCAAGCATCACGTAGTCGCTGGCGCCCGCGCCCGCGAACACGCCCGTCTGGGAACCGTGCAGTCGGCGTGGATCGATGCCCGCGTCTTCGAGCGCCTCCCAGGAGGTTTCCAGCAGCAGGCGCTGCTGCGGGTCCATGGTCAGCGCCTCGCGCGGGCTAATCCCGAAGAAGACTGGATCGAAGTCGGCTACGTCGGCCAGGAAGCCGCCCCTGAAGACCTTCCCCTCCCCCGGCTCGCCGTCGCCGCTGCGCTGAAAGCGCTCGACGCCCCGGCCACGGTCGCCGGGGAACTCCGCGATCGCATCGCGGCCCGAGGCCACCAGCTCCCAGAGCTGCTCGGGGGAGTTGGCTCCGCCGGGATACCGGCACGACATGCCGATGATCGCGATCGGCTCCTCGCTCGCGGCGGTCGCCGCCACAGCGACCCTGCCCCGAGAGGCCGTGTTGGTGAGCTCCTCTTGGATGAAGCGCGCCAGGGCGATCACCGAGGGGTGATCGAAGACCACAGCGGGAAGCAGGTCGAGGCCGGTCTCCTCCGCGAGGCGATTGCGGAGCTCGACCGCACCGAGCGAATCGAGACCGAGCTCGCGCAAGGCTCGCTCCGGTTCCACCCCTGCGGCTGAGTCATGGCCGAGCACGGCGGCGGCGTGACCCCTGACGAGCTCACGCACGACCACCTCGCGCTCCTGCTCGGGCACGCCGGCGAGGCGCTCGCCCAGGGCAGACCTGCCGCGGCGGCGGCGCGGCGCCCGCACCAGGTCGCGAAGCACCGCCGGCAGGGAGCCCTGCTCGGCCTGCTCCCTCAGCGCCGTGGCGTCGAACGCGCTGGGGACGATCAGCGGCTCGGCCTGGGCGAGCGCGGCGTCGAACAGGGCGAGGCCCGCGTCCGTCGCGGGATGCCAGGCGAGAGACGTCGCAACCAGGCCGGCCGCCCGGCGATCAACCGCCAGGGCATCGAGGAAGGCGGTGGCGGCGACATGATTGGCGCGACCGGCGCTACCCAGAACGCCCGCCATCGACGAGCACAGCACGAAGTGCGACAGGTCGAGGTTCCGGGTCAGCTCGTGGAGGTGCCAGGCCGAGTCGACGGTGGGCCGCATGACGCCTTTCAGGCGCTCGGGGGACAGGGCCTGGAGCACGCCGTCGTCGAGCGCTTCGGTTGCGTGGATCACGGCCCTCAGCGGCTGCTCGTCCGGAACCGAGCCGATCAGCTCGGCGAGGGCACCGCGGTCGGCGAGGTCGCAGGTGGCGAGACGGACCGACTCGGCGCCGAGATCGCGAAGGTCGCCCGCCGCTCCATCCATCTCGGAGGATTCCGTCTCGCCGCCAACGAGCAGCAGGTGGGTGACGCCGTGGGCGACGACGAGATGGCGGGCGATCACGAGGCCAGGCCCGCCGGGGCCGGCGAGGACGAGCACAGTGGAGCCAAGCTCGAACGGCGGTGAGTCCTGCTGTGGCTCGATCTCCCCCCGGATCCTCTCGAGCCGAGGCACCAGCACGGCGCCTTCTCGCAGCGCTATCTGCGGCTCGTCGACAGACACCATCAGGGCTGCGGGAATGTCCTCCGCGAGAGTCGCCTCGGGCCCCGCGACGTCGATCAGCGCAAACGATCCGGGGTGCTCGGAGCAAGCGGAGCGGAGCAGGCCGATCAGCGAAGCGGTGGCAAGGTCCGCGCTTTCGCCCGCCCTCGCGGCAACCGCCCCCCTGGTGACGAACGCGAGCCGGGCGCCAAGCAGACACTCGGCATCGAGCCAGGACTGCGCAAGCTCGAGGGCTCGGTGGGCCGTGGCGTGGGCAGCCTCCGGCAGCTCCGCATCGCCGACGCCTCCGCGAGCGTCCACCAGGACGAGCTCCGGCACCGGCCCGCCGTCCTCGATCGCCTGCAGCAGAGCGCTCAGATCGCGGTGCTCGTCAACTGGGAGGCCGGCGATCTCGAGGCCGCCGAGGGAAGCGATCCGCGGCGAGGGCTGTGCGGCCGGCCGCGACAGCTCGCTCCATCCCAGTCGATAGAGCAAGTTGGACGGATGAGGGACTCCGTCGCCAAGCCCACTCTCCTCGATCGGACGAGAAGCGACGTCGGCGAAATGGGCGACCGGCGCCCCCTCGGCGTCGGCGAGGTCGAGCGAGAACCCGTTGTCGTGCACCGCGATCCTCACCCGCAGCTCGGCAGCGCCCGCCGCCGCAAGGGACACGCCCCGCCAGGAGAAGGGGAGCCGGCCCTCCGGATTGCCGCGGGAGCCATCGGCCGCTACGAACGCCGCGGCGTGGAAGGCCGAGTCGAGCAACGCCGGGTGGATGCCGAAGCGCTCCTCCTCGCTGAATCGCTCCTCGGGCAGGGAGATCTCGGCGTAGATCTCCTCGCCGTTGCGCCAAGCGACCGTGACGCCCTGGAAGCTGGGCCCATACTCGCGGCCATGGGCGGCAAGCCGGTCGTAGAGGAGGTCGGCGTCGAGCGGCTCGGCCCCCTCGGGCGGCCAAGCGTCGAGCGGGCGCGGGGCCGGCGGCGGCTCCTGACCGAGCACTCCCCGAGCGTGGCAGGTCCACTCCTCTAGCTCGGCCGACTGCTCGCCGTCGCGGGGCTCGGGACGGGAGTAGATCGCGAGCTCGCGCGAGCCCCGCTCATCAGGAGCGGCGACAGATACCTGCAGTTGAACCGCCCCCCGCTCCTGAAGGATGAGGGGGGCTTCCAGGCTGAGCTGCTCGACCGCCGCCGCGTCCGCCTCCTGGCCGGCACGCAGGGCCAGCTCGAGGAAGACGGCGCCAGGGAGCAGCCCGGCACCGGCGACGGCGTGATCGGCCAGCCAAGGATGGGTGCGAAGCGAGAGGCGACCGGTGAGCAGCTTCTGCTCGGTGCCGGCCGGGGTCACGACGGCACCGAGCAGCGCGTGCTCGGCGGCCGCCTGTCCCACGGCGACCGGGTCTCCTTCGCCGCTCGAGGCATCCAGCCAGTAGCGCGCCCTCTGAAACGGATAGGTGGGCAGCTCGACCGCTTTGGCAGCTGCTCCGAAGAAGGTGGGCCAGTCGATCTCCGCACCGCAGACGTGGGCCTGCGCTAGCGCGCCGGCGAGCGCCTGGGTCTCGTCGCGCCCCTCGCGCATGGTCACGATCAGCGCCGGCGAGGGATCCCTCGAGGCCAGGCACTCCGCTGTCATCGCGGTGAGCCCCCCTCCGGGCCCAACCTCTAGGTAGGCCGTCACGCCCTGCGAATCGAGGGTGCGAATCGCATCGGCGAACCGCACCGCGGAACGGACGTGGGCCACCCAGTAGGCGGGGTCGGCGGCCTGCTCGGCGCTGAGCAGCTCGCCGCTGACGTTGGAGACGATCGGCAACTTCGGCTCTCGGTACTCGAGCGTGCTCGCCACCCGCTCGAACTCGGCCAGCATCGGCTCCATCAGCGCCGAGTGGAAGGCGTGGCTGACCGCGAGGCGCTTGGTCTTCCTCCCCCGCTCGCTCCAGACCGCCTCGACCTGCTCGAGCGCAGCCCGATCGCCGGACACGACCACCGAGCCGGGGCTGTTGATCGCCGCTATCGAGAGCATCGCCTCCTTGCCGGCGAGCGTCTCCTCCACCTCCTGCTCGCTCGCCTCGATCGCCGTCATCGCGCCCCCATCCGGCAGCTCCCCCATCAGCCTGCCCCTGGTAGCGACCAGGATCGCCGCGTCGGCCAGGGTGAGAACGCCGGCCACATGGGCGGCGGTCAGCTCGCCGATCGAGTGGCCGACGAGGAGGCTCGGCACAAGGCCGAACGAGGACAGAAGCGCGAACATCGCCGACTCGGTGGCAAAGAGGGCCGGCTGCGCGTAGGTGGTCCGCCCGAGCAGCTCCGCCTCGGCGGAGCCGGGCTCGCTGAAGAGGACATCCAGGAGCGGCCTGTCCAGATGGGGGTCGAGTGCCTCGCAGAGACGATCGAGCTCGGTCGCGTAAACGGGGTGGGCCTCGTAGAGATCCTTGCCCATGCCGGGCCTCTGGGCGCCTTGCCCGCTGAAGAGATAGGCGAGGCCCCCGGCCTGCGCCCGGGCGGCCTGAACCCGCGCCGAGGGCCTCTCCTCCGCGATCGCCGCGAGCGAGTCGAGCAGCTCGCCGCGCCCCTCCGCGGAAACCGCCGCGCGGTACTCGAAGGCGGGGCGGGTGGCGGCGAGGGAGTAAGCGACGTCCCGGAGGCCAAGGTCGGGGTTCTCGGTCAGGTGCGAGGCCAAGCGGGTCGCCACCTTGCGCAGCGCCGGCGGGGATTTAGCCGAGAGAACGAATGGCGCCGGGACCCCCGCCGCGGGGCCGCCGCTCGCCTCCCGGGAGGTCTCCTCGTCGGCCTCGACCGGGCCCTCTGGCGGCGTCTGCTCCAGAATCAGGTGCGCGTTGGTGCCGCTGATGCCGAAGGAGGAGACGCCGGCGCGACGGGGGCGACCGTCCGTCCGCCAGGGCTCGCTCTCGGTCAGCAGCTCGATCTTGCCGCTCGACCAATCGACGTTCGAGGAGGGCGCATCGACGTGAAGCGTCTTCGGCATCACCCCTTCTTGCATCGCCATCACGGCCTTGATCACGCCGGCGACTCCGGCCGCGGCCAGGGTGTGGCCGATGTTGGACTTGATCGCGCCCAGCTTCAGCGGCTTCTCGCGATCCTGGCCGTAGGTGGCGAGCAGCGCGCCGGCCTCGATCGGGTCACCGAGGGTGGTGCCGGTGCCGTGGGCCTCGACGAAGTCGATGTCCCGCGGGCGGAGCCGGGCGTTGGCGAGGGCCTGGCGGATCACCCGCTCCTGAGACGGGCCGTTGGGGGCAGTGAGGCCGTTGGAGGCGCCGTCCTGGTTGACCGCGGAGCCGCGAATCGTGGCGAGGACCCGGTGGCCTTTCTCCCTCGCCTCGGAGAGGCGCTCCAAGACGACGACGCCGACCCCCTCCGCCCAGCCGGTCCCATCGGCCGCCTCGGCGAAGGCCTTGCAGCGGCCATCGGCGGCAAGGCCGCGCTGATGGGAGAACTCGATGAACGAGGCGGGGTTGGCGAAGACCGCCACCCCGCCGGCGAGGGCGATGTCGCACTCCCCCCCGCGCAGCGCCTGCGAGGCGAGGTGCATCGCGACCAGCGAGGACGAGCAGGCGGTGTCGATGGTGATCGCCGGGCCCTCGAGGCCGAGGGCGTAGGCGACGCGGCCGGAGACCACGCTGGCCGTGGTCCCGGCGATGTAGTAGCCCTCGGCCGCCTCGTGAATGCCCCCCTCGCCCATGCCGTAACCGTGTGAAGTCGCACCCGCGAAGACCCCGGTCGGGGTGCCGTGCAGAGAGGTCGGGTCGATGCTCGCCGCCTCCAGCGCCTCCCAGGACGCTTCCAGCAGGAGGCGCTGCTGCGGGTCGGTGGCCCGCGCCTCGCGCGGGCTGATGCCAAAGAAGTCGGCGTCGAAGCCGGGGGCGTCGTGGACGAAGCCCCCCTCGCGCACGTAGGAGGTACCGGAGTGGCCCGGGTCCGGATGGAAGAGTCGCTCCAGGTCCCAGCCGCGGTCGGCAGGGAACTCGCCGATCGCGTCGCCCCCCTCGGCCAGGAGCCGCCAGAGCCGATCGGGGGTGTCCGCGCCGCCGGGGAAACGACAGGCGGTGCCGACGATCGCGATCGGCTCATCGGAGGCCTGGGCCTTGACCGCGACCCGCTTCGGGGCGGCGGTCGCGCTCGCCTCGACCAGCAGTTTCTCGGCCAGCACCGTCGGGTTCGGGTAGTCGAAGACCAGGGTCGGGGCCAGGGGCAAGCCGGTCGAGCCCTTGAGGCGGTTGCGCAGATCGACGGCGGCGAGCGAGTCGAAGCCAAGCTCCTTGAAGGCCCTGTGCGGATCGATCGCGGCGGCGGAATCGTGCCCGAGCACGGTGGCGACTTCGGTCCGCACCAGGTTCAAGACGAGAGCCCGGCCCTCGGTCTCCGAGATCGTCGCCAGCTTCGCGGCCAGGGACGAACCAGCGGCGGCGCGGCGGCGCGGCCCCCGCACCAGGCCGCTCAGGATCGCTGGCAGGAGATCGGCCGCCGCCCGGGCACGGAGGCCGGCGCGGTCGAGCCTGAAACCGAGGACGAAGGGGCCCTCGACCGCCAGCGCCCGGTCGAAGAGGGCCAGGCCCTGCTCATCGGAGAGAGCGGCGATGCCCGAGCGGCGCAGCCTCGCCAGGTCAACGTCGCTCAGCTTGGCGATCCTGCTCGTCTGCTCCCAAACGCCCCAGGCGATCGAGGTCGCGGGCAGCCCTGCGGCGCGGCGACGGGCGGCGAGCGCGTCGAGGAAGGTGTTGGCGGCGGCGTAGTTGCCCTGGCCGGGGCTGCCGAGGGTGCCGGCCACCGACGAGAACAAGACGAAGGCCGAGAGCCCAGCTTCCCTGGTCAGCTCGTGCAGGTGCCAGGCGGCCTTTGCCTTGGGGGCGAAGACCCGCTCGATCCGCTCGCGGTCAAGCGACTCGATCATGCCGTCGTCGAGCGTCGCGACCGAGTGGATCACGGCGCCCAGGGGGTGCTCTTGGTCAATCGAGCCCAGCAGCGCCTTCAGCTGGTCTTGCTCGGCGACGTCGCAGGCGGTGATCGTGACCTCGGCGCCAAGCTCTTTCAGCTCGGCGATCAGCTCCTTGGCCCCCGCCGCCTGCTCACCACTGCGGCTCGCGAGCAGCAGGTGGCGGGCGCCGTGTGCGCTGACCAGGTGGCGAGCCACCAGGGAGCCGACGCCGCCAGTGCCGCCGGTGATCAAGACGGTGCGCTCGGGATCGATCACGGGGGGCTCGCCCTCGGCCCGCTCGGGGCCGGCCAGCGCGGTCACGCGAGGGGCGCGCGGCGCACCCTCGCGCAGGACGAGCTGGGGCTCCCCGGCGACGAGCAGCGCTTTGGGCAGCGCTCGTTCGGAGGCCTCAGAGCCATCGCTGTCGATCAGGGCAAAGCGACCGGGATGCTCGGACTGAGCCGAGCGGACCAGGCCCCAGAGCGCCGCCGCGGCGGGGTCGGGGCTCTCGCCCTCAGCGCTGAGAATGGCTCCTTTGGTGAGGAAGGCCAGGCGCGAGTTGGAGTCCTCGCCGCCGAGATGGGCCTGTAGGGCGGCAAGGGCCTGCTCCAGCATGGCGGGAGCGGCCGCGGCGGGATCGAGCTCGGGGTCGGGCTCGCAGCGCCAGAGCTCGATCTCGGCGTCGGGCTGGTCGGCCTCCGGGAGCGAGACCTCCGTCCAACTCAACCCCATCAGCCCCTCGGAGCGATCGCCGGCCGCGCGCAGGCGCTCGGGATCCAGGCCGCGCACGGCGACGGAGCCGACCTGCGCCACCGGCGCCCCGCTGGGGTCGGTGAGGGTGAGAGCAACACCCTCATCAGCCCCGGAGCTGAGGCGGACCCGCAACTGGGTGGCGCCGTCGGCGTGCAGGGAGACGTCGCGCCAGACGGAGGGCAGCATGACCTCGCGCTCCTTGCTCTCACCCTCGGGGGTCAAGAGCCTGGCGTGAAGGGAAGCGTCGAGCAGGGCGGGGTGCAGGCCAAAGCCCTGGCCCCCGGCGGCCCGCTCCGCCGGCAAGGAGACCTCGGCATAGATCGCGTCCTCGCCCTGCCAGGCGGCGGCGAGGCCCTGGAAAGAAGGCCCGTAGTCGATGCCGATCGCGGCGAAGCGCTCGTATATGTCGCCGTGCTCGAGCGGCGTCGTGCCCTCGGGGGGCCAGCTGGCGAGCGGCTCGGCGGCGACAGGATCCTCCGGTGAGAGCAGGCCGCGGGCATGCAGGGTCCACTCCCTTTTGTCCTCGTCCTCGCCGCCGGCCTCGGTACGGGAGTGGATCGAGAGCTCACGCTGGCCCTGATCGTCGGGCGGGGCGACCGCGACCTGGATCTGAACGGCTCCCTGCTCGGGCAGGATCAGCGGGGCGCTGACGGTGAGCTCGCGCAACAGCCCGCAGTCGACCTCATCGCCGGCGCGCAGGGCCAGCTCGACGAAGGCGGCGCCGGGGAGCAAGGGCGTCTCAAGGACAGCGAAGTCCGCCAGCCAGGGGTGAGTTCGCAGCGAGAGGCGACCGGTGAGGGTGAGCCCTTCGGTCCCGGGCTGGTCGATCGCCGCGCTGAGCAGGGGGTGCGAGGCCGCGGTCTGGCCCATCGCGTGCGCATCCAGCGTGCCGCCGAGTGGACCCTCGAGCCAGTAGCGCTTGCGCTGGAAGGGGTAGGTGGGAAGCGCGACCGTCTTGGCGCCGGCGAAGAACCCCTGCCAATCAACGCTGGCTCCGGCGACGTGGGCTTCGGCGAGCGAGAGGGCGAAGCGCTCGGGGCCACCGTCGTCACGGCGCAGGCTGCCCAGCACGGCGATCGAATCCGGGTCCTCGGCCGTCGCCTCGGCCACTTCGCGCAGGCTGATGGCGAGGACCGGGTGCGGGCCCATCTCCACGAAGGCGCGGTGGCCGTCTTCGATCAGGCCCCTGACCACCGGCTCGAGCAGCACGGTCTGGCGCAGGTTGCGGTACCAGTACTCGGCGTCGAGCGCGGCCGTATCGAGCGCTCCGCCGGTCACCGTGGAATGGAAGGCGATCTCCCCCGAACGCGGCGAGATCGAGGCCAGCTCGTCGAGAACCTCGTCGCGCAGCACCTCCACGTAGGACGAGTGAGAAGCGATCGAGGCGCGAAGCCGGTGCGTTCGCACTCCCTCCTCTTCGCATCGCTCGACGAACTCGTCCACCGCCTCGGCGTCGCCGGCGACGATCGATGAGGACGGGCCGTTGAGCGCAGCGACCTCGATCCGCCCGTCCCAGCGCTCCAGGCGAGACCCGAGCGCGTCGGTGGAAAGCGCCACGGAGACGAGGCTCCCCTGGCCAATCAGCTTGCCGATCACCCGGCTGCGGACCGACACCAGCCTTGCCGCGTCCTCGAGCGAGAGCCCGCCGGCGACGTGGGCGGCGGCGATCTCCCCCATCGAGTGGCCAACCACGACCGACGGCTCGACGCCGAGCTCCCGCCACAGCTTGGCCAGCGAGACCATCACCCCGAACAGGGCCGGCTGGACGATCTCGATGCGGCCGAGCCAGTCGCCGCTCTGATCACGCAGGACCTCACCCAGGGGCATCTCGACGAAGGGCGAGAGCGCCTCTTCGCAGGCTGCCATGTGCGCAGCAAAGGACGGCGAGGAATCGATCAGGCCGAGTCCCATCCCCAGCCACTGGGAACCGTGGCCCGAGAAGACGAAGGCGGGCTTGTCCGCCGCTCCGGCCCGGCCTGCCGCCAGGCCCGGCGCGGCCTCCCCATTGCTCAGGGCAGCGAGACCCGAGAGGAACTCGTCCCGATCGCCGGCGATGAGGGCGGCGCGATGGTCGAAGCCGGCGCGGGTCCTCGCCAGTGAGGACGCGATATCGACCGGGGCAAGATCCGGGCGGTCTCGCATCCACGAGGACAAGCGCCCTGCCTGGGCTCGCAGGGCAGGCTCGGTCTTGGCCGAGAGCAGCATCGGGATCGGGCCAGAGAGCGGCGCGGGCGCCGTGGGGCTCTCCGCCGCGAGGGGATCGGCGGACGGCGGCTCCTCCAGGATCAGATGGGCGTTGGTGCCGCTGATCCCGAAAGATGAGATCCCAGCGCGTCTGGGATGGCCGTTGGGCTGCCAAGGCTCGGCCTCTCTCAGCAGCTCGATCTTTCCACCCTCCCACTCGACCTTGGACGAGGGGGCGTCGACGTGAAGCGTCTTCGGCAGGACGCCGGCGCGCATCGCCATCGTCATCTTGATCACCCCGGCAACGCCGGCGGCCGCCTGGGAATGGCCGATGTTGGACTTGATCGCGCCCAGCTTCAGCGGCTTCTCGCGCTCTTGGCCGTAGGTGGCAAGCAGGGCGCCGGCCTCGATTGGGTCGCCGAGGGTGGTGCCGGTGCCGTGGGCCTCGACCACGTCGATTTCCTCCGGGGAGAGCCCAGCGCTGGCGAGGGCCTGGCGGATCACCCGCTCCTGGGAGGGACCGTTGGGGGCGGTGAGGCCGTTGGAGGCGCCGTCTTGGTTGACGGCGGAGCCGCGAATCGTGGCGAGGATGCGGTTGCCCTCGCGCTGGGCGTCGGAGAGGCGCCGCAGGACGACGACGCCGACGCCCTCGCCGAACCCGGCCCCGTCGGCGGCATCAGCGAAGGCCTTGCAGCGACCGTCCGGGGCAAGGACTCGCTGGCGGCTCAGCTCGACAAAGGCGCCCGGCGTCGCCAGGACGGTGACGCCGCCGGCCAGCGCCATCGTGCATTCCCCCTGTCGCAGGGCCTGCGAGGCGAGGTGCATCGCGACCAGCGAGGACGAGCAGGCGGTGTCGATGGTGATCGCCGGACCCTCAAAGCCGAGGGCGTAGGAAACGCGGCCGGAAACGGCGCTGGTCGAGCTGCCGGTCGCCCGATAGCCTTCCAACTCCGCGTCGGGCGACGACGCCGTTCGGTAATCCTGCGAGCTGATCCCCGCGAAGACGCCGGTCTGGCTGCCGTGCAGCGAGCCGGGGTCGATACCGGCGTACTCCAAGGCCTCCCAGGCGGCTTCCAGCAGCTGCCGTTGCTGGGGGTCCATCGCGACCGCCTCGCGTGGGGTGATGCCAAAGAACCCGGCGTCGAAGCCGGGGGCATCGTCGACGAAACCGCCCTCGCGGGTGTAGGAGGTGCCGATGTTGTCGGGGTCGGGGTCATAGACGCGCTCGAGATCCCAACCGCGATCCTCGGGGAACCCCGAGATCGCGTCGCGCCCGTCGGCGACCAGCTCCCAAAGCTGCTCGGGCGAACTGACGCCGCCGGGATAACGGCAGCTGATCCCGATGATCGCGATCGGTTCGGTGGAGCTCGAAAGAAGGCGCGTGTTCTCCCTGCGCAGCCGGTCGCGCTCCTTCAGCGCCGCGCGGAGCGCGTCGACGACCTCGTGGCTGGGCTCGCTCATCTGTTCTCCTCTTCTGGAATCGCCGCCAGCTGGCCGGCGCCGCCTTGGTCGTTGACGCTCTCGCGGATCAGTTCCTCGACGTCCATCGCGTCGATCGAGTCGCCGTCGTCCGGCGCCTGGGGCTCGGCCTCGCCGTCCTGCTGGGAGAGCCGGACCAGCGAATCGAGCAGGCCGGTGCCGCGCAATCGGGAGAGTGGGATCGAGGCAAGCAGGGCGCGAATCTCCCGCTCTTGTGACTCCAGAGCTCCCGCCTCGGCGCCGGTGGCGCTCGCCGTCGCGAGCAGGTGCCCGGCCAGCGTGGTCGAGTTCGGGTAATCGAAGACGGTCGTCGCCGGCAAGCGCTGCCCGGTGGCGTCGTTCAAGCGGTTGCGCAGCTCCACCGCCGCCAGCGAGTCGAAGCCGAGGTCCTTGAAGGCGAGGTTGGGATCGATCGCGTCGGCGCCGCCATGACCAAGCACCGCCGCGACCTCCGAGCGGACCAGCTCGAGGACGAAGGCCTCGTGCTCCGCCGCCGGGACGCCAGCGAGCTTGGTCGCGAGGGAGCCGGTCGAGGCGGAGCGCCGGCGCGCGGGAACACGGACGAGCCCGCGCAGGATCGAGGGCAGGACCCCGGCCGAGGCCTGGGCGCGCAGGGCGGCGCGTTCGAGCGGCACCGCCAGCGAGAGGGGGGCTTCGGCGAGGAGCGCCTGGTCGAAGAGCTCGAGCCCCTGCTCGTCGGAGAGCAGCTCGATGCCCGAGCGCCGGATCCGCGCCAGGTCCGCCTCGTCGAGGTGAGCGGTCATGCCGCTGGCCTGCTGCCAAAGGCCCCAGGCGATCGAGCTCGCGACCCGCCCTTCGCTGCGCCGCTGCTGGGCGAGCGCATCGAGGAAGGAGTTGGCGGCGGCGTAGTTGCCCTGGCCGGGGCCGCCGAGAGTGGCGGCGATCGAGGAGAAGAGGACGAAGGCCGAGAGATCGGCTTGCTTGGTCAGCTCGTGCAAGTGCCAGGCGGCGTCCACCTTGGGCGCGAAGACGCGATCGAGCCGCTCGGGGCTGAGCGACTCGATCGTGGCGTCGTCGAGGGCGCCGGCGGCGTGGATCACCGCGCCGAGTGGATGCTCGTCGGGGATCGCGGCGAGCAGCTCTTCGAGCTGGCCTTTATCGGCGACGTCGCAGGCGGCGATCGTGACCTCAGCACCGAGGTCCTGCAGCTCATCCC
>DATMIH010000116.1:0-3889 GCA_035554595.1 Solirubrobacterales bacterium
CGCCGATTGAATACAGCACCCCCTACTACGTCCTTGAAAACAAACTCGCTGCCCTGCCGAGCATCGGCGCAGGCAACGTCGGGATAACGAGCCAAAACTCCGCCGGCACCCCGATGACCGTCACCTTCAAGGGCGCTCTCGCCGGCGCCGACCAGCCAACGATCACCGCCGACACCAGCCAGCTGAGCGGCACGATCGATATCTCGACGATCGCCAACGGAGGCCCGAGCACCTCTGACACCGGCACTGGCTTTGAGATCTGCACGGTCGCCGGGGAGTGCCAAGCGGGCAGCGCCTCAGGTGAAAACGGCGCTCTCAGCGCCCCCCAGTCGGTAGCCGTCGACCAGGACACCGGCAACGTCTACGTCTCAGATCGCGGCAACCGCCGAGTGGACGAGTACGACGGCGAAGGGAACTTCATCCGCTCCTTCGGCTTCGACGTCGCCGAATCGGGATCAGGCGACACCGGCACGGGCTATGAGGTCTGTAGCGAAGAAGACGGTGATACCTGCAAGTCAGGCGAAGCAGGCTCCGGCGTGGGCCAGTACGGCGAAGGCTTCGCCGATCGCGGCTTCGGCATCGCGGTAAGCCCCGCCGACAGCAACGCCTCCACCGGCACGGTCTACCTCGCCGACTCAGGCAACCGGCGCGTCGACACCTTCAACCTCGACGGTACCTCGCCCGCCTCCTTCGGCTCTGCGGCCAACTTCGGCGAAGAACAGCCCCGCAGTGTCGCCGTCGACTCGCGCGGCATCGTCTACGCCTCGGACTCCAACAACGGCGGCGACATCCAGCGCTATGACTCCAAAAACGCCGACGGTGGCGGCGTCGGCTTCCTCGCGCCGATCGTGCCGCCCCACAACGAGCAGCAGGAAATCGCCTTCACCGGCTTCAGCAACGGCGACGGCTTCAAGCTCGCCTGCCCCAACGGCACCCAGAGCGAAGAACTCACCTACCTCGGAGGTGAAAACGGCGCCACGATCATCAAGAACGGCCTCGAAGAAGCCTGCGGCACCAAATCCGTCTCGGTTTCAGGCGAACCGCCCAGCGTCACGGTCACCTTCCAGGGCGCCCTCGGCGGCGCCGATCAGCCGCAGATGACCTGCACCTCGCTGGGCGCCGGCAGCTGCTCGGTCACCACCACAAGCGAGGGCCACCCCGGGCCGCTGCTTGCCGCCAGCAACCCCTCCTCGGCCACCCTCGGCCTCGCCGTCAACCCCGCCGGCAGCGCCCTCTACGTCCTGCGTGTTCCCAGCGAAGGCCCGGTCGTCGTGCAGCAGTTCGGCCCAGCCCACGAACCCGGCCTGAGCGCGCCGCCCAGCGCCGTGGACGACACCCACGGCGCCGCTGCGGACTTCGCTTCCTACGCCTCCTACACGCTGCGGGGCTTCGGCTTCGACAGCGCCAGCGGCCGCCTCTACGTATCGGTAAACGGCGATCCCGATGGGCAAGAATTCGAAGAACACACTGCGCCGCTCCCCTACGCCCACCGCGTCTACGTCCTCGATGAAGCCTCCTCGCTGCCGAGCCCGACAGCGAGCACCCCTTCGATCACAGACACGTCGACCCGCAGCGCCACCTTCCACGGCGAAGTCGACCCCAAGGGCGGCCTGGTCAGCTGCACGTTCCAGTACTCGACTGACGAAGCTAACTGGACCGACGTCGCTGCCCCCGGTTGCGCAGGGCTGAGCCAAAGCGGCGGCCCCCAAGAGATCAAGCAGAGCGTCTCGGGCCTCGCTCCCGACACCCACTACTTCCTCCGCCTGCAGGTCACCCGGCCCTACTTCGCGGGCTTCACCCCGGCCACCTCGGCGGTGCAGAGCTTCACCACGGCATCGGGCCCACCGCTGATCTCCGGGGCCAAGGCCAAGGCAATCGACGAGCACTCCGTTCGCGTAACCGCGCTAATCGACCCCAGCCACTCGCCGACCACCTACGTCATCGAATACGGCACCTCACCGGCCCTGGGCTCCTCGACCGAAGCGGCGAGCGTCGGCGCCGGTACCCAACCGATCGAAGTCTCGCCCGTGATCGGCGGTCTCAGCCCCGCCACGCAGTACTACTTCAAGGTCGTCGCCACCAACTTGGTCAACTCCACGACGAGCGACAGCCTGACCGTGGCCACCTTCCCCGCGACACCGAGCTTCGGCTCCTGCCCCAACGATCGCTTCCGCACCGGCCCCTCGGCCAAGCTGCCCGACTGCCGCGCCTATGAGCAGGTGACGCCCAAGGACAAGTACGGCTCAGACGTCAGCGGCACCCTCTTCAGCGTCCAGGCCAGCCCCTCGGGCGATGCGATCACCTCCTTCGCGGTCGCCGGCTTCCCCGGCCCCGAAAGCTTCCAGGTCGTCAACGTCCTGATGTCGCACTTTGACGGCGGCAGGTGGTCGACCGCGGGCCTCGCCAACCCCTACCCCTACGGAGACGAGGACCACACGCTGGGCTGGACGTCCGATCTCCGCCTCAGCTTCGGAGCGGCGCGCCACAGCGGCGACGGCACGGACAACTCCCTGGTGATGCGCGACAGCCTCACCGGCGCGCGCACGGTCCTCATCCCCCAGGGCGTCGGGTCCGAACCCAGAGCCAACCGCGCAGGCCTCATAGGAGGTACGTTCGACGACGACTCGAAGGTGCTCTTCGCCGCGAACGGCAACGTCCCGGTCACCTCCGGGCCGGCGCCGGTCTCGACGAGCGACCCCAACGTCTACCTCTATGACCGCGACACGGGGGAATTGACCCTCGCCGGGCTGCTTCCCGACTCGGCCTGCGCCTCGCCGCCCTGCGTGCCCGCCGGCGGCTCGGAATTCCCGCTCGCCTTCGGAGGCTTCGCCCGCGACGGCCACGCGGTCACCCCCGGCGGTGACGTCTACTTCACCGACGACTCCGGCAAGCTCTACCTGCGCCGCGACGTGGCCGGCCCCGGCGCCACGACGGTGCTGGTCTCCGCCTCGCACAAGACCGAAGGCAGCGGGACGGGCGGCGCCGCCAGCAACTCCCCGCAGCCGGTTACCTTCTCGGCCGGCGCCACCCCCGACGGCTCCAAGGCCTTCTTCACCAGCAACGAGGAACTCACCAACGACGCCAACACCGGTGGCGAACCGTTTCTGACGCCGGCCATCGGCCGCGCAAACAGCGATGGCAGCTCCCGGCAGCCGGCCTTCATCCCGGCCACGGCGAAATGGACGGCGGTCGACTCCGGCCACGTCTACTGGACCAATACCGAAGCCGGCACGATCGGCCGCGCCGACATCGGCGGCGCCAACCCCGAACCGAGCTTCATCAGCGGCCTTGAAAACCCGGAAGGGATCGCCGTCGACTCCGGTCACGTCTACTGGGCCGAAGCCCGCGATCGCGCCGAAGGGCACGGCACGATCGGCCGCGCGACGCTCGCCGGCACCAGTATCGAAAAGGAATTCATCAGCGGCGCCAGTGACCCGCATGGCGTCGCGGTCAACTCCCAATACGTCTACTGGAGCAACGGCGCCATCAACTACCTCGGTCGCGCCACGATCGCGGGAGCGAGCCCCGAACAGTTCTTTCACTACGCCGAACACCCCTGGGGAATCGCCGCCAACGAGACCAACGTCTACGTGATTTGGAGCGCCGAATACGCCAACATGTTCGAGTACACGCTCGACGGTGAATTTGCCGGCTTCGCAAACCTTGGTGAAGGCATCGAAGCGCGTGGCATCGCGATCGATTCCAGTCACGTCTACTGGAGCGATGCCGGCAAGGGGAGGATCGGCCGCCTCGGGCTCGATCTGAGCAACGCCGACCCGAAATTCATCACGAGCGTCCACGGTGTCTTCGGCCTTGCAGCCGACGCGGGCCACGTCTACTGGGCCGCCAATCCCTCCGGCCTTCCGGCAAATCCCGGCAACGACCTCTA
>DATMIH010000117.1:0-4921 GCA_035554595.1 Solirubrobacterales bacterium
CAGGACGGCGTCGGCAAGACGATGCTGGGCGGCTCGATCGCCGTGCTCAAGGGCAAGGGCGCCAAGGGCCAGCGGGTCAACGGCTCGGTCGGCAAGTCCTTCGCCTACGGCGCCCAGCGCGGCCGCCTCTTCGTCCAGGGCTCGGCCGACTCGCGCTTCTGCATCCGCCTCTCCGGCGCCGACGTGGTGCTGGCCGGGGAACCAGAAGAAGCGATCGATGACAACCGTGGCTGCGTCGTCGACCGCGCCAACGCCAAGGGCTTCGCCTTCGAGTACATGACCTCGGGCCGCGCGATCGTGCTTGGCGACCTCGGCCCCTGGGCTTGCGCCGGCATGACCGGCGGCCGTGTCTACGTCCGCCACAACGCCTTCGGCATCGACGCCGAGGCGATCAAGCGTCGCCTCGGCGAGGGAGCCAAGGTGGAGCTCAAAGACCTAGATGCTGAGGGTCTCCTGGACATCGACGATCTCCTGGGTGCTTACGCCAACGAACTGCGGGCTACCGGTCAGGAGGACGAGGCTGAGCGGGTTCTTGGCTTGGCGGCTGATGCCACCGGAAACTTCATGATGGTCGTGCCGCACAAGGTGCAGGCGGACCCAAGCATCTCGACCGAGTAACGCGTCAGCGCTGGGTCAGGAGGTCCGCGATCGCGCGGATCTCCTGCAGGAGGCCGTCGAGCATCTGCTCGGTGTTGGTGTGGATGCGCCACTCGGCGTGTTGGCGCTCCTGCTCGACTTGGTCGAGGCGCTGTTCGAGAGCGTCGGTGCGTTGGTTGACCTTGTCGATGCGCTTGTTCAGGCGCTTCTCGGTCTTGCGGACCCGGCGCTTGAGGAGGAAGTCGGTCTCCTCGCGGATTGCGTCTAGTTCGCGGCGCAGGACGGTTTCGTCGAGACCGTTCTCCTGCTCGGCAAGCATCTCCTCTACGCCCGAGCGGACGCGCTCGATCTCGGCGTGGAGGCGCTCGCGAGCCTTCTCGGCAGCTACCTCGGGCGGATCCGGGTTCGTACTCACGCCGCCATGCTACGGGCGCCGGAGGCCGGAATTTCCGTAAATCAGCTTTCCAGGGCGAAAAGCCGGAAGCGACCGATCGCCAGTTCGTCGCCGTCGGAGAAGCGGCCCCATTCGACGATATCGCCGTTGAGGAAGACACCGTTGAGGCTGCGGTCGTCGAGGACGCGCAGTGAGTCAGGTTTCTCGGAGACGATCAGGGCGTGGCGGCGCGAGACGCTGGGGTCGTCGAGGCGGATGTCGGCGGTGGCGCTGCGCCCGATCCTGGTCCAGCCCTGAGCGATCGGGAACACCTCGATCTCGCCGTCGTCGTCGCGCAGGGCGATGTAGCGACCTGGGCCGGGCAGATTCTCCCGGGCCGCCTCCAGCCAGTCGGGGGTGGAGACGGCGCCGGGGAGCGCCATCTCGGCGGTCTGCCCGTGGTCTTGTCTGGCCTCGAAGATCGAGTCGCGCTGGTACTCACCGCGACCGCAGCGAGGGCAATCGGGAAGCTGATCGCTCTCGCGCAGCGAAAGCTGAGATCCGCACGAGGCGCAGAAATACGTCCCCATGCCTGGGGTCGCTCCCGCAGCTAGATGCTCACTGCCTGTACCGAGACTGGTGGTAATCGCTGACTCCTTCCCGGCGTCTCCGCGTCGATGCTAACCGCGGCTTTGCGGCGCCACATCGGGGGTTTTCCGCAGATCAAGGCCACCAGATCCCGCGCGGGCATAGAATCGCGCCGCCCATGGGCCCGGTTAGCGCAGAGATCGAGATCGACGTGCCGCGCCAGCGTGCCTTCGAGGCGATCGCCGACCTCTCCCTGCGGCCGGCATTCACCGATCACTTCCTTACCGACTTCCACCTCACTCGGATCGAGCCGACCGGAATCGGCGCCGGCGCGCGCTTTCGCATCGCCGTGCGGCCGCGGCGGGTCTGGATGGACACGACGATCGTCGAGGCCGAGGCTCCGCACAGGCTGGTCGAGCACGGCCAAGGGGGCCGCGTCAACCGCATCCCCTCGGTCACGCTCTGGGAGGTCACCGAGGCCCCCGGCGGGCTGACCAGAGTGCACGTCTCCTTCTGGACCGAGCCCTCCAATCCGGTCGATCGCGGTCTCGAGCTGCTCTCGGCGGGCTCGATTCCCTATGAACGGCGCTGGCGCGAGGCTCTGCGCAGGCTGCGCGATCTGCTCGAGGCCGGAGGTCTGGAGAGGGAGCGCATCGCGGTCGCCGGCGGCAACCCCCACGCGACCGGTATTCCCTGAGCCGGGTCTTATAGGCTCTCGCCGCTGATGCCCCGCCGCACCCGACTCGTCTTGCCGCTGCTTGCCGCCCTCCTGCTGGGTCTGGTAGCGATGACCGTGTCCGCCTGCGGCTACTCGAGCGACTCAAAGGACGTCGCCGAGGGCGAGGTCGTCGAACTCGGCGCCCTCAAGTACCAGGTGGTCTTCTCGCGCTTCCTCAACTCCAATGACAATGAGGATGCGGCCTATCTCGTCGGCCAGCCCGCCCTGCCGAAAGGCTCGAACTACTTCGGCGTCTTCCTCGAAGTCCAGAACAAGAGCGAAGACACCCAGAAGCTGGCCGAATCATTCACGATCGAAGACGCCGACGAGCAGACCTACGACGCGATTCCCTCGGAAAGCCTCTACGCCTTCCCCTTCGGCGGCGAAGTCGAATCCCAAGAACCGATCCCGGCTCCGGACTCGACCCCTCAACAGGGCCCGATCGAGGGCTCGCTGGTCCTCTTCGAGCTTCCCGCCACCGCCTCGGAGAACCGCCCGCTGACGCTTTTCATCGCCGGCCCAGAAGGCCCCGCGGAAGTAAAACTCGACCTCTAGCGGGTGGGGAGGGCGACCAGACCCTCCGCGACGGCCCTACAGCTGCGAATTTGACTCGGCGTTTGAGCTTGAGGAGCTTCGAGCGAAGGAGGGGTCCGAGTGCCGAACTCGGGAGCCTCAGGTGCTTCGAGAGGGGTGGCGGGTGCGTCTCTGCGGGAATGTTGCCGAAGGCAGCCGCTGCACTCGTGTTTCTAGGCGCGACGCAGTCGCGCTCTCAAATTGCCGCTAAGCGCCGAAGGCGCGTGCGGTATCAATTCCCGCAGAGACGCACCCGCCACCCCACCCGGACCGCTCAGAGTCCCGCCGAGAGAACTTCGGAAGCCGCCGGAGCCGCCACTTCGCCGCCAGCCGCTTCAGCTTCGACCAGCAGCACACCGATCGCGAGCTTTGCCTTCTCGGCCGGGGCGAAGGCGGCGAACCAGGCGTCCTTGCGCTGCTGCGGGTGTTCGGATTCCTCTTCGCCCGGCTTTGGGCCCAGCTCGGCGGTGCCGGTCTTGCCCGCCACTTGCGCCTCGGGGATCGCGCCCGCTGCTCCGGTTCCTTCGGTGACCACGCCGACCATCAGTTCGGTCAGCTCGTCGGCGATCTTCTTCGAGATCACCCGCACCGGCTTGGCGTCTGGCCGCAGCTTCGAGTTGGCGACGATCGAGGTCGGCGCGCGCACGCCGTCGTTGCCGATCGTTTGCGCCACGCTCGCCATCTCCAGCGGGGTCGCCAGCACCTCGCCCTGACCGATCGCGCTGACGCCGAGGTCGACTTCTTCGCCGATTTCAGTCGGGATTGTCGATTCCTCCGGATTTACGTGGGCGATGATCCTCGGTGCGTAGAGGGCGGGAGGCGAGTTGAAACCGAAGCCTTCCGCCATCGCGACCAGGTCGTCGTTGCCGATCTTGGGCCCGAGCGGGGCGAAGTCGGCGTTGCAGGACTCGGCGAAGGCCTGGCGGAAGGTGCCGCCGCAGAGCTCGCCGTTGGCATTTTCGATGAAGCGGCCGCCGACGTTGGCACCGCTGGTGATTTCGAATTCGTCGTCGAGCGAGACGACACCCTTCTTCAGGGCGGCAGCGGTGGTGATCATCTTGAAGGTCGAGCCCGGTGGCTGGGGGGCCGAGAACGCTTGGCCCGCGAGGGCGCGGACGTCGCCGTTGCGGGCGTCGAGCACGGCAATCCCGCCGACGCGACCTGCGAGGGCCGAGACCGCCGATTCCTGTAGGCCGGTGTCGATCGTCGTCTTCACCGCTGCTCCCGCCCTGGGCTTGGCTTCGGCGAGCGTCCGGGTCGAGCCGTCGATGTCGCTCGCGGCCAGCAGCGAGCCGCCCGGCTTTCCGGCGAGACGGGCGTTGAATGCTCGCTCGAGCCCGGTGATGCCCACTGGTGTTTCGGGGGCGAAGCCCTGGCGGGCGAGCGCTTCCAGTTCGTCTTCTTCGGCAGCGCCGACTTCGCCGGTGACGTCGATCGCCTCGCTGCCGATCGGGTGGGCGCGCGCTTCCGCCGGGCCCTCGGCCAGCGGAGTGCCGTCGGTGGCGAGGATCGGGGCGCGGGGAGCGAGTTCGATCTGGTTTTCCAGGTGCTCGCCTTCGTGCAGGCCCGGGAACGTGAGCCTCTTTTCCCAGGCGACCCCGTCTTCGGCGAAGGGCAGTTCCAGCCGGGCTTCGACCGGTCCGAAGGCCACCGTGCTGACGGTAATTGGCACCTCCACGATGGTCCTCGTATCCGCGCTGCTGCTTTCTTCGGGCACCGCGACTGAGCTGGTGCTCCCTGGAGGGCCGGCTTGCAGCGAGCGGACGGTGGCTAGCTGGTCGGCTTCGCGATAGGCGAGGACGAAGTCGTTGATGCTGACCTTGTGCCGCGAGCCGGGGTTCAACTCGTTGTACATGGCCGCGTATTCGCCGTTCTCCCAGGCTGCGGCGAAGCGCTCGGCGGCTTCCTTCTCGGGGGAGGGCGAAGAGTTACCGGCGATGGCGCCGACGACGAAGGCGACGAAGGCGATCAGGGCGAGTGGAGCCATGCGGGTGATGAGTCGGCGACGCCGCTCCACCTCCGGGGAAAGAGGGTTCATTTTCGTGAAAGGTAGTGCAGGGACCGGGTGTCCC
>DATMIH010000118.1:0-9769 GCA_035554595.1 Solirubrobacterales bacterium
GCCGAGGGCGGCGGGGGTGGGCCGGGAGAGGGGCCCGGGCGTTCCGGCCGGGGGCGGTGGCACGCCCAGTCGCTCCATCGTCGTCCTCATCGGGATCGAGAGGAAGGGGACCTGATCGGGCTTGCCCCAGGAGCTGATCGCCATTCGCGCGCCCGACTCAAGGAAGCCTCGGATGCGCGCCGCGGCGGCCTCCGCGTCGGGCTCGAAGATGATCCCCCAGCGCGAGACGGCGGCGTCGAAGCTCCCTGGCGCGAAGTCAAGGCTGGACGCATCCGACTCAACGAACTCGACGTTGCCCAAGCCGGCCGCCGCCGCGCGCTCGCGCCCGAAGGCGAGCATCTCGGCGGAAATGTCCGTGGCCACGACGCTGCCCTCCTGGCCGGCCCTGCGCGCGGCGGTGAGCGCTGGCTCGCCGTAACCGGCAGCGACGTCCAGAACCCGGCTCCCCGGCCGAACACCGGCGAGCTCCACCAGCCGCTGGCTGATGTGCGCGTCTGCGCGGTCGTTGAACGCCCTCCACTCATTCCACCCCACCGCGGCGGAATCCCAGTTCTTGTGCTGCACCTCGCGGAAGTCGTCTGGGTCGATCGCGTTGGCCATCGGGGACATCTTCGCCGCCTCTACAGCATGAGGCAAGCGCCTACCACCTCGATCGCCGCACCCGCGCGGAAGGCATCCCTCCCGCGCGGGCGAGCGAACGTTTTAGCCGACCAGGCAGTACGCCTGAGCCGTCAGAGGCTGGCCGGTTCCAAGCGTATTTTTTCCCTCAACACGCCAGCCGTTGCCTTGCTTGAGGGTCGTCCTGAGATTGTTGGCCCCGGTGGTCCAGTAACCGCCGCCGCTGAGAAGGATCGAGCCTTCTGGGCAGGCAACATCTACCGTTCCTTCGAGACCCGGTTCAATCTGAACAGTTTTCTGGGCTGTGACGATCGTTCCCAGATCCGTTGCGCGGACCTCACCATCGGCGATCTTCCCCGTCGTGACCGCGTTGGCAGCGAGCTTTGAGTTGGTCACCGCCGAGTCGGTGATCTTCCCCGTGGTGACCGCGTTGTCGCTGAGCTTCGAGTTCGTCACCGCGTTGTTGGCGAGCTTGCCCGAGGTGACCGCCGCGTCGGCGATCTTCGAGTTCGTCACCGCTGAGTCGGCGATCTTCCCCGAGGTGACCGCGTTGTCGGCGAGCTTCCCTGAGGTGACCGCGTTGTTGGCAAGCTTCGAGGTCGTCACCGCCGCGTTCTTGATCTTCGCCGTGACGATGGCGTTCTTCTTGATCTGCGTGGCACCGACGCTGTTCTTGGCGAGCTTGGTCGCGGCAAAGGCCGACGCGCCGCCGAGCAGTAGAAATAGGCAGAGCGTCGAGACGACGTTCGCGTAGGTGGGACGGGGCAGGAATCGCTTCATGGAGCCTCCTTGAGGGTGGGATCTAGTGCGAGAAGCAGCGTCACCCTCTCACGATGGCTCCTAAGAGATCTCTCAGGCGGTATTTAAGGGGCCTTTGGTCCTTGCGGGGAACGTTGGCTGCATGGATCCGATCGAGAGGCATGAGCGCAAGCGACAGGCCTGGCAACGGCTGCGCGCGCAGAAACGCCGCGCTGGACAGCTGCGCGGGCGGGTGGTGGCGATCTCGCTGATCGGGTTCGCCCTGCTCTGGGCCACGGTCTTCGTACAAATGGCCACCGGCAACGATCCGGTCCTCGGCAGTAAGTCCTCGAAGGTGGCCTCCTCGCAACCGGCGAAGGGCAGCGCCCGTCAGAGCGAAGCGGAAGCTGTCCAGCCCAAACCGGTGGAATCCGAACCGGTTGAAGCGGAACCGGAAGCGGAAGGCAGCGGCGAAGCGGCCGAAGTGGAAGCGGAGGAACTGGAAGCCTTCGAAGCCGAAGTCGCCGAACAGGAAGCGGCCGAAATCGAAGCGGCCGAAGCAGAACCAGAACCGGCCCCGGTCACGACCAGCCAGTCGTGAGCGGCGAAGCTCACCGCTCGTTCGCCTGCTTCGGCGGCACGGTGACGGTCCACGTGCGGGCCGAGGAGGAGGCTCGCTCCGCGGCCGCAGTCGAGCAGGCGCGCCGCTTCCTGCTCGACGCCCACGACAGGCTCTCGCGCTTCCTTCCGGACAGCGAGCTGAGCCGGCTCAATCGCGACCCACGTCCCGACGTGCCGGCGACGCCGCTGCTGCGCTCGCTCGCCGCCGCGGTCTCTATCGCCGGCGCCAACAGCGGCGGGCTCGTCGATGCGACCCTGCTCGCCGAGATCGAGAGCGCCGGCTACCGGGAGTCGCTCGGTGAGCAAGCGCCAGTGCCCCTGGCGGCGGCGCTCGCCAGCCGCGACGGGCGCGCGCCGGCGAGACCGCAGCGGGCGGCGCGCTGGCGCCTGGTCGGCGCCGACGAGGATGCGGGCACGGTGGTGCGACCGCCGGGAGTGTCGATCGACAGCGGTGGCATCGCCAAGGGGCTGCTCGCCGACCTGCTTGCCGCCAGGCTCGCCGACCAACCTGCCTACGCGGTCGACTGCTGCGGCGACGTCCGCATCGGCGGCAGCGCCGGCCTCGAGCGGCGGGTCCTGGTCGACGACCCCTTCGGAGGCGAGCCGATCCACGAGCTGCGACTGAGCGAGGGCGCCGCGGCGACCAGCGGCATCGGGCGGCGCTGCTGGCCGGGCCCCGACGGCCGGCCCGCCCACCACCTGCTCGATCCATCCAGCGGCGCGCCCGCCTTCACCGGCATCGCCCAGGCCACGGCGCTGGCCAGGAGCGCCCTGCTGGCCGAGACCCGGGCCAAGGCGGCGCTGCTCTCGGGGCCGGAGGGTGCCGGGGCCTGGCTGCCGGAAGGCGGGGTACTTGTCCACGACGACGGCGAGGCCGAGGTGGTGCCACCAGGCCGGACCCGCAGGCCGCGGCTGGTTGCCTCGTGAGCGTCGCCCCCCACCTCTTCTGGATCACCAGCCGCGCCGCGGGCATCGCGGCGATGCTGCTCGCCAGCGCCAGCGTCACGCTCGGCCTGATGATGAGCTCGAAGCGAAAGAGCGAGAGCAAACGCGATTTCCGCGCCCTGCACGAGGCGCTCTCGCTCACCACCCTGGCGATGGTCGCCGTCCACGGGCTGGCGCTGGTCGGCGACCAGTTCTTCCATCCGGGCCTGAGCGGCATCGCGATCCCCTTCGTCGGCAGCTACCGCCCGCTCTGGACCGGCGTCGGGATCATCGCCGGCTACGGCCTGGCGGCGCTCGGCCTTTCTTATTACCTCCGCAACCGCATCGGCGCCGCCCGTTGGAAGCGCCTGCACCGCCTCACCGCGATCTTCTGGCTGCTGGCTGTCGTGCACACGATCAAGGCCGGCAGCGACGCCGCCCAGCCCTGGTTCCTGGTCCTCGGCGGCCTCCTCGTCGCCCCGGCCGCCGTGCTGCTGGCGCTGCGCTGGACCTCGCGCCTGGACGAAAGCCGCGGCCTACCCGGCGAGGTCCCCGCTCCAACCGAGAAGGTCACGTCCTCGATCCCCCGTGCCTTGCCGTAGAGCTTGGTCAGTCCCTCGGTCTCGATTACGACCATCGTCCAAATGCTTTCAGGCCCGTCGGCAGCGACCCAGATAATGCACCGCCGATGCCGTTTCTCGTCTTCGCCGCGATCGCGCTGATTGGCGCCGCGATCCACCGCCACCGCGACAGCCAGCCGCGCAGCGCCGCCCGTACGCTGGAAATCTTCCTCGTCTGGTGGATGGTCGTGGCGGTCGGTATCGCCGCGATCTTCGGCGCGATGTTCCACTTCTTCGACGGCCCGAAGACCGCCCATGAAATCGGCTTCACCAACGGCGACGGCGGCTTCCAGACCGAGGTCGGGTTCGCCGACCTGGCAATTGGCGTTCTGGGGGTCCTCTGCTGCCGCTTCCGCGACGGCTTCCTGCTCGCGGCGGTGATCGCCGTCTCGATCGCCTACCTCGGCGACGCCTACGGCCACCTGCACCAGGCCGCGATCCACGACAACCACGCTCCCGACAACACCGGCCTCACCCTCTGGGCCGACTTCATCGCCCCGCTGGTGGCGATCGGCCTCTACGCGGCATACCGCGGTCAGACGCGAATTACCGTCAGATCGTCAAACGCCGAAAAGTCTCCATCTTGAGTAATGACCGCAGCGTTGTGTCGGAGGGCGGTGGCGGCAATCCAGGTGTCATGGAGACGGAGGCGGCGGCCTCGAGACAGCTCGGCCGACGCGATGCGGGCGAAGCAACTTGCCACCTCGGGATCGACAGGCAGCAGTGGGTAGGCGGCCTGCACCCGCGCAAGAGTGGATAGCCGGATTGCCCGAGCGCTTGGATCGGAAGCTCGCAACACGCCGAGCTCCAGCTCGGCGGCGGTGACTACGGAGACCGCGATCTGCTCGGGAAGCTCCCCGAGCTCCCGCCCAGTCTCCTGAGCGATGAAGACCGAGGTGTCGGCGACGGCCCGGCTCAAGCGTCGTCGAGCTCGACGTTGCGGATATCGGCGAGATCGTCGAGCAATCCGGGATCGGCTGGCGCTTCGCGCACGATGCGACGCAGCTCGCTGGCAGGAACCCACGGGTCGCGATCTTCGACGTGGGGAAGGATGTCCGCGACCGGACGGCGGTTGACTGTGAGCGTCAGCCGCTCACCAGCTTCAAGCTCCGAGATGACGGCGGTAGTCGAGTTCCGCAACTCACGAATAGAGACTGCTCTTGCCATGTGCACAACTGTAGCATCGAATGCGACACCGCCGATAATCCGCTCGCCGCTAGTGTGAACCACGTGAGTGGACCCGGCTTGAACTCATCTGCCGAGGGGCCTAGTCTCGCGGCCGTAGCGGGGCGATCTCGCCGAGCCTCGACATTCACACGCTCCCTCGCCGAGATCTCCTCCACGCTTGCCTCCCGGCTTCGCGTCCGCCTTCCCGAGCTGGAAGCGGCTGTCGCCACCCGCGTTCACGCGATCGCGGATCCCCGCGAGGTGGCAGACCCCAGTTACCTGCACAGCCTCAACAGTGCTCTCACCACGGCCCTCGACTATGCCCTCGTCGCGATCGAGCTCGGTGAGCGGCGCACGCCCGGCATCCCCCCAGCCCTGCTAGCCGAGGCCCGTCTGGCCGCCCGGGCCAACGTTCCTCTCGACGCGGTGCTGCGCCGCTACGTCTCCGGCAACGCGCTACTCGGCGACTTCCTGGTCGAAGAGGCCGAGCGGGCCGAGGTCCCGACCTCCGTCCTGCGCCGCTTGCTGCGCCGGCAGGCCACGCTGCTCGACCGCCTGCTCGAAGCCGTAAGCGAGGAGCACGTGCGTGAGGCCAAGAGCTGGCCAAGCAGCAGTGCGGAGCGGCGCCGCGAGTGCGTCAAGAGCTTGCTCGCCGGCGAGCAGGTCGACCATTCCGAGCTCGGCTATGACCTCGATGGCCACCACCTCGCCCTGATGGCCAAGGGTGAGGGCGCGCCGGAGGCGATGCGCCTGCTCGCCACCAAGCTCGACCGCCGCCTGCTCGCGGTCTGCCGCGAGGAGGAGTCGATCTGGGCCTGCTGGCTCGGCGGCAGGCGGCCGCTCGAGCCCCGGCAGGCGCTGCGAGCGCTCGGCGAGATCCCGCTGGAGCGGGCGATCGTGACCATCGGCGAGCCCGGCGAGGGACTGTCGGGCTGGCGGCTCAGCCACCGCCAGGCCAAGGCGGCGCTGCCGATCGCCGAGCGTCGCGGCGAGGCGGTCCTGCATTACGCCGACGTCGTCCTGCTGACCTCGATCCTGCGCGACGACCTCGTCGCCACCTCGCTGCACCAGCTCTACCTCGAGCCGCTCGAAGCGACACCGGACGGCGGCAGGGTGGCGCGGGAGACCCTGCGCGCCTACTTCGCCGCGGAGCGGAACATCTCCTCAACCGCCGTCGTCCTCGGCGTCGATCGCCGCACCGTGACAAATCGCATTCGCGCGATCGAGGAGCTCTTCGGCCGTCCCCTCAAGGACATCGCGGCCGAGCTCGAGACCGCCCTGCGCCTCGACGCCTGATTTCCCAGTTTGCTCATCCAGGGTCGGGCGAGACCGCACATTGGGGAGGTGGCGGCCATGCCCGGCGGTGATGATCGGCTCGATTCATCCACGGAGGCGGGGGGATACGAGCATGAGGAAGCAGCTGATTCGAATCACGGTCGTCGCGGCGGGCCTGACCCTGCTCGTCGCGGCGGCCGCTCCCGCCAAGCCGGAGGTGGTCCGGGTGGGGACCCTCTTCCTCAGGGACAACGGCGGGATCTCGCCAACCAAACTCCCCCGTAACGAGATGGCGCCGATCTCGGCAAACCTCAACGCCAAGATCGGGACCACGGACGGCAGCCACCCACCCGCGGTCAGAAGCGTCAATCTCGACTTTGACAAGACGATTCAGGTCAACGCGCGCGGTCTGCCCGTTTGCGCGGAGAGCAAACTCGTCGCCCGCTCAACCGCCGCCGCGAAGAACGCCTGCGCAGACGCCATCATCGGCTCCGGTAAGGGGGAAGTGGAAGTCGCCTTTCCCGAACAGCAGCCTTTCTCGGCGACCGGCCCGATCATCCTCTTCAACGGCGGCGTCCACGGCGGTACCACGCTGGTCCTGATCCACACCTATGTCGCGGTCCCGGCTCCGACCGCGGTGATCGCCACGGCCAAGCTCACCAGTATCCACCGGGGCCGCTACGGCACCCACGTTGTCGCCAAGATCCCGTCGATCGCCGGCGGCGCCGGCTCGGTCACCAAGTTCAAGCTCACGATTGGCCGCAGCTTCACCTACAAGGGCAAGAAGCAGAGCTACCTGAACGCCAGCTGCCCGACTGGGCGTTACTACACCGAAGGCGAAGTCGGGTTCTCCGATGGCACCAAACTGGCGATCACCCACGTCCTGCCCTGCAGCCCCACGGAATAGCCTTCAGCGATCGATAAGCCGTTCGGCGAGAGCGACTGCAGCAGTTGAGGCCTCAAGGGCTCTGTCTCGGTCGAGAGAACTGGTTGGGTCGTCGTCGTAACGGAAGAGAACGCCCCACGGCGTCAGCCAATCGGAGGCGAGCACCGGCTCGGGGAGCTCGACGTCGAGACCTTCGATGAGTTCCGTGAGGTAGCCCAAGTCATGAGTCCGAGGAATCTCGACTTCCCGATCGGCGAGAACAGACTTCAACGCCTTCTCGACGGTTTGCTGGAGGTGAAAGCCGACGACGTGATCGGCTTGGTCCTCCGTTGCGACTAGGACTTGGGCAGCACTGAGGTCCTCACGGGCCTTTTGAAGAAGGAGCTTGGCGACCTCGCGATGCTCAGGCGTCGACAAGGACTCGGCCCTCGCGAAGCGCTCGCTCGACCATCGTGCCGGCAACCATCGAGCGGCGGCGCGCTAGATCTTCGTCCACGACAACGACATCCGCCGGTACGCCCAGGCCACGCAGCGTGCGGCGCAAACGCACGGACTCCATGCCCGCGTTCTCGACCGTAGGCTCGATCACCAGAAAGTCAAGATCGCTCCCGGGCACTGCCTCGTCACGAGCGTGTGAGCCGAAAAGGATCACTCGTGCATCGGGCGCCGCCGCGGAGATCCTTCGACCCGCCTCGACGATGGTGGCCTCATCAATCATCGCCAAGAAGGTAGCGCGAAGCCCGAGCTAGGTAAGCGCTACCGCGGCCTCGGGGCTGGCGACGCGGAAGCTGAAGCTCTCCTGCAGGTAGAGCTGGACCGAGTTGGCGTCGTGGTCGGCGTAGCCGATCGCGAGGTCTTCGCCGGACTCGAAGAGGAAATCGCCGCCGCGCAGGCTGAGCACCGCCGCGCCTTTGAGGCCAGGTGACCAGACGAGGGGGCCGTCGACGATCTCGCGCAGGTGCTCGAGCAGCGGGTAGCCGCCGTGCTCGCCGGTCTCGAGCACGCCGGTGTAGGGATCGGGGCCAAGCGCCAGCCCGTAGGGGCCGCCGACACCGGCGGCGAGCAGGGCCTCGACCGCCTTGGCGACGTGTCGGGGATAGCGCTCGCAGTCGTTGCCGAGCTTGATCGACTGCTGCGAGGAGGACTCGAGGATGCCGCTAATGGCCGCCGCTTTCCAGCCGTGGAAGACGGCTGCGTTCTCGGCCACCGCGATCTGGTGGGCTGCCTCGTCGAGCGGACCGAGATCGGTGTCCTCGGCGCCACGATCGGCGGCTTCCAGCTCGGCGCGAGAGACCGAGAATGGGGCGCGCAGCTCAACCAACGGCAGAACCTGTCGCTGCGCTGCGGTGACCCCTTGGGCGGGAGCTTTTGCGACTTTCTGCGTGCGACCGAGATTGGTGGCCGAGTGCTGCCAGCCGTGGGGGCCGGCGAAGTCGATCAGCTTGCGGGCGGCGAGGGCGGGCTCGAGCCGCTCGCGCGCCTCGGTGTCGAGCAGCGCCCAGCCGGCCTCGGTGATCGGCGCGTGCTCGCGCAGCAGGTGGCTCATGAGCTGACCCCGCGCAGGCTGCCGATGCCGAGTGACTCGCCGCCGGCGAGCGGAGCGCCGCGCTCGGCCGCGCCCTCGGTCGCCTCCTCCTCGGCGGCCTCGCCGTGCTCGACGATGTCGCCCTCCTGGAAAAGGATTCCCTGGGCGATCTCGCGCCAGAGCGGCGTGCGCCGCAGGAGGAACTCGAGGTCCATGCAGAAGTGCTTGAACTCCTCGCCCTGGGCATCGTGCATGATCGCCCGCGCCTCCGCGTCGGCCTCGACCGAGATCCGCTGCTGATACCAGCCGATCGCCTCGGCCTCCTCGGTCAGCGAGGTGCAGAGCCGGGCGAAGGTCCGCGTCTCCGCGGAAAGCTCCTCGGCCGGCTCGTGGTACTGGTCGAAACCCACGCCTGCATCTTGGCAAGTCCGTTGCGCGCGTGCTTTGTACGCAACTGTGTACACTGCGCCAATGGCCAAGACCGTTCCGGTGCGCGAGCTTCGCAACAACCTCAGCAGTCTGCTCGACGACGTAAGCAATCGGCGCGATCACGTGCTGGTGACCCGCAACGGCGCCCCCGCCGCGGTTCTGGTCCCGATCGACGAGTACGAGGCCTTGGAGGAGACCGCCGAGGTTCTCTCCGACACGGACGCTCTTGCTGCTCTCGAGACGGGCCTCGCCGAGATCGAGCGCGGGGAAACGATCACCCTGGCCGAGCTTCGCAGCGAGTTGGCCGATCGCCGTCCCGCGACCAGCTGATCGTTGGCTCGTCTCGTCCTCGCCCGGCGAGCTCGTCTCGACCTGCTCGCGCTGAACTGGCCACTGATCGACGCGATCGAGGAGGCCCTCGGCCTGCTCGAGCGAGACCCCTTCGCCGGCTACGCGCTGCGCGGAAAGCTTCGCGGCCTGTACTCGCTGCGGGTCGGCGCCTACCGAATCCTCTACCAACTCACAGACGGTGGAAAGACCGTGCGCGTTGCCGCCATCCGCCACCGATCCATCTCCTACGGCAGCGATCCTCGCTAAACGGTTCCTTTCTCCAGCAAGCCTGCAACGGCCCGGGCCAGCTGCTCGCCGTGGCGGGTGAGGACGTACTCGGTGTGCGGGGGGCGGCCGGGGACGAGCCGGCGCTCGACGATGTGGGCGGCCTCGAGTTGCTCGAGACGCTCGGAGAGGGTGGTCGGGGAGACGCCGGGGAGGGACTGGCGGAACTCGTTGAAGCGGGCGGCGCCGCTGGCGCAGGCGTAGATCGTTGCCAGCGTCCAGCGGCGCTCCAGCAGCGTCGCCGTCGCCCGCATCTCGGCGGGGACGGGCGAGCAGCTACGACATCGCGGTGACATCGGCGCCCTTCTCGGCCGGCTCGAGCGCTTGCTCCAGCACCTCGCCGACGCTCAT
>DATMIH010000119.1:0-15114 GCA_035554595.1 Solirubrobacterales bacterium
ATCGTCTCGGCGACGGCGTCGGCCTGTTCGTGGATCTCCTTCAGCATGAAAGTCTCATAGCCGTCCTTCTCGGCCGCCGCCTCATCCCAGGAGATCTCTTCGGGGTCGCGCTCGACCGGGTTTCCCTCGGCATCGGTGATCCGCACCCCGGAGGCGTCGATGCTGACGATCTCGTCGTTTTCGATCGCCACCGCCTCACGCGTCTCGGCGAGGAAGGCGGGGATCGCCGAGGCGAGGAAGGCCTCGCCCTCGCCGACGCCGGCGACCAGCGGGCACTCCTTGCGGGCGCCGACCAGGTGGCCGGGCTCCTCGGCGTGCATGGCGACGAAGGCGTAGTGGCCGCGCAGCTCGCCAAAGGACTTCCGCACCGCGGCGGTGAGATCGCCGTCGTAGTTACGCTCGATCAGGTGGGAGACGATCTCGGCGTCGGTCTCGGAGCTGAAGTGGTGGCCCTGCTCGCCGAGCTCGCGGCGCAGCTCGGCATGGTTCTCGACGATGCCGTTGAGGACGATGTGGATGCGATCGGTGCAGTCGCCGTGCGGGTGGGCGTTCTCCTCGGTGACGCGCCCGTGGGTAGCCCAGCGGGTATGGGCGACGCCGGTGGTCGCATCGGAGGTCGCGACCGCGACGCCGCCACCGTCTTCGGCCTGCTCGGCGACCGCGGCGCGCAGGTTGTCGAGGTTGCCGACGGCGCGCACGCTGTCGATCCGGCCGTCGTCGATGACCGAGATCCCGGCCGAGTCATAGCCGCGGTACTCCAGCTTCTCGAGGCCCGCGACCAAGAGATCGAGGCAGGGGCGAGTGCCGACATATCCAACGATTCCGCACATAGGAGGCGATTAAGGGTAGAGACCGCGCGGTTAGGCCAGCTCTTGGCGGACCAGCGTGACAAGCCGCTCGCAAACCGAGTCGGCCTCCTCGGCGCTCGGCGCCTCGACCATCACCCGCACCAGCGGCTCGGTGCCGGAGGGGCGCAGGAGCACGCGGCCGCGCCCCTCGAGCGCCGCTTCCTCGCGCTCGACCGCCTCCCAGACCGGCTTGGCAGCGGCGATCGCCTCGCGGTCGGCAACCTTGACGTTGACCAGGGTCTGGGGCAGTTTCTCCATCGTCCTCACCGTGGCGAGGTCCCCCCCGCCGAGCTCGCGGATCGTCGCCAGCGCAGCGGCGATGCCGTCACCGGTGGCGACGATGCGGGTGTCGATGATGTGGCCCGACTGCTCGCCGCCGAGCGCCCAGCCGCGCTCGCGCAGCTCGTCGAGCACGTAGCGATCGCCGACGTTGGTGATGGCGACCTCGATCCCGGCCTGCTCCATCTCCTGGTGGAAGCCGTAGTTGCTCATCACGGTGACGGCTACGCCGCCAGAGAGCTCACCCCGCTCCGACATCCCGCGCGCGATCAGGGCGATCAGCTCGTCGCCGTCGTGATTGCGGCCGCTGCCGTCAACGGCGAGGACGCGATCGCCGTCGCCGTCGAAGGCGAAGCCGATCGATGCCTCGGAGCCGGCGACGGCGCTGGCGAGGTGCTCGAGGTGGGTCGAGCCGCAGCCCTCGTTGATGTTGCGCCCGTCCGGCTCGGTGCCGATCGTCTCGACCGTGGCGCCGAGCCGCTCAAAGATCGCCGGGGCGGCGCGGAAGGTGGCGCCGTTGGCGCAATCGAGCAGCACATGAAGGCCGGAGAGATCGAGCGGGAACGCGGTCTGCAGCGCTCGCAGGTAATCCTCGAGGCCGCCGTTCAACTCACGAACCTTGCCGGGCTCGACGGCGTCGCCCTCGGTGTCCAGCAGGGCCTCGATCCTCGCCTCGGCCTCGTCGTCGAGCTTGGTGCCCAGGCCGGAGAAGAACTTGATCCCGTTGTCGCGGTAGGGGTTGTGCGAGGCGGAGACGACCGCGGCAAGGTCGAGGCCGAGGCGCTTGACCAGCACCGCCGCCGCCGGCGTCGGCAGGACACCACCGAGCAGGGCATCGCCACCGGCGGCGGCGATCCCGGCGGCCAGGGCCGCCTCGAGCATCGGCCCGGACTCGCGCGTGTCGCGGACGATCAGGACCTGCGGCCGCTCGGCCTGCAGCGAGGCGGCAGCCGCCTTGCCCAGGGCGGTGGCGAGCTCGGCCGTGAGGAAGGTTCCAGCCTCCCCCCGGACCCCGTCGGTTCCGAAGAGCTTGCGCCCGTTCGCCAAGCCGCGGCCTAGCGCTTGGAGAACTGCGGCCGCTTGCGCGCCTTCTTGAGGCCGGCCTTCTTGCGCTCCTTGGCCCGTGCATCGCGGGTCAAGAAGCCGCGGCGCTTGAGCTCACCGCGCAGCTCCGGATCGACCTCGGTCAGCGCCCGGGCGATGCCGTGGCGCACCGCGCCGGCCTGGCCGCTGATGCCGCCGCCGTGGACGCGAACCCGCACGTCGACGCTGCCCTCGTAGCCGGTGATCGTCAGCGGCTGGAGCGCCGTCGTCCGGTGCAGCGGACGCGGGAAGAACTCCTCCAGCGTCCGTTTGTTGATCTCGACCTTGCCGCTGCCAGGCAACAGGGTGACGCGGGCAATCGAAGTCTTGCGCTTGCCGGTGGCGAGGTAGCGGGCGTCGCCCTCCATCTTCGCCGGCGCGCGGCTGGCAGCGCTCGGCTCCTCCTCGGCCTCCCCGGTCAGAGCGGCCTCGCGTTTAGCGCGCTCCTCCTCTTCGGCTTCCTTGCGCGCCTGCTCCTCAGCGCTGAGCGGCCGCTCCTGTGGCTCAACCGCGATCGGCTCCAGGTCAGCGCCGGGAATGACGTCCTTCTTCTTCTCTTCGGCCGCCGGCTTCTCAGCCGCGGGCTCCGGAGCCTCCTCGGCGACGGGCTCCTCCTCCGCAGCGGGCTCCTCAGCGGCCTCAGCGTCAGCCTCGGGCGCCTCGTCAACCTGCTCCTCCGCGACAGACTCATCGGCGGCCTCGGCCTCAGCCGACGGCGCCTCCTCGCTGGACTCAGACGCATCTCCAGCGGGTGGTGCGGGGGTGGGCTCCTCGCCCGCAGCTTGCGAGGACGAGGAGTCCTCCCCCGCGACAGGACCCGCTGGCTGATCCGCCTGGTCCTGCCCCGAAGTGGCCTCGTCCTTCTGGTTATCGTCGTCGATCAAGTCTGTATCTCCATCGGTTTGGGCTGTTGCGCCTCATGCGGGTGGTCCGGCCCGGCATAGACCTTGAGCTTGGTCAGCTGCTGGCGGGCAAGGCGGTTGCGCGGCAGCATCCCCTTCACCGCCTTGCGGATGACCTCCTCGGGGCGGCGGTCGAGCATCTCGGCCAGGGTCCGCGACTTGATCCCGCCCGGATAGCCGCTGTGGCGCCAGTAGCGCTTCTGGTTCAGCTTGTCCCCGGTGACCCGGATTTTCTCCGCGTTGATCACGACGATGAAGTCGCCGGTGTCGCAGTGAGGCGTGTACTCGGGCTTGCGCTTGCCGCGCAGGGCGTCGGCGATGCGGGTCGCCAGCCGGCCCAGGGTCTGGCCCTCGGCGTCGACGACGTACCAGTCTCGCTGGCGGTTGGCGGGGGTGGCGACAAAGGTTTTCATCAGAGAAAAACCGCGGGCAGCGCCCAGCGGCTCCGGCATGATAGCCGCCAAGCCGTATCGGCGTAGGCGGCCGTGGCCCTGTCTATACTGCGCCGCCAATAAGTGCCTAATCCCGGCCGCACATGGTGGGCGGGAGCGGAGGAACCGCAGGAACCGTTGCAGGTTCCAGGGGCGAATCGGCCGAAAAGGTCGTAGCGCATCTCTTTCAGCGCGAGCCCGACAGCTAACTCCGTAGGCGAACGAAAGAGAGGGACGTGGCAATTAACAGGCCCCGGCCTTGGTTGGCGGGAGTTTCACTCACATTCGCGGCGATCGCGCTGCTGCTCTGCCTTGCTGCGAGCGCGGTCGCGACGACCGGCGGCGCGCCCACCGCTGCTGGCGCCCCGGCACCCAGCGGCAGCCCCACCGGCACCCCCGCGAGCGAAGCGCCGAGCGCTGGCGCGCTCAGCCTCGTCTCCGCCCAGACCACACCGCGCAAATCCTTCTTCTACGGCGTCCACTATCCGAGCCTGCGCTTCTCGATCGGCAGCAGCCAGCAGCAGAACGACCTGCAGATCGACGTCGTCAACTCGGCCGGCGAAGTCGCCCGCAGCTACTACCGCAACGACGTCGAACCGAACGTGGAAGTGCGGATCCGCTGGGACGGCACGACGAGTGAAGGAAAGCCCGCCCGCAACGGCCGCTACAGCTTCCGCATCGAGCCCCAAGGCGGGACCGAACTCGCCGCGCGGGCATCCTCGAGCCAGGCGCTGAGCCTCGGCTTCGCCCTCTACGGCTACGCCTTCCCGATCCTCGGGCCCCACGAATTCGGGATGGGCGCCGGCCGCTTCGGCGCCGCCCGCTCCGGCCACACTCATGAGGGCCAGGACACGATGGCCGCCTGCGGCACGCCGCTCATCGCCGCCCGCGGCGGCACGGTCCAGTACTCCGGCTACCAGTACGCCGCCGGCAACTACATCGTCATCGACGGCAAGGGCACCGGCTTCGACTTCATGTACGCCCACCTGGCCGAACCATCGCCGCTGAAGACCGGCGAAGAGGTCCGCACCGGCCAGCCGATCGGCATCGTCGGCGACACCGGCGACGCGGTGGGCTGTCACCTCCACTTCGAGATCTGGACAGCGCCGGGTTGGTATGAGGGCGGCAGCCCGATCGACCCGCTGCCCTACCTCGAAAAGTGGGACGCCTACAGCTGATCGGCACCGAGGAAGCGGCGCAGGCTTCGCCGCGCTGCCGGTAGTCGCCGCCCAGCGTCGAGCTCGCGGATCGCGATCTCGGCGGTCATCGCGGCAAGCAGGTGCGAGGCGGCGGCCGCGTCGGGCCAACCCATCGCCTTGAAGCTGGGGACGGCGGAGTGGGCAAAGCGCTCGTGGCGCTCGGCCATCGGCGCCGCCAGCGAGGGATCCGAGCGGGCCTCGAGCGCCAGGGCCTTCACCGCGCTGTCCTCGAGGCAGATGTCGAGATAGGCCTCGACGCCACGCAAGATGCGATCGGCGCCAGGGGGAAGGCCCTCGGTCGCAGCGAGCACCGCTGCCTCGACGCGGGAGTGAAAACGGGCGTGGAGGGCATCGACGAACGCCTCCCGGCTCTCGAAGTGGACGTAGAAGGTGCCCTTGGCGACGCCCGCCTCCGCAACCACCCGGTTGACGCTGAGACCCGAGAGACCGTGGGCCTCGGCCACCGCCACGCCGGCGTCGAGCAATGCCTCGCGGGTGCGGGCGCCGGTGCCGATCAAGACCTCCTCCGCAGCCATCCTCGGAGCCTAGCTGACCGGTCGGTCACCTAACATGACCGACCGGTCAGTCATCTGCTAGGGTCGCGGCCGTGCTGCTCGAGACGACCCGCGGAGCGATCGCCTACGACGAGCGTGGCGACGGCAGCCCGATCGTCCTGCTCAGCAGTGGCGCCCACGACCGCCACGACTTCGACGGGCTGCGCGAGCTGCTGCCCGACGGCTTCCGCTCGATAGCTCCCGACTGGCCGGGTCACGGCGAATCGCCCGCCGGCAACGAGCCGGCGAGCGCGATGGGATTCGCCGACGTCACTGAGGAGCTCGTCGCCCGGCTCGCGCCCGAGGGAGCGATCGTGCTCGGCAACTCGGTCGGTGGCTTTGCCGCGGCGCGGCTGGCGAGCCGCCGCCCCGAGCTGGTCCGCGGCCTCGTCCTGATCGACAGCGGCGGCTTCCTCCCCCGCTCCCCCCAGGTCCGCATCTTCTGCGCGCTGATGGCGCGGCCACGTTTTCTGCGTGCGATCTACCCCTGGTTCGCCAACCGCTACATGCGACCGCAAAGCGAGGCCGACCGCCGGGTGCGGGACGTCGGCATCGCGACCACACGCCAGGACCCGGGTCTGGCGGCGGTCAGCGGGCTGTGGCGGAGCTTCAGCTCTCCGGAGCACGACCTGCGCAAGGACGCAGCTTCGATCCGGGCGCCGACGCTGGTCATCTGGGGCAAGAAAGATCCTGTGATCCCGCTCAAGGCCGGGCGCACGATCGCGGCGACGATTCCCGGTGCGCGGCTCGAGCTGCTCGACACCGGCCACGCACCGCAGGTCAGCGACCCCGCCGGCTTTGCCGCGATCTTCATCCCCTTTGCCGAACGGGCCTTCAGGAACGAGACGAGCGAACAGCTGACATGAGCGAGAGGCATCGCTGGCGCTCGCAGCTGTTGGGCGAACCCCACAGGCTGAAGCTCGACGGCAGCACCCTCGACTACTTCGAGCGCGGCGAGGGCCCGGCCCTGGTCTTCAGCCATGGCTGGCTCGCCAACGCCAATCTCTGGCGCAAGGTGGTCGACCGGCTGCATGGTGAGTTCCGCTGTCTCGCTCTCGACCTGCCACTCGGCTCCCACCGCACCCCGATGGCGTCCGGAGCAGACCTCTCTCCCTTCGGCGTCGCCGGCCTGATCGCCGCGGTCCTCGTGCGGCTTGACCTGCGCGCCGCGACGCTGGTCGGCAACGACTCCGGAGGCGCCTACTCGCAGATCGCCCTCGCCAGCCACGAGGCGCAGATCGCCGGACGGGTCTCCGGCCTCGTGCTCACCTCCTGCGAGACGCCATATGACGAGTGGCCGCCGGTGCCCTTCGATGGCCTGCCCGAAGCCGCGCGCGATCCCGAAGTCCTCGGCCGGCTACTCGCCGCGCTCGAGGACCCGGCCGTGCGAGCGGCCCCGGTGGCTTACGGCCGTCTGCTCAAGCACCCAACCGAGGCATCGGATTCCTTCGCGCTTCCCGCCGGCCGCGATCCCGGTGTGCTTCGTGACGTCGCCAAGGCGATGGCCTCGGCGACTACGGCGCCGGTGCGGGCAGCCGGGGAGGCGCTGATCGCGCAGCACGAGCTGCCCACCCTGCTGATCTGGTCCGAAGAAGACGAGGTCTTTCCGGTGAAGCACGCCGCCCGCTACGCCGACGCCCTCGCCGATGCCCGACTGGTGCGCATCGCCGACTCCTACAGCTTCACCCCCGAGGACCAGCCGGAGGCGGTGGCGGCGGCAATAGGGTCGTTCATGACGGAGCGCCTGCAATGAAGATCGAGATGCTCAACCTCGGCTGGATGACCGCTCCCGCGGGCCTCTGGCGCCAGGGCGACGAGGAGCCCGAGCGACCGCTGCGCCTGCCGGTGCCCGCCTACCTGATCGAGACCGAGAGCGAGCGCATCCTCGTCGACACAGGGTTGCACCCGGATGCGGCGACTGATCCCGAATCCCGCTATGGCGAGGGCACGGCGCTAGGACACTTCGGTCTGGAGCAGGAGAAGGGCCTGGCCGAGCAGGTCGATCTCGGCACCGTGACCCGCCTGGTGCTCACCCACCTTCACTTCGACCACGCCGGCGGCCTGGCGCTGATCCCCAGGTCGGTACCGGTCGTCGTCCAGCGGGCGGAGTGGGAGGCGGCTCACGATCGCGGCGGCGTCGAACGCAACTTCTTCCAGCCAGCCGACTACGCCGATGCCCCGCCCAACCTCACCCTCGTCGAGGGCGACCACGACCTGCTCGGCGACGGCTCGATCGAGCTGCTCAGCACACCGGGCCATACCACCGGGCATCAATCAGTTCGAATCGGCGATCTCGTGCTCGGCGCCGACGTGGCGCTCTTCGCCGGCGGGCTCGATGACCTGAGGTTCCCGGCCTTCGGCGCCGACCAGGACGCCCAGGTCCGCTCGGCCGAACGGCTGCGCGGGCTGCGCGATGCCGGCCTGACGATCCAGCCGGGCCACGATCCCGACGTGCTCGCGCCGGGGCCCGTCAGCGCGTAGGCATCGCAGTCCTCAGCCGGCTCCATCGCTGCCACTGGATCAGGGCGAGCGCAACGGCGACCGGCACGGTCGAGGGCAGCTCGTCGACGGTGAAGAAGAGCAGGTCGAAGAGAAGCGCCAGCACCGCCACCAGGACCGCGGCCGAGAGCTGGCGCCTGTCCACGGCCACTCGATCAGCGCCGCCTGCCAAAGCTTCGGCGGCGAACAGGCAACCGACGAGTGCAGCAATGAAGAGGTCGCCAAAGCCCATCAAGGCGGAGCCGAAGTGGACGGCCTGCAGCCGGGGCAGGCCGGCCGCGGGAGCGGCGGCGTTGAGCACGGCGTTCGGCCCCTGCAGCAGGTCCGACGAGACATAGACGGTGTCGATGACAGCCATCGCGTAGACCCCGAGGCGCAGCCACCTCGCCGGTACGCCGCAGACGAGCAGCCAGCCCAAGGTGACGCAGGCGAGCCCCGAGAGCGCCGTCGCCGCGGCCTCACCGGCAAGCGAGTGCGGCGAGCCCCAGGCGAGCACGAAGAGTGCCACCGCGGCCAGGGCCCAAGCCGACCGCGATCCCCGCACCAGCACCGCGAGCGCGAAGGCGGCAAGCGGCGGCACGGCGACGAGGGCGATGTAGGTGAGCGCGTCCGCCGAGCCGGGGGAAATTTCGATCGCCCCGATCACGACGGCAATCGAGAGCGCCGGGACCAACGCCCACCACGGACTGCTTAGTCGGTCAATCCACCCGGGCCGCGGCCGCGGCGCCGGCAGCGCCACCAGCGCCGCCTGCACCAAACCCAGGATCGAAATCGAAGCCCAAAAAGGCGTTTGCGGCTACTCCCACTCGATGGTGGCTGGAGGCTTCGAGGAGATGTCGAGCGCTACGCGGTTGACTTCGGGGATCTCATTGATGATCCGGTTGGAGACGCGCTCCAAGAGGTCGTAAGGCAGGCGGGCCCAGTCGGCAGTCATCGCGTCGTCGGAGGTGACGGCGCGAATTACGATCGGGTAGGCGTAGGTGCGGCCATCGCCCTGCACGCCGACTGAGCGGACCACCGGCAGCACGCAGAAGGACTGCCAGAGCTGGCGGTAGAGGTCGGCGGCGCGGATCTCCTCCTGCAGGATCGCGTCGGCGGCGCGGAGGATGTCGAGCCGCTCTTTGTTGACCTCACCTCCGACGATGCGGATCGCCAGACCGGGGCCGGGGAAAGGCTGGCGCCAGACCATCCGCTCGGGCAGGCCCAACTCGGCGCCGACAGCTCGGACCTCGTCCTTGAACAGCATCCTCAGCGGCTCGACCAGCTCGAACTCGAGGTCATCGGGCAGGCCGCCAACGTTGTGGTGGGACTTGATCGTCGCCGCGTTGTCGCTGCCGCCCGACTCGATCACGTCGGAGTAGAGCGTGCCCTGGACCAGGTAGGCGGCATCCTCGAGCTTGGCCGCCTCCTCCTCGAAGACGCGGATGAACTCCCCGCCGATGATCTTGCGCTTGCGCTCGGGCTCGTCCTGGCCAGCCAGCTTTTCGAGGAAGCGTTGCTCGGCTTCGACGTGGACCAGCGGGATGCCGAACTGCTCGAAGGCGGCGACAACCTGCTCGGCCTCATTCAGCCGCATCAGGCCGTGGTCGACGAAGACGCAGGTCAGTTGCTCACCGATCGCCTTGTGGACCAGCAGCGCCGCGACCGAGGAATCGACGCCGCCGGAGAGACCGCAGATCACCCGCCCCTCCCCCACCTGCGCCTGGATCTTCGCCACCTGTTCGGCGATCACCGATTGCGGCGACCACTGCTCGACGCAGCCGGCGACGTCGCGCAGGAAGCGGGTGAGGATCTCGGTGCCGTAGGGCGTGTGGACGACCTCGGGATGGAATTGAATCCCGTAGAGGCCGCGGTCGGGGTACTCACAGGCGGCCACGGGCGAGCCCGGGCTCGAAGCCAGCGCTGTAAAGCCCTCGGGCGGCTCGAAGACCGCGTCGCGGTGGCTCATCCAGCAGTGCTGATCCTCGGGCAGGCCGGCGAGCAACTGCCCACCATGGTCGGTAAGCGTCAAATCGGTCCGCCCGAACTCTCCCGACTCTGCCGCCTCAACCCGTCCGCCGAGCGCCTGGACCATCGCCTGCATGCCGTAACAGATGCCCAGCAGGGGAATCTCCAAATCGAGCAACTCGGTGGGGAACTCCGGCGCCCCGACCTCGTAGACCGAGGCAGGGCCACCGGATAGCACGAGGGCCTTAGGCCGCCGGTTTCTAATTGCATCCACCGAAGTGGTTGCAGGCAGAAGCTCGGCGAAAACGCCGCATTCACGAACGCGTCGGGCGATTAGCTGGGAGTACTGCCCCCCGAAATCGAGGACGAGTACCTCCTCGGCCAATCTAGGGGCCGGTACCTCGACGGCACCGGCCTCAGTCGTCGGCGACTCCAACACCGGCAGAGACCGCCGCGCGCCCGTTCGACCCCATTCCCACCGACTGCTCGTTCTGCAGCTTCTTGCCCTCGCTCATCAGCGCCGGAGCGACCATCACCTCGGCCCGCTGGAAGGAGCGGATGTCCTCGTAACCACAGGTGGCCATCGAGGTCTTCAACGCTCCCATCAGGTTGAAGGTGCCGTCGTTCTCCTGGGCCGGGCCGAGGAGGATCTCCTCCAACGTCCCGTCCTGCTTGGTGGTGACGCGGGTGCCGCGCGGCAGCGAGGGATGAAAGGTCGCCATCCCCCAGTGGAAGCCGCGACCGGGGGCCTCCTTGGCGCGGGCCAGCGGCGAGCCGACCATCACCGAGTCCGCCCCGCAGGCGATCGCCTTGGAGACGTCGCCGCCGGTGCGCATGCCGCCGTCGGCGATCACGTTGACGTACTCGCCGGTCTCCAGCATGTGCTGCGAGCGGGCGGCCGCCACATCGGCGATCGCCGTCGCCTGCGGCACGCCGATGCCGAGCACGCCGCGCGTGGTGCAGGCGGCGCCGGGACCGACCCCGACGAGGACGCCGACCGCGCCGGTTCGCATCAAGTGCAGGCCGGTCGAGTAGGAAGCACAGCCACCGACCACGGTCGGCACCGGCACCTCGGCGATGAACTCCTTGAGGTTGAGCGGCTCGACCGTGGTCGAGACGTGTTCGGCCGAGATCACCGTGCCCTGGATGACGAGGATGTCGATCCCGGCCTCGACCGCGATCTCGTAGTGCTCGCGCACTTTCTGCGGCGTCAGCGAGCCGCAGGCAACGGCGCCGCGCTCCTTGATTTCGGCAATCCGCTTGCCGATCAGCTCGGGCTTGACCGGCTCGGTGTAGATCTCCTGCATGATCCGCGTCGCCTCGTGCTTGGGCGCCGCGGCGACCATCTCCAGCTTCTCCTCGGCGTTCTCGAAGCGGGTCCAGATCCCCTCCAGGTTGAGCACGCCCAGCCCGCCCAGCTCGTTGACGAGCACAGCGGTGTCGGGGCTGACAACCCCGTCCATCGCCGAGGCAACCAGGGGCAGCTCAAAGCGATAGGGGCCAAGGGTCCAGCTGATGTCAATGTCGTCAGGGTCGCGGGTGCGGCGCGACGGAACGATCGCGATGTCATCGAATCCGTAGGCGCGCCGCCCCTTCTTGCCTCGACCGATGTCGATCTCCAATTAGGTCCTCCAGGGTGGCGTTGAGAACCCAGCCTACACTTCGGCGGGGACCTCCAAATCCTGGACGTGGACCTCGCCGAGGAGGCGCTCAACCTGGTTGCGGTCGACCGTGCCGGCGCCGAAATGCTGAGTCGACTCGGCACCGCAGGCAACCCCGTAGGCGAGGCACTCGTCGGCCTCCTTGCCGTCGTAGCGGGCGGCGACGTAGCCGGCCAGGAAGGCATCGCCGGAACCGACCGTGGAGACCGGATCGAGCGGCTCGGTGCGAACCTCGAGAAAGCGCTGCTCAGAGCCACTTCCGATCACCGCGACGCAGCCGTCGGGCCGTGTGATCGCGGCCTCGCCGGCACCGAGGCGGACCAACTCCGCGAGGCCCTGGATCAGGTCGTCGCGGTCGGCGAACTCCTGGCCGACCAGCTCCTCCGCCTCGCGCTCGTTCGGGGTGACGACCGAGGCGCCGGCGCGCAGGCCGGCGAGCATCGCGCTGCCCTCGGCGTCGAGCACGACCGGCAGGCCGCGTTCGCTGAGGTCCTTGACCAGGCGGGCGTAGAGGTCGTCACCGGCGCCAGGCGGCAGGGTGCCGGCAAGTACACAGAGCTTGGCGCCGTCGGCGAGGTAGCCGACACGGCGAACGAAGACCTCGACCTCCTCCGGGCTGACCGCCGGGCCGCGCTCGTTGATCTCGGTCTGCTCGCCGGAAGTGGGATCGATCACGGCGAGGTTGATCCGGGTCTCGGCGGCGATCCGAGTGAAGTCGGTCAGCACCGCTTCTTTGCGCAGCTGTTCGAGCAGCCGGTTGCCGGTCGGGCCGCCGGCGAAGCCGGTGGCGATCACCGGCCGGCCGAGCATCTTCAAGGCACGGGCGACGTTGATCCCCTTGCCGCCCGCAACCGTGCGGCTCTCGACCGCCCGGTGGCGATGGCCGAGACGGAAGTTGGGTACCGCGACGGTGCGGTCGATCGCGGCGTTGAGCGTGACGGTGAGGATCATCGTGAGAAGCGCCTCAGGAGCACTGCTCCAAGCAGTATCACGCAAAGAGCAATACCGACGGGAATCTTCTCGTCATCGAGGAAGCTGCCGACTCGTTCGAGCAGGCTCGCCTCGGCAACCGCGTGAGCGGCCCGCAGCGGCACCGATGCGATCCGTCGTCCCTCGACGTAGACACTGGCGCGCCCCAGCGCCGCGCCGCGCTCGATCGGCCCCTCGACTTCGTCTGGAGCGCTGAGGACGACGCTCATGCGCTGGCCGCGACGCAGGCCGACGGCGATTGTGCGGGCGGCCCGCAGCGGCAGCTCGCCGCTGCTGTAACGAATCGCCGGCCGGGCGAGCGCGGCGTCCGCTCTGATCGGCACCCGCCGCTTGTAAAGGGAGAAGCCGTAATCGAGTAGGTCGATGTTGTCGGTGAAGCGGTCTTCGTCGGTCGGCGCTCCGACCGCGACCGAGATCAGCTCGATCCCCTTGCGCTGCCCCGAGCCGACGAGGACGTAGAGGGCGCCGAAGGTGTGGCCGGTCTTCACTCCAGTCACCCATGGGGCCATGCGCAGCAGCTCGTTGATCGTCGTGATCCGGCGGCGCGGGTGAACGCTGCGCAGCACGGCACTGCGCGCGTCGGCGATCTTGGCAAAGGTCGGGATCGCCAGCAGGTTCCTGGTCAGGGTCGCCAGGTCGGCGGCGCTGGAGTAATTGCCACGCTGATCGAGACCGACCGGGTTGGCGTAGTGGGTGTCGGTGAGGCCAAGCGCCGCCGCGTAGCGATTCATCTCGGCGACAAACCGCTGCTCCGAACCGGCCGCGGCGAGCGCGAGGTCGTAGGCGGCGTCGTTGCCGCTGCGGAGGATCAACCCGTAGAGCAGGTCGCGCACGCTGATTTGCTGGCCCGGGCGCAGGCCTAGCAGCGACTCGCCGTATTCAGCTTCATAGGGAGCGGCGCGGACCACGCGATCGAGCGGCAGCTCGTGCAGCGCCACGTAGGCGGTCATCAGCTTGGTCGTGCTGGCGATCGGCAGGTGTCGTTTGGCCGCGTGAGAGACCAGGACGTCGCCGCTCTTGCCATCGATCAGGGCCCACGAGCGCGCCTCGATCTGGGGGCCCTTGGCGAAGCTGAGCGCCGGCGCGAGAAGCAGCAGGGCCGCCGCGAGCAGAGCGCCAGCGAGGCGCCGGCTCAACGGAGCTTCAGCTCTTCGCCGGCAACCAAGATCTGTGGATCGATTTCGGGGTTGAGCTTTTCGATCGTCCTCACCGGCACCCCGGTGTGGTGGGCGATCGAGATCAATGTGTCGCCGTACTCGATTTCGTAGGTGGCGGGAACGTGCTTGTGGTGGGTCTTGTGCGTCTGCTTAGCGCCGTGCTTGCCACTTCCCGATCCATTTGAGTCGCCACCACCCAAGGCCCCGCTGATCGCGACAATCGCGACGACGAGAGCGACGACCAGGGCGGTCACCGCGAGAACCCGGGCGGAGGCTGAGGTGCGTTTGTTCATTGGAGGTGACTGGCGATCGGATCGGCGCCGCTGATCGTATATACGGTCAGAGCATTTTTAGGCGGTCGAAACATCCCAGACCGCACTGCGTAGGTTCTCCGCCGCCACCCCCGGGTCCTCCGCTGCGGCGATGCCGCGGGAGGCGGCGACGAGCGCCGAAGCAGGCCCGGCGCTGAAGGCCGGACCGAGTGCGTCCGGGCGTCCACCCTGGGCACCGACCCCGGGGATGAGGAAGATCGAGCGCGGCATCAGCGAGCGCAGGCGACCAATGTGCTCGGGCGCTGTGGCGCCGACAACGGCGCCCATACCGCTCAGGCCGCCGGCGCCGAGCAACCGCGGGGCAAGATCGTCGACCAGTTCAGCGAGACGCTCGTGCAGGGGCTGCTCGGGAGTGGGCTGATCCTGGATATCGGCGGCGCCGGGGTTGCTCGTCCGCACCAGCGCAAAGACGCCGGCCCCGGCCTGCTCGGCCGCCGCGATCAGCGGCTCGAGAGCGTCGGCCCCGAGCAGAGGGTTGGCGGTGAAGGCATCGGCGCCGAGCCCGGCCACCGGCCCCCAGGGCGTCGGCGTCTCCCCGACCAGGGCCTGGGCGTAGGCCGCCGCGGTGACGGGAACGTCGCCGCGCTTGCCATCGGCGATGACGAGCAGCCCAGCCTCGCTCGCCGCCCCACAAACCTCAGCGAGCGCACTCCAGCCCGGCGCTCCCAGGCGCTCGAAGCAGGCGAGCTGGGGCTTAACCGCGACGCAGGCCGGCCCGGCCTGCTCGATCAGCAAACGGCAGTGCGCGACCACCGCCGTGGCCGCGCGTTCGGCGGCCGTGGCGGTGGGAACGTCCGGCGCGGACCCGGAGAGCTTCGACGGATCCGGGTCGAGGCCAAGGCAGACCTGGCTGCGGCGCTCTTCGACGAGCGCCGCCAGCCGATCTGCGAAAGGGACTTGGCTCAGCCTTTGACCTTGGTCTTCAGCGCCGAGCCGGCGGAGAAGCGCGGCACCTTGCCGCCCGGGATCGTGATCCGCTCGCCGGTGCGGGGGTTGACACCCTGGCGCGGGCCGCGCTCGGCTACGTGGAATTTGCCAAAGCCGGTGAAGCTGACTTCGCCACCGCTGCTCAGCGTGTCGGTGATCGCGTCGAGCACGGCGTCAACCGCGTCGCTGGCGGCTTTCTTGCTGCCCAGCCGCTCGTCGCCTGCAAGTTGGTCCAGAAACTCAGCCTTAGTCACGTCGAAGCTCCTCCGTCGATGGGTAGTTTGAAATCGGCGGCAATCTAACAG
>DATMIH010000120.1:0-24447 GCA_035554595.1 Solirubrobacterales bacterium
GCTCGGCTACATGCTCGACAACGCCGAGTGCACCTGCGTCGCCGCGCTCGAGCGCAAGGAGAGCCGCGGCGCCCAGTACAGGACGGACTTCCCGGAGCGCAATGATGAGGAGTGGCTCAAGCACATCGACCTGCAGCTCAACGACGACGGGCCGGAGATCTCCTACTCCGAGGTGACGATCACCCAGTGGGAACCGCAAGAGAGGACTTACTAGATGGCTGAGTACACGCTCAAAGTCCGCCGCTACCAGCCCGAGTCGGGCGAGGGCGCCTACTGGGAGGAGTTCCAGGTCGAGCTCGATCCCTCGCTCTCCGTCCTCGACGGCCTGCTGCAGGTCAAAGACCGCGACGACGGCTCGCTCTCAGTGCGCTGCTCCTGCCGCGCCGCGATCTGCGGCTCCTGCGGGATGAAGGTCAACGGCCAATCAACCCTTGGCTGCAAGACCCAAATTGGCGAGGCCCAGGAGCTGGCCAACAAGTTCGCCAATGGCGGGGCAAGCGGTGCCCGGACGCGGGAGCCTGGCCGCGAGATCGCCGGTCATGATGAGCGCGGCCAGGCGGGAGCAGAGGACACCGCGATTATTGTCGAGCCGATGGGCAACATGCCCGTGATCAAGGACCTGATCACCGACATGGAGTCGACGCACTGGACCAAGATCCGCCGCGTCACACCCTGGCTTCTCCCTCACGGCGAGGCACCCGAGCGCGAGTACGTGGTCGAGCCCGAGTCGATGATCGACATCACCCAGTCGATGGCCTGCATCCAGTGTGGCGCCTGCGTCTCCTCCTGCCTCTCGATGGAAGCCGACCCCGAGTTCATCGGACCCGCCGCCCTGGCCAAGGCTTACCGCTTCGTCGGCGACCCGCGCGACGCCGAGACCAAGGAGCGCCTCCACGACCTCGCCCACGACCCGCACGGGATCTACGACTGCACCCACTGCTTCAGTTGCATCGATGCCTGCCCCAAGGGCGTGGCGCCGATGGACCAGATCATGCGCCTGCGCCGCAAAGCCGGCGAAGAGGGCATCGACGACGACCCCAACAACGGCCACAGCCACGAGGAGGCCTTCGTCAAGATCATCGAGAAGAAGGGCACGCTCGATGAGGCATTGCTGGTGCAGGAGTCCTACGCCCCCGGCGTCAAAGGCAAGCTGAAACCGTCGATGGGCGCAATCAAGGGCCTGATCGAGTCGCTGCCGACGGTGCTGCGGGCGATCAAGACCGGCAAGGCCCGCTCGGCCCACAAGGTGATCCCAGGGCTCCACCCGAAGCTGCCCGGCGGCGCCCAGGACGAGGTCAAGGCGATCTACAAGCACGCCGAGGAGCACCGCGAGGAATTCAACCTCTACATCGCTGGGGAAGACGAGGACTTCGTCGAACCGGAGCCCGACGAGCCGACTGAGGAGACCTTGACGGCGGAGGCGGCCGCGGCCGCGGAAAGCGAGGAGTCGTGAGCGAGCAGATCAAGGTCGCCTACTGGCCCGGCTGCGTCTCGCGTGGCTTCACCACCGAGCTGCACGGCTCGATGGCGATCGCCGCCCAGAAGCTCGGCATCGAGCTGGTCGAACTCGACCGCGCCAACTGCTGCGGCGCCGGCGTCATCGCCGAGCACAACCAGGAGCTCGCCGACACGCTCAACGCCCGTACCTTCGCCCTCGCCCAGCAGACCGGGCTCTCGATGATGAACATCTGCTCGACCTGTCAGGGCGCCCAGTCGGAGTGCCAGCAGCGCCTCGACGCCGACTCCTCCTACCGCGCCCACATCAACGAGGTGCTGAGCGGTCAGGGCCTCGCCTACGAGAAGGGCAAAGACGGCTTCACCAACAAGAACTTCCTCTGGCTACTGGTCGAGGACTACGGCCTCGACCGCCTCGCCGAGAAGGTGACGCGCCCGCTCAGCGGCCTGCGCGTCGGCCCCTTCTACGGCTGCTACGTGGTGCGGCCCAAGGAGCGGCTCGGCTACGACGAGTTCCCCGAACGCGATCTCTACCTGGAGAAGGTGATCGAGGTGCTCGGCGGCGAGGTCGTCGAGTACGACGGCGCCCGCAAGTGCTGCGGCTTCCCGGTGATCACGATGAACCGCGACACCTCGCTGCGCCAGGCCGGCACCCACGTCGGCGACGCACTCGATGCCGGCGCCGACTGCCTCGTCACCCCCTGCCCCCTCTGCCACCTCAACCTCGACATGCAGCAGCCCGAGGCGGCCAAGGTGGTCAACCGGGACCTGGGCCTCGCGGTCCTGCATCTCCCCCAGCTGGTCTCGCTCGCCCTTGGCGCTTCGCCGAAGGAATTGGGCATGAGCAAGCACATCGCTTCGACCAAGTGGGTCGAAGAGCGGCTTGCTGCGGTTCCCGCCTGATTCGCCTTCACTAAACGGGGTGAGCGTGTGCGCAGGGTCTGCGGACGCGCTTCGCGCTGAGTGTCCGCAGACCCTGCGCACACGCTCTTCTCGATTCGAAAAGCGGATCAGGCCGAAGCGCCCAAGAGGATCTGGGTCCACTCGCTCTTGTGCCCAGAGAATCGGAGCTCCGTGGATCGAGCCGGAGAGCCGGGTCAGTGGGTGGCGCGGATGATGCTTAGGATGACCGAGGCGATGCTCACAGCGACCATGGTGGCGGTGAGGCCGTGCATGATCAGGCGGAAGGTGAAATCCCGGCGCTCTCGTTCCTTGAGCTCGAGACGATCGATGCGGTCCTCGAGCCGGTTGATTCTGGCTTCCTCCCAGGCCTCCATACCGCTTTTAGTTTAGCAGACAAAAGATTGCATCCCCGGAGCGGGCGCCGCTTGGCTCAGAAGCGAATCGCGACGATCGCGCCACCGAAGCCGGCGAGGATGCTCGCAAGGGTGATGATCATTGCGTTCTGGAGGCGGTCGAAGCGGTTGTCGATGTGGTGCTGCAGCGCATTGACCTGATCCCGCACCGAGTCGACCTGGCCCGAGAGATGGTCGAGTCGGTCGTCGTTCCACTTGGTCGCTGCCTGCTCCATGCCGCCAAGGCTAGCGGACAAAAGGTTACGGGTGGCGCACAAAAGTGTGCTGGACGAATGGGTCAGCCGGACCGGTCGAGGCCGACGCGGTGGGCCAGCCATTTGGCCCCGACGGTGTCGGTGAGGCCGTGGGCGACTATCGAGCAGATGATCGCTATCGCGGCGATGTCGAAGATCAGGTTGCTGTTGGTGACGTCTGACTTGAGCACGAAGAGGGCGAAGAGCATCGAGGCGACGCCCTTGGGGCCGAACCAGGCCATGAAGAGCTTCTGCGGGCGCGGGATGCCGGTCTTGACGAAGGAGATCATCACCGCCAGCGGCCTGGCGACGATCAGGGCGAAGACGACGAAGAGGATTAGCGGCGGGACGCTGTGGTGGAAGCCGGTGGCGACGATCAGGGCGCCGAAGACGAAGAAGGTCAGCACCTGCAGGATCGCGCTGGTGTTCTCGGCGAACTCGACGAAGCCCTCGGGCACGTCGCGCTCGCTTGCCGCCATCGCGATGCCGCAGACGAAGGCGGCGATCAACCCGTTGCCGATCGTCACTTCGGCGAGGCCGAAGGCGAAGAGGGCGATACCAATGGCGTAGATCCCCTCGTAGCGGGCGGTGATACCGCCACCGGGCAGACGATGGTGAAGGCGCCCACCGAGCGTGCCGAGACCGACGCCGACGGCGGCGCCGAAGAGCGCCTCGCCGACCAGCTTCGCCGCTTCGCCGCCCGGATCGCCGCCGGGGCCGGCGAGGACGAGGAAGAAGAGGACGAAGGGTAGGGCGAGGCCATCGTTGAGCCCGGACTCGAGGTTAAGCGTGTGGCGCACCGAGGCGGGGACGATGCGGGAGGTGACGACCGCCGATGTGACCACGGGGTCCGTCGGCGAGAGCACCGCCGCTAGCAGAAGCGCCTCGGCCCAGCTCAGGCCGGGGAAGAGTGCCTTCGCGGCCAGTCCCAGCAGCGCCATCGTGATCGGCATCGCGATCGCCAGCGCCCGTGCCACCGGGCTCCAGTGCCGCTGCAGCAGCTCCCGCTCGACGAACATCCCGTCGGAAAACAGCGTGAGGATCAGCGCCAGCTCGACTAGCTGGACGATCGACTCGGACTTCGGGTCGATATCAACGACGCCGACTGCGGCGAGCAGCACCCCCGAGGCCACCGAGAGCACCGAGGCCGAGAGCACCGTCCCCTTCATCACGCCGGAGAGCGCCGCGACCGCAGTCAGCAGCCCACCAAAGATCAGAACCGCGTCGCCAAATCCAATGTCCACGAACCGTTCCGAGCCTTCCGGTGCGCTTTATGTGGCTATAGACCGGAAAAGGCGCACCGGAAGAACTTAGCCGAGGAGATCTCGCTCAATGAGGAGCTCGGCTACTTGCACGGCATTGGTCGCGGCGCCCTTGCGCAGGTTGTCGCCAGCGAGCCAGAGGTTGAGGGTGCGCTCCTGGTCGGGGTCGCGGCGGATGCGGCCGACGAGGACGTCGTCTTGGCCGGCGGCGTCGAGCGCCATTGGGTACTTGCCGTTGACAGGGTCGTCGACGACGATCACGCCGGGCGCCTGGGCGAGCAGGGCGCGGCAATCGTCGGGCGAGAGGTCCTCGCGGGTGCGGACGTTGATCGACTCCGAGTGGCCGCTGATCACCGGCACCCGGGCGCAGGTGGCGGAGATCGCCACCTCGTTGCCGAAGCCGAGGATCTTGCGGGTCTCGGCCATCACCTTGCGCTCCTCGGTGGTGTAGTCGTCGCCATCCTTGAAGACCTCGACCTGGGGCAGCACGTTGAAGGCGATCTGATGCGGGTAGATCTGCGGCGTCGGTACCGCTTCGCCCGCCAGCGAGGCCCGCGACTGGGTCAGCAGCTCCTCGATCGCCCGCTGGCCGGTGCCGGAGACCGCCTGGTAGCTGGAGACGACGAGGCGCTCGAGCCCGACCGCGCGGTGGATCGGCGCCAGCGCCATCATCATCACCATCGTCGTGCAGTTGGGGTTGGCGACGATGCCCTTGTGAGCTGCCGCCGCGTCCGGATTGACCCCGGCGACGATCAGCGGCACCTCCTCGTACATGCGCCAGTAGCTGGTGTTGTCGACGACGACCGCACCGGCCTCGACCAGCTGCGGCGCCCACTCGGCGCTGACCGAGCCGCCCGCCGAGGAGAGCACCACGTCCAGACCCTGGATCGTCTCGGGACTGAGCGGCCGGCACTCCAGGGTCAAGCCGTTCCACTCGAGCTCGCGCCCGGCGGAGCGCTCGGAGGCAAATGGAACCACCTCGGCCGCGGGGAAATCGCGTTCGGCGAGGATCTCCAGGATCGTCGAGCCGACCGCGCCGGTGGCGCCCAGTACTCCGACCCTGTAACCGTCACTGCTCATATCACCCGAGTGCGCGCTGCTCAGCTACCGACCGTGGGACGGTGCTCGGCGCCTTCGGGGTCTTCCGCCCGCACCGCGTCGGCGCCAAGCTCGAAGGCCTGGTGCAGAGCGCGCACCGCAGCGGGGACCTGCCCGGCGGAAATTACGCACGAGATCTTGATCGGCGAGGTGGAGATCATCTCGATGTTGATCTCCTCGCGGCCGAGCACCTCGAAGACCTTGGCGGCGACGCCGGGGTGCGAGCGCATGCCGGCACCGATGATCGAGACCTTGCCGATCTGATCATCGGTGCGGATCCCCTCGCTGACATCGCCGAGAGCCTCAAGCGTGTCGGTGGCGGTGGTCAGCTCGGCGCGATCGATCGTGAAGGAGAGGTCGGCGAGCTCATCGTCGCTGACCGGCTCGTTCTGGATGATCACGTCGACGTTGATGCCCGCGTCCGCCAGGGCGTTGAAGATTTCACCAGCGACGCCGGGCTCGTCGCGGATCCCGACAAGCGTGACCCGCGCCTCATCGACGGAGTGGGTAATGGCTGTTACGAAAGGCTGCTCCATGGTCTCCTGCTCGCTCTCGTCCTCGCTGACGACGAGGGTACCGGGACCGTCCTCGAAGCTGCTGCGGCAGTGGATGCGGACGCCGTGGTTGCGGGCGTACTCGACCGAGCGCAGCTGCAGTACGCGGGCGCCCGAGGCCGCCATCTCCAGCGTCTCCTCGAAGGTCGCGACCGGGATCTTGCGGGCGTCGGGGACGATCCGCGGGTCGGCGCTGAAGACGCCGGCGACGTCGGTGTAGATCTCGCAGATGTCGGCGTCAAGCGCCGCGGCCAGGGCAACTGCGGTCGTGTCGGAGCCGCCCCGCCCCAGCGTGGTGACGTCGTGGTTCGTGGTCGAGACGCCCTGGAAGCCGGCGACGAGGACGATGTGATCCTCCTCCAGCGCCTCCTGGATGCGCTCGGCACGAACGTCGATGATCCGCGCCTTGGTGTGGGAGGAATCGGTGACGATGCCCGCCTGCGAGCCGGTCAGCGAGATCGCCTTGTGGCCCATGTCGTGGATCGCCATCGCGCAGAGCGCGCAGGAGATCCGCTCGCCGGTGGAGAGCAGCATGTCCATCTCGCGTGGCTCCGGGCGGGCGGATATCTCCAACGCCTGGGCGACCAGCTCATCGGTCGTCTTGCCCCGCGCCGAGAGCACGGCGACGGCCCGGTTGCCGGCCTCCCGCGCGGCGACGATGCGCCGCGCGGCGCGCTTGATTTGCTCGGCGCCGGCCACCGAGGTGCCGCCGAACTTCATCACCACCGTTTTCGAGTTACTCGCGGACATAGAAAGCTGAGGATAGGTGGTCCTAAAGGCAGGCGCCCTGAAAACCGAGGGGGTCCAACGTAGAGACGAGCATCAGTGCTTGGTCGAAAACTCGACCTCGATCCCTAGTAGTATCTTGAGTTAGTTGATCAACATAGAAAAGAGCCTAATTGTGGTCACGATTGTCCTCGCAGCCGCAGTCTTCTGGCTGGCCCTCTCGATCGCGGCTGGCCTACTATTCGCCCGGATGGCGACAATCCACAAGCGAAGCGAAGCGCCCGCGGAAGAGGTCGAACTGGGCCCCCAGCTTCGACTCGCGCCGGCGTCGTCAGCCCGCGAGCACGTGGCCTAGAACTCTCCGGCGGGCGCTACTCGCCGCCGGCGCCACCGAGGTTGCCGAGCATCGCGTGCTCGGCCATGCGGATCAGCCCCAGGGCCATATGCGGCCGCATGTCGCTGGTCCGTACCCGCACGTGGGAGCCGTGCGGACCGATTACCTCGACGATCGTGCAGACGTCGCCGATCTGGCAGTCCTCGCCGTAGTCGGCTTCCAGCGCCTCCATCTGGGCGGTGACGACCTGACCCATCTTGCTTTGATCAATCGGCATGACCTAGGAGACTACAGGCGAGCCCCCACCCAGCCCCTCTTGCTTGCAGCATTTCTACAGAGAAGGGATAGGCGTGACGGCAATCACTTATCTAGATATATCGGCGCGATATATTCACGCCGTGGAGCCCACCGCCACCGCCTACGTCATCCTCGGCATGGTCAGCCGGGAGGCCCGCTCGGGCTACGAGATCAAGGCCGCGGTCGATAACTCGACCCGCTTCTTCTGGGCCGCCAGCTACGGGCAGATCTATCCGGAGCTGAAGCGGCTTTCCGAGGCCGGCCTGGTTGAGGGGGTGGACGCCTCGCGGGGGGAGCGCAAGCGGACGGTCTACGCGATCACCGACGCGGGGATGGCAGTCCTGAAGGAGTGGCTGCACGAGGCGCCGGCGACCTTCGAGACGCGTGACGAAGGGTTGCTGAAGCTGTTCTTCTCAGGCGTGCTGCCGCCCACGGAGGCCGCCGACACGCTGCGAGCGCTGCGCGAGCACAGACTGGGCGTCGCCGAACGACTGCGGGGTATCGAGCCCGCGGCCACGGCGAAGGCGGAGGGGGGCGACCCCTACCCACTGATGGTGCTGCAGAGCGGAATCGAGTTCAACGAGTGGTACGCCGACTGGTGCGAGCGGATGGAGCAGCGCCTCCTCGCCGCCAGTCCGAAAGGAGCTACAAATGTTTGACGCCCTCGCCCGCCTCGCCGACGGCAAGGCCCGCCGGATCGGCCTCTTCGCAATCCTCTTCTTCCTCGTTGCCGCGGCCCTCGGTGGCAGCGTCGCGAGTCGCCTCGACCCCTACGGCGCCGACGACCCCTCGACCGAGACGGTCGAATCGCGCGAACGGCTGCACGACGCCGGGCTGAAGATCCCGGCGGTGCTGGCGATCGTCAAGGACGCGCCGATCGGGGCGGCGGGGACGCGGGCGCGGGTCGAGGGGCTGGAGCGCAGCGTGCGCCGCCGCCCCGACGTCGCAACCGTCACCGGTTACTACGACACCCACTCACCCGTCTTCGTCTCGCACGACCGCCGCTCGACCTACTTCGCGGTGACGCTGAAGACCTTCGACGACAAGGAGTGGCAGGAAACGGGCGCTGACATCGCCGAACAGCTCTCCGCCAAGCCCGGGGTCATCGTCGGCGGCGCCGCGGTCGCCCAGGAGCAGGTCAACAAGCAGGTCGAGAAGGATTTGCGGATGGCGGAGATGCTCGCCTTCCCGCTGCTCTTCCTGCTCTCCTTCCTCTTCTTCCGCAGCCTGATCGCCTCGGCGCTGCCGCTGATGATCGGTGGCCTGGCGATCGTCGGCACCTTCCTCATCCTGCGCATCGCCAGCGAGGTCGGCTCGATCTCGATCTTCGCCCTCAACCTGACCACGGCGCTGGGACTGGGACTGGCGATCGACTACAGCCTCTTCATTGTCTCCCGCTATCGCGAGGAGATCGCCAAGGACGGGCCGGGGCTGGCGGCAATGCGGCGCGTGCTCGCAACCGCGGGGCGCACGGTCTTCTTCTCCTCGCTGACCGTCAGCGCGGCGCTCGCCTCGCTGCTGGTCTTCCCGCAGCGCTTCCTCTACTCGATGGGCCTCGGCGGCGCCCTGGTAGCGCTGTTCGCGGCGCTGATCTCGCTCACCGTGCTGCCAGCCGTGCTGACCCTGCTCGGCACCCGGGTCAACGCGTTGGCGCCGCGCTTCCTGCAGCGCCGCGCCGAGGCCGACACGCGGCCGGATGAGAGCGGCTTCTGGTACCGCCTCTCGCGCTTCGTCATGCGCCGGCCGGTGCCGGTGGCGACGATCAGCGCGGCTCTTTTGATCGTCATGGGCATCCCCTTCTTCAACATCAAGTTCGACACCGTCGACCCGACGGTGCTGCCAAGCTCGGCCAGCGCCCGCCAGGCCTACGACGCGGTCAGCAGCGAATTCCCGCCCTACCGCGAAACGCCGATTTGGGTCGACGTCGAAGGCGGCGGACCGAAAGCGGCCACGCGCTTCGGCGCCCAGGTGCGCAAAGTGCCGGGCGTCGCCGAAGTCAACCCGCCGCTGCAGCTGAAGGGGGACGTGACCGCGCTGCAGGTCGTCTCCCGCCACCCCTTTGTCTCCGAGGCCAGCCAGACGACCGTGAAGCGGATTCGCGACCTGCGGCCGCCGCCCGGGACCACGGCGCTGGTCGGCGGGGCGACCGCTGACTTCATCGACCTGCAGTCGAGCCTCGCCAGCCACCTGCCGGTCGTGCTCGGGATCATCATCTTGGCGACGCTGACGATCCTCTTCCTGATGACCGGCTCGGTGATCCTGCCGATCAAGTCGCTGCTGATGAACTTCCTCAACCTCAGCGCCGTCTTCGGCCTGTTGGTGCTGATCTTCCAAGACGGCCGCTTCGAGGGCTTCCTCAACTACACAAGCCCCGGGGCGATCGAGCAGACCATGCCGATCCTGCTCTTCGCCGTCGCCTTCGGCCTCTCCACCGATTACGCCGTCTTCCTGCTCTCGCGGATCAAGGAGGCGCGCGACAACGGCGCCTCGGACTCCGAGAGCGTGGCGATCGGGCTCGAGCGGACCGGCCGCATCGTCACCGCCGCGGCGCTGCTCTTCGCCGTCGCGATGTTCGCCTTCGCCACCTCGCAGATCATCTTCATCAAGGAGAACGGCGTCGGCACGGCGCTTGCCGTCCTGATTGACGCCAGCATCATCCGCGCCCTGCTCGTCCCCTCGCTGATGGAGCTGCTGGGCAAATGGAACTGGTGGGCGCCGAAACCGCTGCGCCGCCTGCACGAACGGTTCGGGATCAGCGAGTCCGGGCTGAGCGAGCCGGAGCCGGGGAAGGCCTAGGAGTGGAGCTCGGCGCAATCGGCGAGGATGCGCGGGTCGCCGTGCACCCGTTCGATCTCGACACCGCAGTGCAGGACCTCGGCGACGGCCGCTTCGGGGCGGAGATGCGCGAGCGCTGGTGGGTCGAGCGCGGCCCCAACGGCGGTTACGTGGCGGCGGTCATCCTGCGGGCGATCCAGGCCGCGGCGGCGGCAGAGCGCGCGCCGCGTTCGCTCACGGTCCAGTTCCCCCGCGCGCCGGTGGCCGGGCCGGTGGAGATCACGGTGAAGACCGAGCGCGAAGGCCGCACCGTCACCTTCCTCTCGGCGCGGATGGAGCAGCAGGGCGAGCTGCAGGCAACGGCCCTGGCCGTGCTGGCCGACGACCTCGACGCGAGCGGCTTCGCGGAGCTGCAGATGCCCAGCGTCGACCCTCCGGCGGAGCTGTATTCACCCGATCCCGAGCAGGTGCCCGGCATGCCGACGATGTTCCAGAACTACAGCGTGCGACCGGCCCTGGGCGAGGAGGCCTTCTCCGGCGGCGCCCCCTACAGCGGCCTCTGGATCCGCGCACGGGAGCCGCGCCTGCTCGACGCGCCCCTGGCCGCGGCGATCCTCGACGCCTGGTTCCCGGCACCATTCGTCCGGCTGGACCGTCCGGTACCGGCGCCAACGATCGACTACACCGTGCACTTCCGCGCGCCGCTCCCCGAGATCGGGGCATCGGCCGAGGATCCCTACCTGGCTACCTTCCGCTCGGGCCTCGCTCGTGGCGGCTTCTTCGAGGAAGACGGGGAGCTTTGGAGCCGGGATGGGAGCTTGCTGGCACAGTCGCGTCAGCTGGCGCTTCTTCTGAGTTGAAGACGGAGCTGTCGAAGGCGGTCAGCACCGGTTCGGCGGCGTAGCCGGGCGGCGGCGTGACTTCGAGCAGTTCGCCGATGCTGAGTAGGAGGGAGAAGTGGTTGTAGTAACCGGTTTCGTTGACGCTGCCGGGAGCGACGAAGGGCGAGAGCAGCAGCATCCCCACCCTGCCGCCGCCACCACTTTCTTTCACCGGGCCGCTGGATGGCGGCGGGGCCACTTCGGGGGCCGGCAGGTTCGGGTATTCGGGGGTTCCGCAGCAGGCGCTGGTGTCGGGTTCGGGCAGGTCTTGGCGCGCCTGGGCCGAGGTGACCGCGATCAGGCCCGAGGTTTTGTAAGCGGGTGAGGCTTCGATTTCCCCGATCACCGTTTCGAGCCAGGGTTGAGTTGCGGCCAGGCCGGCGGGCGCCCCCGGTTCGCACGGGGTTTCGCTGCCGTCATGACAGGCGTCGGGCACGATGTAGGAGAGCGAAGGGGTGCTGGTTTCCTTCTTCAAGTCGACGCTGAGCTGTTCCAGCCCGACGTCGCGTTGAGCGCATTCGGGACTGTCGACGATTGAGTGGAAGTAAACGAAGGGGTTGCGCCCGGTCTCATACGGATCCGCCGGCTGCGGCGCCTGCGCGGGGTCAGCTTCGCCAGGTCCAGGGTGACGACAGGTGGTGGGCTCCCCCGCCTGGCCGTTACCGATTCCACCGATGTAGGCCTTCCAGGTCTTTTTCGCCGCCACCAACTGGCTCGGCAGTGTTTCGGTTTCGGCGGGATAGACGCAGCCTTCGCCTTCGGCCTGGCCCGTTGCGCTTAGCGTCGGCGTGGCGAAGTCCTTGTATTCGGGACAGTTCGCCGCCGTCGCCGGGTTGGGACCCTGACCGCTGAGCAGGGCGATCTCGTTGGCAAGGTCACCGCTCGTCACCGCGTAGTAGTTGGAGAGCAGCTCGCCTTTTTCCGGCAGGGTTTTTGAGATGTAGGTCGCGGTCGAGCTCGGGCCATAGGTTTCTTCGAAGCCGTGATCGGCAAGCACGATCAGGAAGACATGCTGGACCGGGGGCAGGCCGGGTTCTTCGGGCAGTTCGGGAGGGAGTTTCTTCTTCGGCGGAGCAGCCACGGTTTCTTCGGGCGCTTCGGCTTCCAAGGGGACTTCAGCGGCAGCGGCAGGAGCTTCGGCCACGGCGACCGGTTCGCTTGCTTCCGTCACCGGTTCTGGCGCCGGTTCGGCAGGCGGTGGCGGTTCGGCTTCGCTGTAGAGGACGATCGGGGCGATGCCGGCGCTCTGGGCGGCGGGGCCGGTCAAGCCGCCGAGCAAGACGCCGAAACCGAGCACGGTCAACACCGCGATCGCCGCGCTGCGCGGTGCCGGCATATAGCGCGCCTGGGCCGTCTCCTCACCGTCCCCCTGGGGGGAAGGGGCCACTACGCCAGCCTCAACGGGTTTGTCCTCAACCGCCGGCTCGACTATCGAGAGCCACCGGGCGACGGCAGCCGGGATCGCCCCGCGCCGCTCGCCACAGTTCAGGCAGTAACGCTGATCGGCCGCCAAGCGGCCACCGCAGCTGTTGCAGCAGCTGGAGCCAAGCTTGCGGCCACCGTCATCGGCCGAGATTGCCACGGCTGAAGTCTCGCTGTGGCCCAGCGTGTACTTGTCACCTAAATGTGAACCTTGATCGCAGCCAGAGCCGATTTTTCACAACACCGCAACATTTCACCGTCCCATCACGAAGACGATGCGATCGTGGATCACTCAATGGTCAATGCGGGGGGCGAGCAATGCCCATCCTGCGGGATGGCCGTCGCCGCAGACCAGCGTTACTGCCTGCACTGCGGGCAGCGCTGTGGCGAGCCCCGCCTGCCCTTCATGAACGCCGTCACCTTCATGGACGCTATGCGAGCGCCCTCCGAGGCGGTCGCCGGCCCCGCACCACAGCCACAACCGCGCCGCCGCCGCATCTCGTCGAACGCGGCCCTGATCGCCGGCGTTGGCACGCTACTGCTGGCAATGGGCGTGGGTGTCCTGATCGGACACTCCGGCAATCAGACAGTCGCCACCAACGCAGCGGCGCCCCAGGTGATCACGGTGCACGGCGGCGGCGAAGAAACGGAAACCGCGGCCACGACCAATAAAGGCAACGCGGGAAGCAAAGGTGGCAAGAAGAGCAAAAAGGCCAGTGCCAGCGCCAAGAAGAAGGCTGAAACCGGCCAGGGCGCCGAAGAAGTGCTGAAGCCAAGCGCCGGAGTGAAGCTGCCGCCGGCGACGGCGGAAGTCGGCAGCAAGTGCGAACAGGGAGCGGCCGGCTGTAAAGGCGGCGAATTCACAGGAGAATTTTTCGGCGAATGAAACTTCCAGGCAAGCTCACCCGCAAGGGCCAGAACGGCAACGCTCCGGCTCGGAGCGCCTCGCCGACAGCCCCTGCGACAACCGAGCACGAGCTGACCGTCGACCTCGAACGGCGGCGCGACCAGCTCGTCGCCCGCGTCGCCGAGCTGCAGTGGGACCTCGGCGGACTCGTTTACGAAATGGCGGTGCGCAACCAGATCGAGGTCGAGGTGCTGGTCAAACGCGCCGTCGCCTTGCAGGACGCCGACGCCGAGTTGAGCGAGATCGAGCGGATCGTGCGCATGGAGCAGACCGGAACCGCCGGCTCCTGCACCTCCTGCGGCGCCCCCCACAGCACCGGCGCCACTTTCTGCTGGCAGTGCGGGCAGCCGCTACTCCAGCAGGTCACCAGCGACGCGATCCTCCGCCGCTAGCCTGATTCAGCCGAAGCGGCCGGTGACGTAGTCGCGCGTGCGCGGGTCCGCCGGGTTGCTGAAGATCTTCTCGGTCTCGGCGAACTCGATCAGGGTCCCGGCCGGCTCACCCGTGCTTGAGTCGAGGCCGAAGAAGGCTGTCTCATCGGCGACCCGGGCCGCCTGCTGCATGTTGTGGGTAACGATCACGATCGTGAAGCGCCCTTTGAGGCTGTGCATCAGGTCCTCGATTGAGGCGGTGGCGATTGGGTCGAGCGCCGAGGCCGGCTCGTCGAGCAGCAGCACGTCGGGCTCGATCGCGATCGCGCGGGCGATGCAGAGCCGCTGCTGCTGCCCGCCGGAGAGCCCCAGGGCACTGTCCTTGAGCCGATCCTTGACCTCGTCCCAGAGCGCCGCGCCGCGCAACGCTTTCTCCACCCGCTCATCGAGGCCATGGCGCAGGCCGAGATTGCGGGGCGCCCAGGCGACGTTGTCGTAGATCGACTTCGGGAACGGGTTGGGCTTCTGAAAGACCATGCCGATCCGCCGCCGCACCTCGACCTGGTCGACGTTGCTCGCGTAGAGGTCGTGCCCGTGGTAGAGGACCTGGCCCTCAAGCCGGAAGGCGGGCACGGAGTCGTTCATCCGGTTGAGGCTGCGGATGAAGGTCGACTTGCCACAGCCTGAAGGACCGATCAGGGCAGTGATCCTGCTGCGCGGAATCCGCAGGCTGACGCCGGCTAGCGCCTCCTTGGCGCCGTAAAAGACCGAGACGTCGTTGACCTCGAAGACGGACTCGACCGCAACCTTTGGCCGGTAGCCGTTAATCCGCCCGACGGCGTCGGGTTCAGACTGAATACGGACGCGAGAGGGCACGGCCGGCGGCGGAGAGCTCGCGTCAACCGGGCGAGCTTGTTCGGCGAGGAGGGTTTGTTCAGACGTATTCATGAGCTCATCTTTCTGCGGCTGCGAGCGTGCATCGCCCGCGCCCCGACGCTTGCAAGGAGGATGATCGTGACTAGCACCAGCGACATCCCCCACGCCTGGGCGATGCCTTCGGGATTGCCTTCTTCGGACAGCTGGAAGATCCGCACCGGGACGTTCGGCATCGCTTCGCTCATCTTGAAGAGCACTTCTTTGCCGTCAAAGACGGAAGAGACGAGGATCAGCGGGGCGGTCTCGCCGGCCGCGCGAGCCACGGCGAGCACGGTCGCGGTGAGGATCCCGCCAAGCGCACTGGGCAGGATTACGGTCAGCACCGTGCGCCAGCGGCTGACGCCTAGCGCGTCCGCACCTTCGCGCAGGTTGCCGGGGACGAGCAGGAGGACCTCCTGGGTGCCGCGGGCGACCAGCGGCAGCATGATGATCGCCAGGGCCACCGAGCCGGCGAAGCCGGACTGCTTGTGGTGGTCGACGAGCAGGCCAAAGACGAAGAGCCCGATGATGATCGAAGGCAAGCCGTTGATCAGGTCCAGGGTGAGCTTGCTGAGGCGGATCATGCGCTCGCCGGCGAACTCGGTCAGGAAGAGCGCCGCCAGCACTCCCAGCGGCATCGCGATCAGGGTCGCCACGCCAACGATCAAGCCGGTCCCGACGAGCGCCGGGGCGATCCCGGTCGGCGCCCCGGTGACCAAGAATTCGAAGCTGAGCGCGCTGGCGCCCCGCACGGCCACCGAGTAAATGACGATCGTCAGTACCGCGACGGCGAAGAACGCAGCGCCGGTCGCGCCGAGCTCGGCCACACGGCTGAACGCCCGGCGCCTGCGCAGGTTGCCGCTGGCGGTGAGCGGTGCGGGGGGATCGAAGCTGACCTCGGTCACTTCGCCGCCACCCGCCGGTAGTCGAAGCGGCGGCCGACCCATTGCGCCGCCAGGTTGGAGATCAGCCCGATGACGAGCAGGATCACCCCCAGATAGAACAGCGAGGCTTTGTGCATCTCCGTGATCGCGCCGGGAAACTGGCTGGCGATCCGCGAGGCGAGCGTGTCGCCGGTCTTGAACAGCGAGGCGTTGATCGCCGAGCCGGCGCCGATCACCTGGGTGACGGCGATCGCCTCGCCCAGGGCCCGTCCGAGCCCGAGCAGCGAGGCCGCCACCACGCCCGAGGCCGTCGAGGGCAGGACGACGCCGCGGACCACCTCCCAGCGCGTGGCGCCGAGAGCGCTGGCCCCGTCCTGGACCTCGTGCGGGACCGCAAGGAAGAGGTCGCGCGAGATCGAGGCAATGATCGGGACGATCATGATCGTCAGGATCAGGCTGGCCGTGAAGACGCTGGCGCCGGTCGTTTGCGGGGCGCCGAAGATCGGGATGAAGCCGAGTGTGTCGTGCAACCAGGGCTCGAGCGTTCCCTGCACGAACGGGGCCAGGATCAGGATGCCCCAGAAGCCTAGGATCACGCTGGGGATCGCCGCCAGCATCTCGACCAGCGGGCCGATCGTGCTGCGCACTCCGGCCGGTGCCAGCAGGCTCAGGTAGAGACCGATCGCGATCGCGATCGGGGCGCCGATCGCCAGCGCGACGAAGGAGCTGACGATGGTCCCGAACAGCATCGAGCCGGCGCCGAAGACACCGAAGTTGGGCTGCCAGGTCGTTTCGAAGAGAAAGCCGACGCCGAAGGCCGAGATTGCCGGCGCCGCGCCGTGAATCACCTGGTAGGCGATCACCAGCATCAGCACCACGCCGAGCAGTGCGGCGAAGGCGCAAATGCCGAAGAGCAAGCCATCGGCGACCCGGTCGAACTGCTTGCGACGCCGGCCCGAACGGTCCTTGCCTGCGACCTGCGGGGACCCTGTCGCACTGGTGGCGGCGCTCATCGCGCGCAGGCTAGTGCAGTTCCAATACGTTGCCCACCGGAAGGGTGAAATTTTCACAGAATTGACACAACTACAGCTTCGCCGTGCCTGCTTCACCACATTTCAACAACCTGCCGGTTGTTACATATTTGAAACACCGTTCTTTTCACACGATTGAAACATATGTGCATTCTGGTGAGGCCATCCTGCGAGCCGCCAGGGGACGTTCTACGGCCTGTGGCAGAGACTGAATACACAAGCCGAAAGGAACCCCTTTTGATTCGCAACAGGTTGTTTGGTTTCCTCATCGCGGTAACCGGAATGGTCGGGTGCATGGCGGCCATCTCGACCGCTGCTGCATCAGCAAACCTCACCGGCGCCGGCTCAACGCTGGTCGCCCCGCTGGAGGCCAACTGGGCCAACGGCTTCGAAGCCGCCGGCCACGGCAGTGTCAAAGTCACCTACGGTGCGGTCGGCTCGGGTGCGGGTATCGCGCAGATCACGGCCAGGACCGTTGACTTCGGTGCCTCCGATGCACCGCTCACCCCCGAACAGGCCGCCGCCTGCAACGGTTGTGTGCAGATCCCCTGGGCTCTCAGTGCCACGGGCCTCGGCTTCAGCATCCCCGGGGTCAACAAACTGAACCTCACTGGACCGATCCTCGCCGGTATCTACTTCGGCAAGATCACCAACTGGAGCGATCCGAAGATCAAGAAAATCAACCCGAAAGCGAAACTGCCAAACCTCGCGATCACCCCTGTGTACCGCAGCGATGGCTCGGGTGACACCTACGCCTTCACCAACTACCTCTCCAAGGTCAGCAAGTCCTGGAAGAACGAAGTTGGCTACGCCACCTCGGTCGGGTTCACCCACGGCGTCGGAGCCAAAGGCAACTCCGGCGTCACCAACACCGTCGCCACCACTGCGGGGGCGATCGGCTACATCTCCGCCTCGTACTTGATCGCGGCCGGCCTGCCGGTTGCGGCGGTAAAGAACGAAGCCGGCAACTATGAGCTGCCAAACCTGAAAAACATCGAAAATGCTGCTGCGATGGTGAAGAAAGTTCCGCCGAGCAACGAACTTCACATCGTCAATCCGCCGAAGAAATTCGTGGAAGCGTACCCAATCTCAACGTTCACCTACGCGATTGTTCCCCACAATGGACCGCAGAAGAGCCTGGTCGCTCAATTCATCAGTTACGCGATCACCGTGGGTAAGAAATACGGTCCGGCGCTTGATTTCCCGCCGATGCCGAAGGTCGTCGTCACCGCGGCGAAAGCATCACTGGCATCGCTCTGAGCACAGCCCACAAGCGGCGGAGGCGCCGTGGCAACCAACCGGCATGGGGCCCACGGGCCCTGTGCCGGTTTTTTTTGTCGAGCGAGCTAGGCGAAGGCCTGAGCGGCGCGCCGGCGGAGGTCGGCGTTGAGCATCCCGGTGACCTCGCTCGGGCTATCGCCTGCAGAGGGGATCGCATCGCCGATCAGGCCGCTGGCACGGAAACCGAACAGCGGAGCGTCGACACCGAGATCGCGGATCTGGCGAACCAGCTTGACCGCACTGGCGGTGTCGGCGCGGGGGCCGCAGAGCACGATCGCGGTCGCGTCGAGGGCGCGCAGGGCGCGCTCGAGCCGCTCGTCGCCGAGCTCGTTGGAAAGCATCAGTACGCGGAAGCCAGCGCGGCGCAGAGTCAGGTCGAGCGCCTGAGCGTGGACCGCCTCGGCGTCGGAGCCGCGGCTGGAGTCAAGCAGCAGGATGCCGGCGGGACGCGAGGCGGCGGAGGCGAGGCGGCGGGCGCCGTGCAGCCAGCCGGTCGCCCAGCGCGAGGCGAACTCAAGCTCGGCCTCGCGGTCGGGGTCGACGGCGAGCCGGTCGATCGCGGGCAGGAGCAACTCCTCCACGGTGCGCTCCAGCGGGCGCAGCGCCAGGCTCTCCTCGACCGCGCGGTCGGCGGCGTCCTCGTCAAAGCTCTGCAGGGCGGCGAGCAGACTGTCATCGCTAGCCGGCGCGGACTGGCGCTGGCGGGTCAGCTCGATCGCGGAAGAAATGTTGCCGGTTTGGGCGAGGGCGTCGCGCAGGGTCTGCAGCTCGACCAGCTCGTAGTTGCGGTGGTTGCCCACGGTGCGCTTGGGCGTGGGGAAGCCGTAGCGGCGCTCCCAGCTGCGCAGGGTATTGGGGCTGACTCCGAGAACTTCGGCAGCGGCGTTTGTTCGTATTCCAGGCATTAGGTAGTCCGCGGGGCTATTCCCCGGGTATCGGCATCCTCTCACCGAAAATCCAGGTTTACGCAAGTTATGGACAGATTTGCGAAATCTGTCAGCGATCTTGCAAAGAGCCTACGCCGACCGGTTGACCCACCGCGCGAGCCCGCCACATCGCCTCGTCGGCCTTGCGCAGCAGCTCCTCGGCGTCGTTGCCGTGCTCAGGACAGGCGACGACGCCGGCGGAGATGGAGATCTTCAGCCCCCCCGCGGCCTCGAGTTCGTCGAGCATGCGCAACAGACGCTCGGACATCTGCACTCCGCCGACCGTCGACTGGTTGGGGGCCAGCACGCAGAGCCCGTTCTCCTCGAGCCGGAAGGCCTCGTCGACCAAGCGGACGCTGTCGCGCAGCCCAGCACCGACGACGGCGAGAATTGTCTCCTTGTCGTCTTCCTCACGGGCTCCGGGGCCGTCGACGTCGAAGACGACGAGGCTGAAAGGGTGGTCGTAGCGCTTGTTCTCTTCGATCAGCTGATCGAGGCGGCGGCGCATATGGCCGGGCTCGAAGAGACTGGCGTGGACTTTGACCTCCGCTGGCGGAGCTTGCTCGCGCACGGCGGCGACCGCGGTAGCCGCGACCGATCCGAACTCCTCAGCCAGCTTCTGCGCTGCCTCAGCAAAGACTTCGCGGGCAACTTGCCCCAGCGGCGACTCATGCTTGCCTACGTCCTTTGTCGGAGCCCGAGTCGTCACCAGAAGACCTTCTCGAAAGCAACGGACGGCAGGACTGCGAAATCTCGCTATTTGCGCGCCGACAGATGTCTAGTCAGTTCGTCCGCGACCGCAATGTTTTGTCACGGACTCAATGGACGAAAATTGCCCCGCTCAGTCGAGGCTGCGGCGCCCGGCGAAGGCCTTGCCGAGGGTGACCTCGTCGGCGTGCTCGAGGTCGGCTCCTACCGGCAGGCCGCTGGCGAGCCGGGTGACCGCAACCTGATCGCGCAGGCGCTCGGCGATATGCAGTGCGGTGGCCTCGCCGGTGGTGGTCGGGTTGGTGGCGAGGACGACCTCCTGGACCCCTCCGTTCTCCACCCGGCGCAGCAGCTCGGCGATCTTCAGGTCCTCGGCATCGACCCCGTCGATCGGCGAGAGCGCACCGCCGAGCACGTGGTAGAGGCCGCGGTACTCGTGGGTACGCTCGATCGGGATCACGTCGGCCGGCTCCTCGACCACACAGATCGTCGTCCGGTCGCGATTGGGGTCGGCGCAGATCCGGCAGCGGGGGCCCTCGGCAAGGTTGAAGCACTCCTCGCAGAGGCCGACCTTCTCCTTCACCTCGACGATCGCCGCCGACAGCGCCGCGGCCTCTTCGTCGGGAGCGCGCAGGATGTGGAAGGCGAGGCGTTGCGCCGTGCGCTGGCCGATCCCCGGCAGTCGCGAGAGCTCGGCGACGAGGCGCGCCAGCGGCGCCGGACCCTCGGCGCTCACATTCCGGGGAGGCCGCCCAGGCCTCCGGTGATCCCGCCCATTTTCGACTCGGCCAGCGCCTGAGCGGCGCGGAGACCCTCGTTGACCGCTGCCTGCACCATCTCGGCGAGCATCTCGGCGTCCTCGGGGTCGATCGCCTCAGGATCGATGACGACCTCGCGCAGGGTCAGGTCGCCGCCCATCTTGACTTTGACCATGCCGCCGCCGGCGCTGGCCTCGACCACCTCGTCCTTGAGCGACTCCTGCGCCTCCAGCATCTCGCTCTGCATCTTCTGCGCCTGCTTCATCAGCGCATTGACGTCAAAACCACCGGGTCCACCCCTGGCCATCAACCGACCTCCTCAGCGTCGAACTCGCTCTTCAGCTTCTCCACCAGCGCATCGTGATCGATCCCGCGGTCGGAGTCCTGCGACTCCTCCGCAGGCGCCGGCGGCGCGTCCTCAAGCAATACATAAGTCGGCCGCAGCCTCTCCCCCAGCACGTCCTCGATCACGTCCGCCATCAGCTCCCGCTTCTCCGGCGTCTCGGCCTTGCGCTTGTTGAAGGTGAGCTCGGCGGGGAACCCGACACGCAGCCCCTCCTCGGAGTCGAGACTCACCGGACGCGCTCCATCGAAGGTTGCGGCGAGGGCAGGACTCGTCTCACGGAGCTTGTCTAGAACGGCAGGCCAGGTGTTGACAATCTGAGCAAGGTCCAACTGGCCTGCGGGTCCTGTCACGGCAGGGAACCCCCCACCCCTTCCGGTCGCTAAAGCGTCCTCAGGGGTGGGCCCCCCTACCGCGCCACCCGCAGGAGAGTCGTCCCCGTCAGACGGCTCGGTCTCGGCGTCCCGGAAGCTTTCAGACGGGTCGGGCTGCTCGGAGCTTTCGGCGGACGCCTCGGGCTGGGCCGGTTCGGAGGTGTTGGTCGAAGTCCCGGATTCTTCAGAGCTGATCGTCGGCGCCTCGGGCTCGTTGGAGCTACCTGCTGACGCCTCGGGCATGGGCTCGTCAATAGGTGGCGTCTCTGCCGGGGGTGGCGTCGTAGGGGGTACCGCCCCTGAGGACGCTTTAGCGACCGGAGGGGGCGGTGGGTCCCCTGCGGCGACAGGACCCGCGGCCCGAGGCGTAATCGTCCCTTGCTCGAGTCTCTCTATGCGCCTCAGTAGTCCCTCCGTAGAGGGATCCAGATCCGGTCGTGCTGCCTTCAAGAGTGCGATCTCCACGGCCATGCGCGCATCGTCCCCCTCGCGCACCGAGGTCAGGGCGTTCGCCAGCTCGTCGATGGTGCGGACGAGCGTGGCTGCGCCGATCGCATTGGCCTGCGCTGAGAGCCGGCCGGCGTCGGTGGCCGTCACTACAAAGGTGTTCGGCACCTCGCCGACGGTCTGGGTCACCAGCAGGTGGCGCAGGTGGGCGAGCAGGTCGCGGGCGAACTGGGCGGGGTCGCGGCCGGAGCGGGCCATCTTCTCGACGCCGAGCAGAACGCCCTTGGGGTCCTGGGCGATGACGGAGTCGACGGCGTCGAAGAGCAGCTCGGCGTCGGCGGCCCCGAGCAGCTCGAGCACGTCTGCGAGCTTGACCTGGTTGCCGCCGAAGGCAACCAGCTGATCGAGGGTGCCGAGCGCATCGCGGAAACTGCCCGAGGCCGAGCGGGCGATCATCGCCACCGCGGCTTCCTCGGCCTCGATCTGCTCGGCCACCGCGACCCGGTTCAGCACCTCGGAAATCTGCTCCAGCGAGGGGCGCTGGAAGTCGAAGCGCTGGCAGCGATCGGCGATCGTCGGCATCACCTTGTGCGCCTCAGTGGTGGCGAGGACGAAGACCGTGTTGGGCGGCGGCTCCTCGAGCGTCTTGAGGAAGGCGTTCCAAGCCTCCTTGGTAAGCATGTGCGCCTCGTCGAGGATGTAGACCTTCCAGCGACCGCCAGTGGGGGCGTAGGCGACCCGCTCGCGCAGATCGCGCACGTCGTCGACCGAGCGGTTGGAGGCGGCGTCCATCTCGATCACGTCGATCGAGGAGCCGGCGGCGATCGTCGTGCACGATTCGCATTCCCCGCAGGGCGTCACGGTCGGCCCGCCCCGCTCGCAGTTGAGTGAGCGGGCGAGAATCTTCGCCATCGAGGTCTTGCCGGTGCCGCGTGAGCCGACGAAGAGGTATGCGTGGTGGACCTTGCCCTGCTCGACCGCGTTGCGCAGCGTGCGCACGACGTGCTGCTGGCCCACCACCTCGTCGAACGAACCGGGGCGGTGGCGGCGGTAGAGGGAGATCGAGTCGCTGGTCGGCGGCACCGTGGCCAGTGTATCCCCGCGCGATCGGCGGCCCGACCAGAGGTGCAACGCGTTGTGGTCCTGTGAGAGGAACAAAACGTTGCACCCCTCCGGAGCTGGGCCCCGATACCGTGCGCCGGTGCCGCAGCGGGTCCGCAACTGGCTGATTCCCCTCGCCTGGGCGGGCGCCATCGGCGTCGTCCTCCTGCTCGTCTTCCCGACGGGGTTCCCCAACTACGACACGATCTACGCGCTGGTCTGGGGGCGCGAACTGGCGCACGGGGTGAGCCCCGACTACGGGGCCGCCCTGCCCCCCACTCCGCACCCGCTGGCCGACCTGCTCGGCGGGGTGACAACGCCGATCGGCGACGGCGCGATCACGGTGACGATGATCGTCGCCTACCTCTCCCTCGGCCTGGTCGGCTACCTCGTCTACCGCCTCGGCTCCCTCTGGTTCGACCGCCCGATCGGCGCCGTCGCCGCGGTATTCGTTCTCACCCGCGCCCCCTTCCTCTCCAACGGCTTGCGCGCCTACGTCGACGTTCCGTACATAGCCCTTGTCCTAGGCGCACTCGTTATAGAGAGCAAGCGCCCGAGAGCCGGCTGGCCGGTGCTCTCGCTCTTGGCCCTCGCGGGCCTGCTGCGACCCGAGGCCTGGGGGTTCTCGATCGGGTACCTGGCCTATCTAGCGCTATGGCCCGAGCCGTCGACGGACAGCCCTGGAGACGAGAAGAGGATGCCCCTCGAACGGGCGGATACTCAAAATGCCGGCCTAATTAGGCCGGCATTTGTCCGGGCGAGGGGCATCCTCTTCTCGCCCCGAGGTCTGGGCCTAGTCGCACTCGCACTGGCCGCCCCGATTCTCTGGGTGCTGTTCGATGGGATCACCACCGGCAACTTCCTCTACTCCTTGACTGGGACCCAGGAAACCGTCGACACGCTGAAGCGCCACACGGGTCCGGTCGATCTCGTCCTCTGGGGACCACGGGCGCTTGGTGAAGTGATGCAGTGGCCCGGCATGGTCGGCGCCGCTGGCGGCATCGTGCTCGGCTTTGCTTTCTTGCGACGTCGCTCCGCCCTGGGCCTCGCCGCGGTGGTGCTTGCCCTCGCCGCCTTTGCCTTCCTCGCCGCCGCCGGTCTGGCGATCATCGCTCGCTACACGATGCTCGGGGGCGCGATCCTGGCGATCTTCGTCGCGGTCGGTCTGCTCGGCTGGCGCTTGCTCGACGCCAGCCACCCCTGGCGCCGGCGCTGGCAGGTCTTCGCCGGCGCTGTGGTCCTCATGTTCGTGCTCTGGCTGCCGAACCAGTGGGACCTCGACTCGACCGTGCACAGCGACCTCGCCGACCAGGGCAAGATCGAGCGCGACCTCAGCGACCTGGCCGATTCCGGCGCCTTCGCCGAGCCGCTCTGCGGTCCGGTCGCCGTTCCCAACCACCGGGCGATCCCCCGGCTCGCCTTCGACCTCGACGTCAAGCCAACCCGGATAGTCAGCGCCAGCGAGGAGGGCGTGCCCGCGCGCGGCTACTTCCTCAAGCCGGCCAGCCCCTTCGTGATCCACAACTTCATCCTCGATCCCAACGATCCGACTCGCTTCGAGCTCACCGTGCCGCACCGCTTCAAACGGGTCGCGAGCAACGATTCCTGGGTTCTCTATAAGCGCTGCTAGGCGCGGTAGGCTCGAGCCGCAATGGCCGGCGGGCTCAAACGATCAGGGCTCTTCGGCCTGATCGGCGTGGTCATGGTGGCGATCGTCGTCGCCGTGATCTCCTCCACCGCCGGCAACGAAGCAAACCCAAAGGGCACACTGGCGCTGATCTTCGGCGTGATCGCGGTCTTCGTGGTCATCCTCTTCGTCCTGCAGCGCTCTGACCTCGAGCGGGTCTCCGGTGGTGACGCCAAGGCCGTGCAGCGAGCCGTCGCCGAGGGTGGCGGCAGGATCGAGGACCCGACGACGATGGGCGAACAGCAGCTCTGGGCGGCACTGGCAATCAAGCCGATCGGTAGCGAGGCGATCAAGGCGCGCGCTCAGATGTGGGACGCCGGCCGGCGCAGCCTGCGGCTGGGGATGATCGTGACGCTGCTGA
>DATMIH010000121.1:0-5064 GCA_035554595.1 Solirubrobacterales bacterium
TCAACGAATCCGGGCTCATTCAAACTCTTCTCCTGGTTCTACGAAAACACCGCTTCACAGATCAAACCGGTCTGCGCCAAATAGCCAATGTCATGTCGGCTCTGAAACGGTACGTTGCATTTCTCGCAGTTGCGTCAGCCATCCTTGCGGTGCTGAGCGGTTGCGGCAGCAGCGGCAAGGCGGAAACGACGTCCGAAGTGGAACGACCCAGCGCCGACCCACCCGTCTATCACCAAACCGCATACGACCTGGAAACCGGGTGGGTTCAGGTGGCCAGCGACGAAAAAGTCGGTGACTACCTGCACACCGTCTGGCACGACTTCGCCAGTGACGACTTCAAGATGGTCATCGACTCGCGTCCGGCTGCGGGGGCGTCGCCGCCGATGACGGCAGCCGAACTTGCGCGCGTGCAAGCGAGCTGGTTGCCGAAATACAAAGAGCTCAGTCTGAAGAGGGTCAAGCTAGGCCGCAGGCCGGCGGTGAGGTTTGCCTACTTCGGCGCCGGCCAGGAACGCATCGAATACTTCTTCGAAGAATGCGGGACCAGCATCATCTTCCGCGGCTCGGCCGAACCCGCCACCACCAACAACTTTCCCTTCTACTACGCCACCATGGCCACAAACCTCAAGCTCGTCTGCGACGAATAGCTAGAGGCGCGCCGGCTCGGCGGGCTAGGTTTCCCAGTACAGTGGCCCATCGCTCGCCCTCGGGCAACGTCAAGCGACCGCCCTTGGCGGTTAATCACCACACTGGACGCAGTTGGAGGCGGTGATGTGGACGTCGACCTCGGCGGCGCGGTCTCGACCAGGCACGGCACGCTATATCGACCGCGTTGCCCGATGACCCTCCCCATGCGGTCAGTCTGATTTTACTTATTATAAGAACGATGGTGATCATGCTGGGGAGGAGAGTCGGGGCCGTGGCCACCGGTCTGGCCGCGTTTGCGCTGGTGATATCCGGCTGTGGGGGAGGCGGCGGCGAGGAGAGCAAGGAATCGAGCGTCAAGCGCCCCAGCGCCGTACCCCCGGTGTACCACCTGGCGGAATACGACATGGAAACCGGCTGGACCAAGGAGACGCTCGATAAAAAAGTCGGCAGCTACCTACAAAGCGTCTGGCACGATCCGGCGAGCTTCTCCTCCAAGCTGATCATCGACTCGCGGCCGGCCGCAGGGGCGCCGCCGCCGATGGCGGCGGCGGAACTGGCCCGGGTTCAGGCCAACTGGCTGCCCAAGTACCGCGAACGCAGTCTGAAGAGGGTCAAGCTCGGCCGCCGCTCGATGATCCGCTTGGTTTACTTCGCCGCCGGCGAAGACCGGATCGAGTACTTCTTTGAAGAATGCGACACCAGCATCATCTTCCGCGGCTCGACGACTCCGATCGCCTTCGAGCCTTTCTCAGAGTTCTACGGCGTCGTCGCCTCGCGGGTCAAAGCCGTCTGCGCTGAATAGCCGTTTAGGTCTCTTGGTACAGCGGCCCGTCGCCGCCCTCGGGCAGGGTCAGGCGCCCGCCCTTGGCGGTGATCGCGCCGCACTGGACGCAGTTGGAGGCGGTGACGTGGACGTCGACCTCGGCCGCACCGTTCTCGAGCTGCTCGTCGGGGATCTCGTAGACCTGGGCGGGGCACATCGATACCCAGGTCTGGGCGATCTCGCGCGGCACCTTGGTCTGGATGCGGACGTGGTTGGGGGCGTCGTCGCGGGTCGCGTTGCCGGAGAGGAAGACCGAGTCGAGCTTGGCGAAGGTGAGCTCGTTGTCGGGCTTGACGTACATGTCCCCCGCCTTGCCCAGCTCCATCTCGACCTCGGAGTCGTGCTCCTGCTTCCAGTGGCCGCCGGGGAAGTTGCCTTTGGTGACGGTCATCGCCGAGGCCATGGCGCCACCGAGGAAGAAGCCTTTGGAGAAGGGCTGGCGCATGTTGCGCGATTCGTAGAGGTCCTTCTCGATCAGCGATTTGTGGACCTTCTCGTCGTAGGCCTCGAAGTTGACCGAGTCCTGCTTGAGCGACTCGACGATCGTCTCCGCCGCGTACATCCCGGCGTGCATCGCGTAGTGGACGCCCTTCAGCGTCGGCACGTTGACCATGCTGGCGGCGTCGCCGGCGACCACCATGCCTGGCACGGCGAGGCGCTTGGGCATCGCGAAGTAGCCGCCGGAGGGGATCGTCTTGGCGCCCCAAGCGACCCGTTTGCCGCCCTCGAGCAGGTTCTTGATGAAGGGATGCGTCTTGATCAGCTGCAGGGCGTCGTGGACCGAGAAGGTCGCGTCGGTGTAGTCGAGGCCGGCAACCAGGCCGATGCAGAGCTTGTCCTCGCCCATCGGGTAGATGAAGGTGCCGCCGAACTCGTTGTAACGCGGTGACTTGCGCAGAGGCCAGCCCATCGTGTGGATCACGCGGTCGAGCGGCTTGGGAACCTCCCAGACCTCCTTGACCCCGAGCTCCCAGCGCATCGGGTCGGCGCCGTGCATATCGAAGTAGTCGTAGGCGGCGTAGGTGAGGTGGCCGACCGTGCCCTCGGCGAGGACGGTCGCCTTGGCGACGACGTCTGAGCCTGGCTCGAAGTTGCCCAGCTCTTCGCCCTCTTTGCCGCGGCCGCGATCGCCCGAGCGGATGCCCTTGACGACGCGGTCCTCGACCAGCAGCTTGGTTGCGGCGGTCTCGGAGAGGATGTAGACGCCGGCTTCCTCGGCTTTGTCGGAGAGGAAACGGCCCAGCTTTGAGACCGAGGTGACGTAGTTGCCGTGGTTGCGGAAGTTCGGCGGCATCGGCTTCAGCGGCAGCGCCGCCTTCGAGGTCAGCAGGTAGACCGCGTCCTTGGTCACCTCCTGGAAGACCGGCCACTCCTCCTTGGGCAGGTCGGGGAAGAGCTCTTCCATCGCCGAGGGCTTCATGTTCGCCCCGGAGAGCAGGTGCGCTCCCGCGACCTTGCCCTTCTCGATCACGGCGACCGGGACTTCACCGAGCTTCTCGGTCAGCTCCGGCTCGTTCTCGAGCAACTGCATGATCTTGTTGGCGCAGGCGAGCCCGGCGGGCCCACCCCCGACGATCGCGATGCCGACCTCGATGCGCTCGTCCTCGGCATCGGTCGGCGGGCCGATCACGTCGGCCGGGTCGAACGGCGGCGGGAACTCACTCGGTGCTACAGCCGGCATCGCATGCTCCAATCGTCGTCAGGTAACGAACGGCACCCGGGGAGCCGAGGCTCCCCGGGGGAAACCTCAGCCGCCCTTCTTGGCCTTGATCGCCTCGGTCAGCTTGGGGACGATCTTGTGCAGGTCGCCCACCACGCCGAGATCCGAGAACTCGAAGATCGGCGCGTTCTGATCCTTGTTGATCGCGAGGATGTTCTCCGAGCTCTGCATCCCGACCTTGTGCTGAATCGCGCCGGAGATGCCGGCGGCCAGGTAGAGCTTCGGCGCGACCGTCTTGCCTGTCTGGCCGATCTGGGCCGCGTAGGGGTACCAGCCGGCGTCGACCACGGCGCGGGTGGCGGCAACTGCGCCGCCCATCGCCTCAGCCAGTTCCTCGCACTGCTTGAAGCCCTCGGCAGCACCGAGGCCGCGACCGCCACCGACGAGGATCTCTGCATCCTCGATGTTGACGTCGGCGCCGCGCTGCTCGCCGCGCTGAACCAGCTTGGCCTTGGAGGACCAGGGCGAGAGCTCGACCTGGACGTCGACGACCTCAGCCGTGCCACCGCTCTCCTTGGCGTCGAAGGCGTTGAGGCGGCTGATGATGATGCCGGGCTCTGAGACATAACCGACGTCGGCGATCTGGGAGTCCTGCAGGATCGGGCGCTCGACGACGAGCTTGCCGTCGGACACCTTGACCTCGGTGACCTCCATCGTCACGCCGGCGTTGAGGCGGGCAGTGAGCCCGGCGCCGATCTCGAAGCCGAGCAGGCCGCCGCCGAAGAGGGCGTAGCTGATGCCCTCGTCCTGGATGACCTTGGCCATCGCGTCGACGATCGGCTGGGCCAGGCCCTCGGGAACGTCCTTGGCCCGGTAGACCTTCGCCGCGCCCCAGTTGCCGAGGCCGGCACAGGCGTCGTCGGCGATATCCCCAACGACCAGCGCGGCGGCCTCGCCACCGATTTCACCGGCCAGCTTGGCCGCCTCGGAGATCGCTCCGAGCGAGTTCTTGTTGAAGTTGCCCTCGTCGTCGTGGAGGGCGTAAACCAGAATGCCTGCCATCTAGATCAGCTTCCTCTCGTCGAGCCAGGCGACGATCTTTTCGACCGTCTCGTTGGTGTCCTCGTCCTCGATGATCTCGCCGGCCTGCTTGGCGGGCGGCGGGTTGAGGGCCAGGACCGATGTCTTGGAGCCGTCGGCGCCGACCATGCCGCCTTCGATGCCGACGTCGCCGGTTGCCTTGGCGTCGAGCGGCTTCTTCTTGGCACCCATGATCGCCTTCAGGCTGGGGTAGCGGGGCTCATTGATCGCGTCGCCGACGCTGATCACGGCGGGCAGCTCGACCTCGACCGTGTCGTAGCCGTACTCGGCCTGGCGCTCGCAGCGCAGCTTGCCGTCGGCGACGTCGATCTTGATCACCTGGGTCAGCGAGGGCATCTTCAGGTGGTCGGCGACGACGGCGCCGATCGTGTAGCACTCGCCGTCATCGGACTGCTGGCCGAGCAGAACCAGGTCCGGGCTCTCGGACTCGAGCACCTTGGCCAACGAGTAGCCGGTGGCGCAGACGTCGGAGCCGGCAAGGGCATCGTCGGAGAGGTGCACGGAGCGATCGGCTCCAAGCGCGACCGCCTTGTGCAGAGCGCGAACGGCGGAGTCGGGGCCCATCGTCACGGCGACGACTTCCTCGACCGGGATCGCGCCGCCCTCCTTGATCTGCATGGCGGCCTCAATGGCGTGTGTGTCGAAGGGGTTCAAGTTCTTCTCGCCGCTGCGGTCCAGTCGCATCGTGCTGGAGTCGATGCGCTTCTGAACGGCGGCGTCCGGAACCTCCTTGACCAGGACGCAGATCTTCAAGTTCAAGCCTCCTTGGCTAGTTCTAAAGCTGGTTGACTGACCAGTCAATCAGTCTATCTATACGTGGCGCGGCGGGAGG
>DATMIH010000122.1:0-9038 GCA_035554595.1 Solirubrobacterales bacterium
ACCACATCCGGTATTAGCCCGAGTTTCCTCGGGTTGTCCCGGTCATCGGGGCAGGTTACTCACGTGTTACTCACCCGTTCGCGGCTTTGCCCCAGGGCAAGCCCTGGTTCGTCGCACCACTTGCATGTGTTAAGCACGCCGCCAGCGTTCGTCCTGAGCCAGGATCAAACTCTCCGTGAAAGGTACTTCTTACAGAGAGCTGTCATGCCTGGCAAATTGCAAATCGCCGGGTACACATACTCGGCGACCGGCATGACGGGTAAATCAGACCACCCGGCGCGCTGGCGCACCGAGTGGATCGGGCTCAAACATCCCACGAACACGAATGTCCGCGGGGTGCACGCTGCTCAGTTTTCAAAGACCGCTGCGCCATTCACGGCGGGACTCGCCGCTCCTTACGCACGGGCCAGGCCAGGGCCTTGCCCAGAAGGACCGGGGAGTATAGCGCTGTGGCGGCGGTTTGCCTAGCCAGTCGCTTGAAGACGGCGGAAGCGGCGCTTGCCAGCCTGCAGAACCCGCCCGTCAAGCGCGCTCTGGGCCAGGTCCAGGGTATCGGAGGGGATCGTCTCGCCGTCGAGCTTTGCCCCTCCCTGCTTGATCAGGCGCCGCGCCTCGCTCGAGCTGATGTCGAAAGCGGCGGCCATCAGCGCCGGCAGATGGACCTCGCCACCGCCGTCGTCGGCGAAGGGGCTCAAGTTCAACTCCTCGACCTCGTCCGGCGCGCCGCGCTCGACGAAGAGCCGGTTGAAGTGCTGCTCGGCGGCCTCTGCCGCCGCAGCGTTGTGGAAGCGCTCGACGATGCCGCGGGCCAGCGCCCGCTTGGCCTCGTTGGGCGGCAGGCTCGCGGGGGGCTCCCCGCCAAGCACGAGCCGGAAGTACTCGGGCATCGCCTCGTCGGGCACCCGCATCGTCTTGCCAAACATCTCCTCCGGCGCCTCGGTGACGCCGATGTAGTTGCCCAGCGACTTGCTCATCTTCTTGGCGCCGTCGGTGCCGACCAGGATCGGCATGGTCAGGATCGACTGCGACTTCTGGCCGTAGGCGGTCTGGATGTCGCGGCCGAAGAGCAGGTTGAACTTCTGGTCGGTCCCCCCCAGCTCGAGGTCGGCCTCGACCGCGACCGAGTCATAGCCCTGCAGCAGCGGGTAGAGCAGCTCCAGCGCCGCGATCGGGGCTCCGGCCGCGAGGCGCTTCTGGAAATCGTCGCGCTCGATCAGGCGGGCAACGGTGGTCTGGGCAAGCAGGCCGAGCAGCTCCTCCGGCTCCATCCGCAGCCACTCGCTGTTGAAGCGCACCTCGGTGCGCTCGCGGTCGAGCACCTTGAAGGCCTGCTCCTGGTAGGTGGCGGCATTGGCCTCGATCTCCTCCGGCGAGGGCATCGGCCGCTGCGCCGAGCGCCCACTCGGATCGCCGACCCGGGCGGTGAAGTCGCCGACGATCAGCACCACCTGGTGGCCGGCCTGCTGGAACTCGCGTAGCTTCTCCAGCACCACGGTGTGGCCGAGGTGGATGTCGGGTGTGGTCGGGTCGATCCCCAGCTTCACACGCAGCGGTGCCCCGGCGTCCAGCTGCTCCTGCAGCATCCCCGCCGGCAGCACATCGACCGCGTTGCGCGTCAGGTCCGCCACGGACCCAATGCTAGACTGCCGCCTCCGCTCGGCGGGCCGAGCCGTCCTCCGAGTCGTGAGCCTTTAGATGGCAGTCCTAGGACTAAAGCCCCGCCGGCGGGGTGGCGAAGTTCCGCCGCCAACGCCGCCGGCCCCCCCTGAGAGCAAGCGCAAGCCGCGCTTGAAGAAGCTGCGCATCCTTTTTGTCCTGCTCGGCCTCTCCATCCTCGCCCTTGTCTCAATGATCTTCGGGATGATGGCCGCTGTCTCGCAGGACCTGCCGGCGATCTACAACTTCGCTCAGTACAAGGCCTCCAAGAACAGCGAGGTCTTCGACGCTGCGGGCGAACCGATCGGCACCCTGACCAGCGACCAGAACAAGATCCTGCTCACCTCGGGCCAGATCTCGCCCAACATCAAGAACGCGGTGGTCTCGATCGAGGACGCTCGTTTCTACGAACACAGCGGGGTCGACTTCCAGGGCATCGCCCGCGCCCTGGTCAAGGACGTACTCAGCCAGAGCGCCCAGCAGGGCGCCTCGACGATCACCGAGCAGTTCGTCAAGAACGCGCTGGAAGCCGAAGGCAGCCGCACAATCCTGGAGAAGTTCCGCGAGGCGGCCCTGGCCTACCGGCTCGAGCGCCACTGGACCAAGGACAAAATCCTCACCGAGTACCTCAACACGATCTACTTCGGCGAGGGCGCCTACGGGATCGAGGCGGCGGCCCGCACCTACTTCGGCAGCGCCCACCCCGGCTGCGGCACGACAACCGAGCCCTGCGCCTCGGTGCTCGAGCCCTGGGAGGCGGCGACATTGGCCGCGATCATCGCCTCGCCGTCGGCCTTCGACCCCAAGGTCTACCCCGAAAACGCCCTCGGCCGCCGCAACCTGGTGCTGGAAAAGATGCTCGAACATGGCTACATAACCCAGCAGCAGTACGCCGAAGGCCGTCGCCAGGCGCTGCCATCGCCCGACGACATCTCGCCGCCCAAACTCGAATCGAAGGCCCCCTACTTCACCGCCTGGCTGCGCCAGCAGTTGGTCGAACGTTACGGCGCCTCGAAGACCTTCTTCGGCGGCCTGAAAGTGAAGTCGACGCTTGACCTACGCCTCCAGGGAGCGGCCGAAGAAGCGGTCAACTCATACCTCGGCTACTCCCCCGCCACCGCTTCGGTCGTTGTGCTCGACAACAAGAACGCCGGGGTCAAGGCGATGGTCGGTGGGCCTAACTTCGAAACCAAGCCCTTCAACCTCGCCACCCAGGGCCACCGCCAGCCGGGCTCCTCGATCAAGCCCTTCACGCTGATCACCGCGCTCGAGGAGGGCATCTCCCCCTACACGACCTTCGAATCCGCGCCGCAGTACATCCACTACGGCAAGCACGGCCAGGAAGTCTTCGAAGTCAACAACGACGAGGACTCCTACCTCGGCTCCTGCGACATCGTCTGCGCGACGACCTACTCGGACAACTCGATCTACGCCCAGCTCGGCCTCGAGGCGCTGAAAGGCAAGACGATCCAGGACCGCACCCACTCGATCGCGGGGACGATCCACAAGGCGGGCTACGACGACCCGATCTCGACCAACCCCTCGATGGTGCTCGGCGGCCTCGAACTCGGCGTCACGCCGCTGGGCTGGACCTACGCCTACTCGACGATCGGCAACAACGGCGACCGGGTGAGCGGCACGCTGGCGCCGCGCCCGGGCGACAGCCCCGTCGCCTACACCCAGGTGACCGACAGCGACGGCCACACGATCAAGGACGGCGACAACGACTCGATCCACACCCAGGTGATCCCTGAAGGCGTCGCCGAAGAAGCGAAGAGCATCCTCGAAACGGTGGTCAGCAGCGGCACCGGCACCAACGCCCAGATCGGCCGCTCGGGCCAGTGGGGCAAGACCGGGACCACCGAGAACAACGGCGACGCCTGGTTCTGCGGCGGGGTCGAAGACGAAGTGACCGCCTGCGTCTGGGTCGGCTACGCGGACACGACGACGCCGATGACGACGCTCTACAACGGCGGCCCGGTGATGGGCGGCACCTTCCCGGCGCTGATCTGGGCCAGCGTGATCTCGGCCTGGGAGGAAATCAAGTCCGAACGCGCCGCCGAAGCCAAGGAAAAGAAGGCGAGCAAGGGCGAATCGGGCTCGGGTTCTTCGTCGGAAGGCTCGATCGAAGTGGCGCCGGAATCTTCTGAAGAAACCGAAGTGGCGCCGGAACCGGAAGCGAGCGAACCGAGCGAACCGGCACCCGAAGAAGAAGCCCCGGAAGCGGAACCGGCCGAACCCGCGGAACCGGCTGAACCTGCCGCGCCCTCGAGCGGCGGCGGCGTCACCGCCGGATAGCCGGCTTCGAGACGTAGGGACTGTCGGCGGCAGCGAAGCGCCAGGGGCGCTCTACCGCTTTGGTGATGCCGACCCGAGGGCCGGTGAGGACCTCGGGCGCATGGCCCGGCACGCGGTCCAATAGCCGGAACGGATCGCGGCTGAGGTCTGCCCGGTTCTGCTCGAGGCCGATTCCCAGCGCCTCGGTCAGCTTGCCGGGGCCCGAGCAGAGGTCGCGGTCGGCGCGCTCGCCCCGGCGCGCTCGCATCTGCTCCAGGCCGGCGGTCGGCTCCAGCGCACGAATCAAGACCGCCGCCGCCTCTCCCTCGGGCTCGGCGACGAAGTTGAGCAGGCTGTGGATGCCGTAGGAGAGATAGACGTAGGCACGGCCGGGCGGCCCGAAGAGGACCTCGGTGCGATCGGTGAGGCCGACGTAGGCGTGGCAGGCGGGGTCATCGCGCTCGTAGCTCTCGGTCTCGACGATCGTGCCCCCGCAACCGGCGAAGAAGAGGCGGCAGCCGATCAGCTCGCGGGCGACGAGGTGGACCGAGCGATCGAAGAAATTAGCCCCCAGCGGCTCTGTGAGCCGCTGGGCCCGGCTCTCAGGCTCGGTCGCTTGGCGCTTCACTGTCGCTCTTCGAGCACCCGCGCCTTGACCGCGTCGAGCGTCTCGCGCGCCTCCCCGAGCTGCGCGGCGAGCGGGACCGAGCCGGTGCCACCGGCGATCTTCTTCGACTCCAGCCAGCTGCTGCGCCGCAGCACCTCGTAGTAGGAGTCGTCGAGGTGCTCAGAGCGCTTGTGCAAGTCCTCGGCGCTGAGCTCGGAGAGCGACTTGCCCTGCTCGACCGCGTCGCGGACGAGCCCGCCGACGATGCCGTGCGCCTCGCGGAAGGGAACGCCGCGGCGGACCAGCAGGTCGGCGATCTCGGTCGCCGCAAGCATCTCGTCGCCCGAGGCGTCCTCCATGCGGGCGCGGTCGAAGGAGATCCCTGCCAGCATCCCGGCCGCCGCGTCGAGGCAGGCCTCGACCGTGTCGATCGCGTCGAAGAGCGGCTCCTTGTCCTCCTGCATGTCCTTGCCGTAGGTCAGAGGCAGGGCGTGCATCACCCCGAGCAGGGTCGCGTAGGAGGCGGCGACCCGGGGGCTCTTCGCCCGCAGCAACTCGGCCGAGTCGGGGTTGACCTTCTGCGGCATGATCGAGGAGCCCGAGGAGAAGGACTCGTCGAGCTCGCAGAAGCCGAACTCAGTGCTCGACCAGATGACGATTTCCGAGCCGAGCCGCGAGAGGTGCATCGCGCAGCTCGAGGCGGCGGAGAGGTAGTCGAGGACGAAGTCGCGGTTGGAGGCGCCGTCGATCGAGTTGTGGCTGACGTGCTCGAAGCCGAGGTCATCGGCGACCGCCTCGCGGTCGATCTCCCAGTTGACCCCGGCCAGCGCACCAGAGCCGAGTGGCATCACGGAGGCGCTGTCGAGGGCGAACTGAAAGCGCAGGACGTCGCGGGCGAGCATCCAGAAGTAGGCGAGCAAGTGATGGCCGAGGTAGACCGGCTGGGCCCGCTGCAGGTGGGTGTAGCCGGGCATCGTCCAGTCCTTATGCGCCTCGGCAAGGACGAGCAGCTGCTCCATCGTCGTGCCGCAGAGCTCGATCGCGCGCAGCGAGTGGGCCTGGACGACGAGGGCGACGTCGGTTGCGACCTGGTCGTTGCGCGAGCGGCCCGTGTGGAGCTTTCCCGCCAGCGCGCCGACCTCGTCTCCCAGGAGGCGCTCGATCGCCATGTGGATGTCCTCATCGGCGTCCTCGAACTCGAAGCCGTGCTCGGCCATGCGCGCCTGGACCCGGTCGAGCCCAGCCTCCATCTCCGCCAGCTCGGCAGCATCGAGGACGCCGAGCCGCTCCAGCCCGCGGGCGTGGGCGCGCGACTGGTCGAGGTCATAGGCGGCCAGCTGCCAGTCGAAGGGCAGCGAGCGGTTGAGGCGCCAGAAGCGCGGATCTGGGTCCTTGCGGAAACGGGCCATGGCGGGCGATTATTCCTTGATCTCGCCCTGGCCGAGCGCGCTCGCCAGCTCCTGACAGACGCGGTCCACCTGCGCCTCGCTCAGCGAGGGGAAGAAGGGCAGCGCCAGCGAGTGCGCGGAGGCCGCTTCGGCGACGGGGAACCGGCCCTCGCCGTAGCCCAGCTCGCGCAAGTGTGGGAAGAGGTGGATGCAGGGCAGGTAGGCCTTGCCGGCGACGCCGCGCTCGGCCAGGCGGGCGATCGTCGCGTCGCGGTCGATCTCATCGCCGAGGTGGACCACGTAGACGAACCAGCTGCGCCGCTCGGCCCCCCGGCCGGCGATCGGGGCCTCGACGCCCTCAATCCCCGCCAGCCGCTCGGCGTACATCGCTGCCACCCGCTCGCGTGCGGACAGCATCTCGGTCAGCTTCTCGACCTGGGCGAGGCCGAGCGCCCCGGCCACGTCGGAGAGGCGGTAGTTGAAGCCGATGCCGCCGTGGTCGAGCCAACCCATGTCGGCGGCGCGACCCTGATTGCGCTCGCTGCGCAGGCGGGCGGCAACCTCGGCGTCGCCGGGGATGACCATGCCCCCCTCCCCCGTGGTCATCTGCTTGTTGGCGTAGAAGGCGAAGGTGGCAAGGTGGCCCCTGGCGCCGACGTTGCGGCCCTCGGAGTCGACCGCGCCGAGCGCCTCGCAGGCGTCCTCGAGCAGGCCGAGGTCATGCTTGGCGGCGAGCGCCTCCAGCTCCGGCATCGCTGCCGGGTAACCGAAGATGTGGACTGGCAGGATCCCCGCGGTGGGCTCGCCGACCGCGGCGGCCGCGGCCTCAGGATCGAGGTTGAGCGTGACCGGGTCGACATCGCAGAAGACCGGCTTCGCCCCCTCATAGAGCAGGCAGTTGGCGGAGGCGACGAAGCTGAAGGGACTGGTCAGGACCTCGTCGCCGGGCCCCCAGCCGAGCGCCCGCACGCCGAGGTGCAGGCCGGTGGTGCCGCTGGAGACCGCGACCGCGTCCTCGACCCCCAGCCACTCGGCGAAGGCGCGCTCGAAGCGCTCTCCCATCGGCCCCAGCGAGAGCCGGCCCGAGCGCAGCACCTCGAGCACGAGCTCCTCCTCGCGGGCACCGATCTCAGGCCGCGCGAGCGGTATCTGCTTGGGGTCGGGACCGTTCACGGCCGGGACCCTATTCCTCGTTTCGCGGTTGGAACGCGTACGCCAGTGAGTCGACCAGGGCCTCCCAGGAGGCCTCAATTATGTTCTCCGAGACGCCGATCGTGCCCCACTCGCGCTGGCCGTCGGTCGAGTCGAGCAGTACGCGCGTCACCGCCCCGGTGCCGTGGTTCTCATCGAGGATCCGCACCTTGTAGTTAGTCAGCTCGACGTCGGCGAGGTGCGGATGGCGGGCGCCGATCGCGGCGCGAAGGGCCTTGTCCAGGGCGTTGACCGGGCCGTTGCCCTCGGCCACCTCGACGTAGCGCTCGCCGTCAACGACGACCTTGATCGTCGCCTCGGTTTCGACCTGGCTACCTTCGCGCTTCTCGGTTGTGACGCGGAAGCTCTCAAGCTCGAAGAGCGGCTCGTAGACCCCGGCCTTGCGCCGCAGCAGCAGCTCGAAGGAGGCCTGCGCCGCCTCGTAGTGGTAGCCGCGGTGCTCGCGCTGCTTGAGCTGCTCGACCACCCCACTCGCGGCCTCGTCGCTCAGCTCCAGGCCGGCCCGTTCCGCGGCGCTGCGGATCGTCGCCTTGCCGGAGAGCTCGGAGGCGAGGATCTCGCGCTCGTTGCCGACGACGGCGGGATCGAGGTGCTCGAAAGTGCTGGCATCGGCCGCGACCCCGGCCGCGTGCAAGCCGGCCTTATGGGCGAAAGCGTTGCGGCCGACGTAGGCCCGGTCTGGGTTCGGCGTCATGTTGCAGAGCTCGTCGAGGTAGTGCGAGGTCGGGGTCAGGCTGGCGAGCTGCTCCGGGGTAACGACGTCGAAGCCCATCTTTAGTTGCAACGCCGGCAGGATCGAAGCGAGGTTGGCATTGCCACAGCGCTCCCCGTAACCGTTGACGCAGCCCTGGACGAGGCGAGCGCCTGCTTCGACCGCGGCGAGCGAGTTGGCGACCGCGCACTCGGCGTCGTTGTGGGTGTGGATGCCGAGCTCAACCTCCTCGCCCAGGTCGGCGACAACGGCCGCGGTCGCCTCGGCGACGAAGGTAGGCAGGCTGCCGCCGTTGGTGTCGCAGAGGGTGACGTTCTCGGCTCCGGCCTCGGCGGCGGCCCGCACGCACTCGAGCGCGTAGGTGGCATCGTCGCGATAGCCGTCGAAGAAGTGCTCGGCATCGAATACCGGCCGCTTACCCTGCGCGCGCAGGAAGGCGAACGAGTCGGTGATCATCGCTAGGTTCTCCTCGGCCGAAACCTTGATCACCTTGTCGACGTGCAGGCGCCAGCTCTTGCCGACCAGACAGACGACTGGCGCGAAGCATTCGGCCAGCACTCGCAAGGCCGCATCGTCCTCGGCGGCGACATCGCGGCGCCGCGTCATGCCGAAAGCGGCAACTGTCGCCTGCTTCAGCTCGAGCTCGGCGAGCAGCTCGAAGAGCTCGGCCTCCTTGGGGTTGGAGCTGGGAAAGCCGGCCTCGATGAAGTGGACGCCGAGGCCGTCGAGGGCCTGGACGACCTTGAGCTTCTCGCCCACCGAGAGCGACATTCCCTGACCGCCCATGCCGTCCCGCAGGGTGGTGTCGTAGAGCCTTACCTGTTCCATCTGATGCCTTTCGCTTCGAAGAGATCGGGGGTGGGCCTCTCGAGACCCGAGCGCACGGCAGCGCCGTGCCAGCCGCTAGGCGGCTGCGGTAATTCGCCCGATCGAGTCGAAACGCGTGTGCATCAGGAACTGACCTTACTCGGTTCGTCCGCTCCGGCCGGAACCTCGACGAAGTCGAGCCACTCGAGGTACTCCTCGGCGCGGCCGTAGAGAGCATCGACGAACTTCGCCTGCACGTGGCGGGTTATCTCGCCTGGCTCGCCGATCGGGTGATCGTCGATCTCGCGCACCGGCACCAGCTCGGCGGCGGTCCCGGTGAGGAAGATCTCCTCGGCCAGGTAGAGCTCGGCGCGGGCGA
>DATMIH010000123.1:0-1919 GCA_035554595.1 Solirubrobacterales bacterium
TCTTGGCGATGGAAATCACGAGGCGCAGGTTCGCCTCCACCATCTCCTTCTTGGCCTGGCGGGCTTCGCGCTCGCCCTTCTGCACCATGTGCACGATCTTGCGGAACTCGCCGATCTCAAGCCCGGTCTCGCCGGCGAGCACCTGGATCTCGTGGCGGTGCTGCTTGACCTTGTCCTTGTCCTTGGCGACCAGGCTCTTCCAACCCTTGGCAGAGAGTTTCGACACCCGGTTGAGCCAGCGCGGGTCAAGCTCCGAGCCCTGATAGTTGCGCAGGAAATCCTCGCGCGAGACGCCATGGCTCTCGGACAGCCGCATCAGGCGGCCCTCGTAGCCGACCAGGCGCTTGTTGATGTCGTAGAGCTGCTCGACCAGCGCATCGATGCGCGCTTGGTTGAGCCGGAGCGACTTCACCTCGGCGATGATGTCGTCCTTGAGCTTCTTGTAGCGGCGCTCCTGCGCGGGCGAGAGCGAGTCGTTGCGCAGCTTGTTCTGGATGTCCTGGTCCTGCAGGCGGCGCAGGCGCTTGTAGGCATCGGCGATGTTGTCGAAGGTCTCGACCACCTTGGGCTTGAGCTCGGCCTCGATCGCGGCGAGCGAAAGCGAATTCTCCATGTCGTCGTCGTCGAAATCGCCTTCACTCGGCGGCGTCTCGCCGCCCTCGGCTTCCTCGCCATTGGCACGCTCGGACGCCGGCTTGAACGGAGTGGCGCTGGCGGGCGCCGCCGGGGGCGCCGGGGTCTGCGCCAGGCCGCCGGGAGCCACTGCCGCGCCGACCGGCTGCGGGATCGGTTGGCCGTCGGGCCCGACCGGGGCCGGCATGGCCTTGGCGTCGGGGCCGGCATAGGTCGCTTCGAGGTCGATGATGTCCCGCAGGAACACCTTTCCCTCGTTGAGCTCGTCGCGCCAGATGATGATGGCCTGGAACGTGAGCGGGCTCTCGCACAGGCCCGCGATCATCGCCTCGCGGCCGGCCTCGATGCGCTTGGCGATGGCGATCTCGCCCTCGCGCGACAGCAGCTCCACCGAGCCCATTTCGCGCAGATACATGCGCACGGGGTCGTCGGTACGCTCGGTCGGCTCCTTGGCCTCGGACTTGGCCGGGACCTTCTGCTGGACTTCGACCAGATCGCCGCCTTCACTTTCGGGCTCCTCGTCGGCCTCCTCGCGCTGCTCCTCGCCTTCCTCGGTCGCTTCCTCGGTTTCGACGACGTTGACGCCCATCTCGCTGAACCTGGCGAGGATGTCCTCGATCTGCTCGGAATTGACCTCTTTCGACAGGGAGTTGATCTGGTCATGGGTGACATAGCCGCGCTTCTTGGCGGTGCGGACGAGGTTCTTGATGGCCACGTCCGAAAGGTCAAGCAGTGGGCTGTCCGGCGGGGTCTCGGGACCCTCCTTCTCCGGCACCTCTTTCTTCTGCGGCGCCACCTCGGACTTGCTTGCCATGCGTCTCCACAGCCGGGCTGTGCCCGCAACCGATCGCGATCCTGCCGCGTAGCCGATAGCCCAAAGGGGCGGTTGCGCCTACTTAATACTTCATCTGCAGCGGACTCTTTGCTGTTTCAGATGCAAATGCGTCGGTGAGCTTTCTGGGGCGGGAAGCTACAGTGAATTTTCGGTTCCAGTGGCGAAGGCCCCCGGCTCGGAGAGGGGCCCGCGTCCAAGGGCCAACGGTGCTCTAGTCCCGTGCCTCAACGTAATCGAGCGGATGAGCGTCGCTGACCGCCCCGTGCCACGGGTCTTCATCTTTTCGCCCAGCGATCCCGAGGGCCGCCGTAACTGTGCCGATCACCCGGAGTGCGCCAGCGAGCGCCACCACGCCTGAGTAACCCGCCATCTCTGGCGAATACAGCCGCTTTCGTCCGTGTTGGAGGCTCCCGGGCAGCGAGGAGCGATGGGTCCTGGCATGCAAGTGAAA
>DATMIH010000124.1:0-5771 GCA_035554595.1 Solirubrobacterales bacterium
ATTCGAAGTCCTTCCTCGATCGGGCTAGGTGGCAAGGGACACCCTCGGCCGCGACTGGTTACAGATCTGTTGGGTCCGGCCCCTCGTTTGAAAGCTGGTTTCGGACGTGCCATACGCGCTGGATCGTGGTGATGATGGTCAGCGCCGCGATCAGGTAGACCGAGGGCGCCAGCAGCTCGAAATCGCCAATCCCAGCGCCCTTGGCGAAGACCAAGCCGATGGAGAGTATGACTACCCGCACGGGACGCGTGGCCAACCCCACCTTGCACTCGACCCCGAGCGCCTCGGCACGGGCGCGCGTGTAGGAGACCATCAGCGAGCCGAGCACGGCGACGACGCACATCGCCGCGGCAAAGTCTTCGCCGTTGGCGGCGAAGTAGCCGGCCACGGCGGCGAGCACGATCCCCTCCTCGATCCGATCCAGGGTCGAGTCGAGGAAAGCACCGAAGAGCGAGCCCTTGCCCGACATGCGCGAGTAGCGCCCGTCGAGCGTGTCCATCACCGAGCCGACGATGAAGGCGACCCCAGCGAGAAAGAAATAGCGCTGGGTGACCAGGCCGGCGGCGATCAGGTTGCCGATCAGGCCGGCGATCGAGATCGCGTTCGGGGTCAGCCGCGACTCGATCAGGCGATCGCGGGCGTAGGCGCGCAGCTCCTGGCCATTGCGTGCCTGGCGACCGTTGCGGCGTGGGCCGGGGGCCCTGGGAGGCGCCGAAGACTCCATTGGGGTGAGGCTAGACGATCAAGGAGCGTCCCGACAGGGGTTCCGCTTAAGCCTCTGCCTCTCGCGGTTGAGCGGGGCGGCCCCAAGCCCAGGCTTCAGGTCTCGCCCGGGCCAGCAGGCGCTGGGCTACGAGGGCGGAGGCACCGGCCACCATCCAGCCGAGCGCGACGTCGACCCAGTAGTGGTTGCCGGTGACAATCACGACCCAGGCGATCAGGAGCGGCCAGAACGCCCACCAGGCCCGCGACCACCAGTGGCGGCAGACACGCACCCCGGTGATGCCGATCATCGCGGCGAAGGCGCAGTGCATGCTCGGCACCGCCGCGTAGGGGTTGATGAAGACCTTGGCCAGCGAGGAGTCGTGGTTGACGTTGGAGAAGTCGGTGATCGTGTCGACGAAGCCGTCGTGGGGAAACATCCGCGGCGGGGCGGTCGGGAAGAGCGTGTAGCCGACCAGGGCGAAGCCCATCGAGACGACGAACATGTTGCGCACGAAGTAGTAGGACTCGTTGCGGAAGAGGTAAAGCCAGATCAAGAAGCCCAGGGCGATCGAGAACTGTGCGTTGAGGTAGAGCTGGTTGGCGAGGTCGATCACCCAGCGCGTGGGCAAGAAGAAAGACTGCACGCTGGGCTCAAAGAGGAGGTGGGTGGTGCGCTCGAAGTCGATCACCTGCTGGCCGTGCCCGATCGCCTCGGCGCGCTGACCGTCGGCGATGCCGCGGACGAGCTCGTAGGCGATGTCGACCAGGACCAGGATGCCGAGCTGGCGGCCGGCGTCACCCCAGCCTTGGGGGAGCTTGGTTCCGATGCGGGCGAGAGCACGAGACACGGGCAGCCAATTGTAATTCGCCCGTTAACGGGCGGAAACAGCGGACGGGTCCTGTCACGGGGGAGGGGGGCCTGCGGGCAGTCCACGGGCTGTCCTCGACCCCCCTCCCCCGTGCCACCCGTCCGAGTTGCCGTGCTTGCTAATGGACGAACTCCAAGACGCTGTCGATCACGCGAGCATCGTCTATCCAAGGCCAGTGTCCGGCTGCGGGAACGAGTTCGAGCGTGGAGTTAGGGAGGGCGTCGTTGTATGCCCCGGCGAAGCGGGGCTTGAGGAAGGGGTCGTTGGCGCCCCAGAGCACGAGCGCGGGACAAGCGATGCGGTTGAGGTTCTTGCCGGCGAGGGCGAGGCGGTCGGGGTTGGCGTGGCGGTAGAGGGCGAGTGTCGCTTCGTTGGTGCAATGGTCCTGGTGGCGCCAGATCATGTCTATGAACTGGGGTGGCATCGGGCGGTGGTCGCCGGAGAGCTGGCGCATTATCAAGCCCATCGAAGTCTTGGTGGTGGTCGCGTTGGCGAGCTCACCGAGACCGCGGCGGCGCCAGATCTGGGCGACCCAGTGCCAGCGAAAGCCGGGCAGCAGCGGCACCGCGTTGATCACCACGAGCTTCTCGACCAGCTCCGGCCGTCGCTGGGCACCGATCAGCGCCAGGCAGCCCCAGTCGTGGACAACCAGCTTGCGCTTGCTCACACCCAGCTCGTCGAGGCACTTCTCGAGCAAGGCCGAGAGGCCGTACATCGAGTAGTCGAAGTGGGCCGGGTCGGGGTGGTCGGAGCGTCCCCAGCCGGGCATGTCGATCGCGATCGCCGGACCGCCACGCTCGAGGAACGCCAACCAGTCCTCGCCGTGGGTCGGATTGCCATGGCAGTAGACGGTCGGCGTTCCCGCGCCGGGGACGCGCCGGTAGAAGACGCGCACGCCGTCCACTACAAGCTCCGCCTCTTCGATCACCGCCACGCTCGAACCATATGCCTGGTTAGTGGGCTTGGTGAGAGCCCCACTAGGGTCCGCGCCATGGATTGGAAGCGACCGCCGAAGCGCCGCGTGCGCGCGATCCGTGACCGCTTGCGCGAGATGTACGGGCAACCGCTGAACGAGCCGCACGGGCACCCGATCGCCGAGCTGATCAAGACGGTGCTCTCCCAGCACACCAACGACCGCAACCGCGACCGCGCCTTCGCCGCCCTGCGCGAGCGCTTCCCGGAGTGGGAGGAAGTGCGCGACGCCCCGGTCGGCGCAGTCGAGGAGGCGATCCGCCCCGGCGGCCTGGGCAAGCAGAAGGCGCCGCGGATCCAGGCGATCCTCGAGCAGCTCGGCGAGCAGCCCGACCTTGACTGGACCGAGACCGCGCCGCCGGCCGAGTCGATGGCTTACCTGGACTCGCTGCCGGGGGTCGGGCGCAAAACGGCTGCCTGCGTGCTGATGTTCTCCTGGGGCATCCCCGAGATCCCGGTCGACGTGCACGTGCACCGGGTCGGGGGGCGGCTCGGCCTCTTTCCCGAGAAGGCCTCCTTCGAACGTGCCCACGACGAGATGCAGGCCGTCGTCGATCCCGAGGACGCGTACGAGCTGCACATGAACGTGATCCGCCACGGGCGCGAGGTCTGCCGGCCGAAACCGCGCTGCGGCGAGTGCGAGCTGCGCCGAATGTGTCCCTGGTACCGTGCCGAGCGCAAATGAGCAAAAAAACGTTCATCGTCTTCGGGCTCGTGGTCGTCGTCCTGGCGGTCCTAATCCCCTGGCTCGCCTTCCGCAACGACGGCGACGCGGCGCGCGGCGCCCAGGCAGTGCCCGCGAATCTGAAAAGCGGCCAGAGCCTCTTCCAGACCAACTGCGGCACCTGCCACACGCTCTACGCCGCCGGCACTGACGGCAACTACGGACCCAACCTCGACGAACTGCTGTCTCCCTCGGGACCGGCAACGGGCGAAGCGCTTGGACAGGTCGAAGGACGCGTCCTCAACGCGGTCGAAAACGGCGTCGACAGCACTACGACGACGGGCCGGATGCCGGGCGGCATCCTCAATAAGCAGCAGGCGAAAGAAGTCGCTGAATTCGTCGCCCACACCGCCGGCGAGGGTTAGCCGGCGCCGATCCCGGAAGGGGTTTCGCTTAACTTTTTCGGTGGATCGTGGTTGGGCTGGCGCCGCTAGCTCACGACGAAAAAGTGCAAGACGCTCCACCCCTTCCGGGATCTGCCCTGAATCAGCTCTTAGCCTCCGAGACCGAGTTCGCTGACGACTCCAGCATGGTCAGATGGCCAGAACGGGGGGGTTGCCTGGAACGGCGTGTCCCCGATCAGGTGGGCGTCGTTTCCGTCTGAACGGGCTGCGCCGCGACTGAGGACCAGGTCGATCCGGGTCCGCAGCGTCGAGACCGGGTTGTTCAGCGCACCCGGCGCGAGCGGCGGGGTGTTCGACTCCTGGCAGCACGAGTTGCCGGACCCGAGCAGTTTCTCGTTCCAGCTGTCGCGGAACTTGCCGGGCGCGGTGAGCTGCGCGTAGGAGGTGGTCGTCGAGCCGTCGGAGGCGGAGTTGAAGTCCCCGGTGACGACGACGGTTCCGCCTTTAGCCGGGCCGGCGAGGAATTCGGATGCCTGCGTCTGCTGCACCAGCGGCGATTCCTCGGTTTCGAGGTGGGTGTCGACGAAGCGGAACGGCAGGTTCTTCAGCTTCGCGTCGATGCTGGCCCAGCCGCGGTCAAACGAGAGCGGGCCGACCGGCGATTCGATCGCCTGTTGGGTCGCGTAGCGGCCGCTTTGCGGGTTGCTCCAGGTCAGTCCCGGCGTGTCGTTGTTGACGAGGATCACGTCGCGATCTTCGAGTTCCACCGAGCAGGTGATCGTCGGGCCAGGCTGGACGCAGCCCTGTCCGGCCAGAGCGAGCGGGGCCGGACCGATTTTCGCGTTGTGCGCGATCGACGCCGCCGTGTAGTGCAGCCCTCGGGCTTGGAGATCGTTTTCCAAGATCGCGAGGAAGTCGTAGCCGGCGGGCGGGTTCAAGCCACCCGTCGTCCACTTTGAGACCTCCTGCAGGCCGATCAGGTCGGGTTCGTTTTCCTCGACCTCGTCGGCTATCGCTTCGGCGCGCTGGGGGAAGTTCGTGTATTGAACGGTCGCGTAGATTCGGGCGACGGCTTCGACGAATGCTTCCGGGGTTGTCGCTTCGAGCGCCGGGTTGAGGCTGGAACCCAGATAGAGGTTCTGGGTCATAACCGTCAGGTCGCGCTTGCCGTGGCCGTGGCCGTGTCCTTTGCCGTGATGACCGTGGCCGGGATGGTGCTGGCCGGGATGAGATCTGCCGTGGTGGCCTTGGTGCGCTCCCGCGACGTTAAGCGGCAGCAGGGCGAAGATCAGCGCAGCAGCGATCGCGAGCAGCGTCGCCGGCCGCCGGTTCCAGAGATGAAGGTGATTCACATCGGCTCCTCTTCGTTGGCGACCCGCCGCGAACCGGCGAGTCGAGTCGTCGAGGCGCCTCCCAGTCGGGCGCCCACCCCCAGGTGGCTGCCCGGCATTGCTAAACGCAAAACCCACTATAAGCAGATGCTTTGCATCGCGTCAGAGATCTGCCATACTTCCACTTAGATTTCTTAGGCAGAACGAACTAGAGTTGGAGGTAGTGAATAGTGGGTAAGACGATCGGGATCGATCTGGGCACGACCAATTCCTGCGTCGCCGTGCTGGAGGGCGGCGAGCCGACCGTACTGGAGAACTCCGAGGGCGGGCGCACCACGCCCTCCGTGGTCGCCTTCAGCGAGTCCGGCGACCGCCTCGTCGGCACCGTCGCCAAGCGCCAGGCGGTGATGAACCCCGAGAACACGATCTTCTCAATCAAGCGCTTCATGGGCCGCAAGGAGGCCGAAGTCAAAGAGGAGGAGACGATCGTCCCCTACAAGGTCGAGGCCGGCCCCAATGGTGACGTCCGCGTCGACGTGCGCGGCAAGCAGTACAGCCCGCCCGAGATCAGCGCGATGATCCTGCAGAAGCTGAAGGCCGACGCCGAAGCGAAGCTCGGCGAGACGGTCGACAGCGCCGTGATCACGGTTCCCGCCTACTTCAACGACGACCAGCGCCAGGCGACCAAGGACGCCGGCAAAATCGCCGGGCTCGAGGTCAAGCGGATCATCAACGAGCCGACCGCCGCCTCGCTCGCCTACGGGCTCGACAAGGAGACGGCGGACCACACGATCCTCGTCTTCGACCTCGGCGGCGGCACCTTCGA
>DATMIH010000125.1:0-16120 GCA_035554595.1 Solirubrobacterales bacterium
CTGCGCCTCCTGGTCGGCCGCCCCGGCGAGGTCTTCCCCCGCCGCCAGATCATGGAGGAGCTCTGGCAGACCGAGTTCGACGGCGACGAGCGCGCCTGCGACGTCCACATCTCCAACCTGCGCCAGAAGGTCGAGCGCGACCCCCAGCGCCCCGAGCTGGTCGTCACCGTGCGCGGCGTCGGCTACAAGTTCGAAGGCGGCAACAGCTGAGGCGTCATCCCTCGTACTTCCAGGTCGCGGGGATCGACCTTCATGAGGAGATGACGCGACTGCGGGGGATGCCGGTCTTCGCCGCTGGCCCGCTGGTCGCGCGCGAGCCCGAGCTGAAGGTGCGCCGCGCCCGCCGCCGCCCCAACCGGCTCGGCTTCGCGGTGCCGGCCCAGTTCCGCCTCTCGGTCACCGCTTATCCGGGGATCCGCGCCGGTGACGTGCTGGAGACGCTGCTCCACGAGCTCGTCCACCTGCACGTCGGCCGCGCCGCCGAGGCGCACGCCTGGCACGGCAAGACCTTCAAGGCGACGCTGGCGCGGGCGATGGTCGAGGGCTACGGGATCGTCGCCCCGAAGCCGCGCGCCACCACCCACGGCACCTACGCCGAGGCGATCGAGACGAGCGTCGCCGGGCGCCGACTCTCAGACCGACAAGCCGAGCACCGCCACTCTCTAGGCTGATGCCGATGAGCGACTACGCAGTCAAGAACCTGATGGAGATCGAGGACGGGACCGGCGTCGAGGGGATCGAAGGGCGCTTCGCGCGCAAGTTCCTCGACTCCGAGCAACTTGGAATCAGCCACTTTCGCTACGCGCCTGAGCGTCGTGTCACCCATGGGCACCGCCACGAGGTGCAGGAGGAGGCCTACGTCGTGGTCGGTGGTTCGGGGTGGATCAAGCTCGACGACGAGACGATCGAGCTGCGCCAGTGGGATGTCGTGCGCGTCGCTCCGCATGTAGTGCGCGGATTCGAGACCGGCCCCGATGGGCTGGAGGTCATCGCCGTCGGCGGGACTAGACCCGAGGATGGCGACGGCGAGCTGGTGGCCGATCGCTGGCCGCAGGCCGATGGCTGAGCTGCCCAAGCGCCGCCTCGGCGACTCCGAGCTCGAGGTCTCGGTGGTCGGTCTCGGCTGCAACAACTTCGGCAAACGGCTCGACCTTGACGGCACCGCCGCGGTCCTCGAGGCTGCACTGGCGGCCGGCATCACCTTCTTCGACACCGCCGACATCTACGGCGGCGGCGAGAGCGAGCGCTTGATGGGCGAGGCCCTAGAGGGCCGCCGCGACGAGTACGTGCTGGCGACCAAGTTCGGCTGGGAGACGAGCGGGGAGGGCGCTCCCGACGCGCCCGGCGGCTCGCGCGAGCACATCCGCTGGGCGATCGAGGGCTCGCTGAAGCGGCTGCGGGTTGAGAAGATCGACCTCTACCAGTACCACCACCCCGACGGGGTGACTCCGATCGAGGAGACCCTCGGCGCTCTCGACGAGCTGGTGCGCGAAGGCCTCGTTGGCGCGATCGGCTGCTCCAACTTCAGCGCCGCCGAACTCGAAGAGGCCGACCGGATCGCGCGCGAGCGCGGCGGGGTCCGCTTCGTCACCCTGCAGAACCAGTACAGCCTGCTCGAGCGCGAGATCGAGGCCGAGGTCGCGCCGGCCTGCGAGCGCGTCGGCGTCTCGATCCTGCCCTACTTCCCGCTCGCCAGTGGCCTGCTCACCGGCAAGTACAGCCGCGACGAGTCCGGTCCCGAGGGCAGCCGCCTCTCCTCCCGCGAGCAAGCCGGCAGCGACGAGCAGTTCGACGTCGTCGAGGCGTTGGAAGCCTTCGCCGAGTCGCGCGGAATCGGCATCCTCGATGTCGCGATCGCAGGCCTAGCCGCCCAGCCCGCCGTCGCCTCGGTGATCGCCGGCGCAACCAAGCCCGAGCAAATCGCCGCCAACGTCGCCGCGCTCGAGTGGCAACCGAGCGAGGCCGACCTGGCCGAGCTCGATCGCATCGCGCCGACCCCTCGGGCCTAAAGCTTCAAGGCCTACGCCACATCTTTCGCCCGGCCCATGGCTCGAAGTGAAGGTTGGTCACCCGGGCGGAGGTCGCGAAGTTCTGTGGCACCTGTCACGCACCCGGAAATGCAGTGGCACGTGATCGTCGGCCGTCTCCTGCGCTGGAGGCATGGCAGATCGAGCCGGACGTCGTTCGCCGAGGGCGCGGAAAAGCACGATTCATTGTGAGGAATTACTGTATGCGCCCGAGTGAGGACGATGACGAACCACACATTTTCTTGCGCCCATGAGCAAGGGTCCGCCAGACAGGCATCTTTGCTGGCTGTCCTATCCGTGACCATGCTGTTTTTTGCCTCAGCGCCACCATCGCAAGCCGATCATTTCGCCCCCTCGATCTCGATCGCAGGGGTCATCCTGGGGATGAATCACCATCAGGTGTACTCGGTCCTCGGCCACCCGCGCTTTATTTCCTCGCGGCGGAGTTACGGTCGGGCGGTCGAAAGGGAGTGGCACTACCGAGATCACCTCACCGTTGGCTTCCTCATCGAAAGGGGACACACGAGGCAAGTGATCAGAGTCCGTACTAAGAGCCGGCACGACCGGTTCCACAAGGGTATCCATGTTGGGGTCAAGGAACGGATGGTTCACCGGCTCGGCGGCGTCAAGTGCCGGGTGAGATCGGAATCGCTTGGCCCTTGGCCGCGTGGGTATTTCTGTTTTTGGACTGTGCCCTGGGCTATCACCCCCTGCGGTCCGACTCTCGAATTCTTTACGCGCTACAAGCATCGTCGCGTCAAGTACATAGAGCTGAGTGGAGTCGAAGAGCAGGCTGCACGCAGCAGGCGCCAGCCCCCTGTGCGCTTCGGTTGCTACTGACCGGAAAGCGTGGGTTCGGTCAGGCGCGGCTCAACAGGAGCAACCGCCGCCGGAGATCTTGATCCCGTGGGGGCGCCCTGAGCTCGATTCCCCTTCCGATGATGGGGTTGGCGTGTACACGATGCCCGAGCTTTCCGTTGCGACAGAGCCTTCGGACCCTTCTTCGGATTCGACTGCCGGCGGCGGAGACGGCAGGGAAGACCAGCCGGAACCGGGCTCATATTTAGGCAGCTTCGGCGGAACCTGGGCCTTCGAGAGGAGGTGTTCGCGATTGGTGGGTCGAGGCTCCTCCGAGCCGGACCCAAGGACGATCCCCAGGAGTCCCGCGATCACGAAGGCGATGAGAACGACGGCGATCGCGCCTGGCACTGACATTTTTCGCCGCATGGGAAAACTATGGCAGAGGGCAAGACGCTAGGCGCGATAGCCGAGCCTCACCAGCGCCCGTCTTCTTTCTTCTATCCGCTGCTCGGCTTCCTTCACCTCTTCGCCGGCCTCGTGATACCCCTTTCCCTTGCGTGCGGCGTCGGCCGCGTCGTGCCAGCCGGCGGCGGCTTGCCCAAGCGCTTTGCGCAGCGGGCGCAGCTCCGCCACTCCAAGTAGCTGCGACGCCTTCCAGGACGCTTGCGCAGCCTGGGTGGCAGCGGAGGCAACCGCCCCATGTGTCGCGGCGGCCTCGATCTGCTCGGTGGCGGCGCGACGTGCCGCTGCGTAGCTGTTCAGTGCCCTCGCAATCCGACGGCGCAGGGCCGCGCTGGGGTAGGGGATGGCCGTCGGTCGCTGTTCCAGCACGGCGCTGCTCGCAATCTGCCCGCAGGCGCGGTCGATCGATTTCGTCGTTACGCCTTTGGCCTGTCGACAGACGATGGCCAGGTAGCCGTCGCCGACGTGGAAGGCGAATATCCGCTGCGCGTCGAGAGCCTTGGCGTCGTCCAATCGGACCGCTTTGCCAGCGGGCAGAGCGACGTCGTATGCCGCGTGGCTGCGGGTCGGCAAGGGCAGCCGTGAGCGCGGAACCTGCCCGATGAGAACTGTCCCGGCGGGGCCGTGGACGGCCTGCTCCAGGCCCAGCCGTCGATCTGCCGTCGAGACCCGCGCTCGGGTCCACGGGGGAGGAGCCTCGATGCTTGCCTGTGCGGCATGGATGCGGATGTTGGGCACCGGGTCGCTGCCGAGCAGCGGATCCGCCAGCAGGAAGGCGCCAACTGCCGCGATCGCCGCGATACAGAGGACCAGCCCCGTCACGACTCCGGTTCGCCGGGCCTCAGCCGGTGCGGGAGGTGGGCTCGGCCGTCTCGCCGGTGGAGTCGCCGACGGTGGTCTTGGCGCCGGCGGTCGGGCCGCAGCGTGGAGTGCGATGGCCATCGCCTCGGCCGAGGCGAACCTCGCTTCGGGATCGTGCTGGGTTGCTCGTTCGATCACCGAACGCAGGTCGGCCGGCACTTCGACGTTGTCCGGGAAGACCGGGCTGTTGTCGTCCGGCTCGCTGCCGGTCAGCGCATATGCAAGGACCAGGCCAAGGGAGTAGATGTCAGCTTGCGGGGTTAGCTCACTTCCCTGGGTCGCCTCGGGGGAATTCCACTTGCCGTGGTGCGGTTGGAAGGGGCTCCCGCTCGAGTGTTCGAATCGCTTTGCCAGACCGAAGTCGATCACCCTGAGATGGTCGCCGCTTTCGATCATCAGGTTGCCTGGGTGGAGATCGCGATGCACCCTTTTGGCCCGAGTGTGTACTGCGTGCAACCCTTCGGCCGCCTGGGCGAGCAGGCCGGCGGCCCGTTTGGGCTCAAGCAGTCCTTTGTTGAGGAGTCCGTGGAGAGTGGGACCGTCGATCCAGGGCACCGCCAGCCATAGCAACCCCTCGTCACCGTCACTGTTCCAGTCGGTAGCCGGTCGGAGATTTGGGTGTTCGTTCAGCCTCTTGAGAGCGGACTGCTCTTCCTTGAACCGCTTTCGGAATGCCGGCCGTTCGGCGAAATCGGGCCGGATGGTCTTGAAGGCGAAGCGCTCACGGTTGGTTTCCCGCTCGGCTGCATAAAGCCGTCCCCAGCCGCCGTCCCTGAGGTATTCCTGGATTTCGTACCCCCCTATGCGCTGGCCCGGCAAGAGCATCAGCGCCGGCGGAAGGGTTGGGGAGTCCTCGCTCATCTGCCCTGTATACCATCGCCGAGAATATGGGCAGGGGTATTCCGGCAGTTCTCGTTTGGGTGGGCCAGCATGCTCCACCCTTCACCCTCGATCCCGACCTCGCACGGATCACGGTCGGTCGCTCAGTCGACAGCACGATGGTTATCGCCGACCCGACCGCGTCACGGCTGCATGCAGTTTTCGAGCACGGCAACGGTGAGTGGATCGTTACCGACGTCTCCACCCACGGGATCGAGTTGAAGTCGCTCAAGCGGCCGTCGGAGATGCTTCGCGGCACCTCCCGCCACCTCCGCCATGGCGACGTTCTCGTACTCGGATCGACCCCGCTTCGCTTTCAGCTCGGGGCTTCCGGTGGCGGCGGGGAGGATGGAGACCTGACGCCGCCCCTCGCCGGTATGGTGCGGGTGACGCTGGCTCAGCTCGCCGTGTTGATGGAGCTGAGCAGGCCGATGAGGGAGACTCCGGGCGCGGGTCCGGCGGCCAATTCTGACATTGCTGGCGCGTTGTTCGTCACGGAGAACACGGTCAGAAAGCACCTGCAGGCCCTATATCGGGCTTTCGAAGTCGTCGGCACCACGCAGACTCAACGCAGGGCGATGCTGGCCGAACAGTGGTGGAGGGCGGAGATTCATCCAGCGGCCGGCCAGGGGTAGGGGGTATGGATTTCACCCCCAGCGGCAATTGAGGTCCACGTCGCGCAGGCGGACGATGGGGTTGACCGAACCCGACTCAGGAGGCCTGAATGCTTCTCTTCGTCTTCGTCATCATGTTGCTGGGAATCGCCATCGTCCTCTTTGCGAGGGGCCTGCTCGAGCCGATCCGCGAAGCGGCCCGCGAGATCCCCGCCCGTGCTCGTGGCCTGCTTGGAGTTCAAACGATGGCCGATCTCCAGCGGCAAGCGGCCGCCGAGGCGTCGCGTCGAGCCTTGGTCTCGATATCGGCTCGTCACCTTCCCAACGACATCCTCATCCTGCTCAGCCCAGACGACTACGGTCGCGTGCGCAGTCTCAGCCAGGAGTTCTGCAACGGAGTTATCGTCCTGCTCCAGGCGGCGGTTAGGACGGGCGCCCGCGAGAGCGGCCTTCCCTTCAAGCTGCTTGGCGAGCCCAAGGTCCGACTCAAGGCCGATGCCCGAATCGCGCGCGGGACCGTCGGGCTCATCTCCTCGATCCTCGAAGAGACCGAGTACATGTCTGCCGCGGGCGAGGGCGAGCCGTTGCTGATCCTCGATCTGGACGGCGAGCGGATACCGCTTCGCGACGCCGAGCTGCTTGTCGGGCGGGCAGGCAACGCGGACATTCAGGTCGACTCCACCGGCATCTCTCGCGAGCACGCAAAGCTCTCTTGCAGGGGGACGACTGTCGTCGTTCGGGACCTGGGCGGCCGCAACGGCACAAGCATCAATGGAGTGCCGGTCCGCACGGCTCGCGCGAGGATCGGCGATCGCATCGGCTTCGGGCCTCAAACGGCCGGCACGGTGCGGCTGAGCCGCGGAGCGCAAGAGCTGAGCGAGTGCAGCACGGCGCCGCTGCCCAGCAGCTGAGTGCTGCCGCCGAACCAAGAGCCGACGCCCCGGACTTGAACCGGGGACCCCCTTCATTACGAGTGAAGTGCTTGAGAACCAGGACACGCCCTGACGCCGCGGACTTAGGGCCAGGCGAGTCGGCCGGCCGTCACTGCGGCGCCATCGCGACTCGCCAGCGCTCCTCGGTGCTGATCAGGTGGTCGGCTCCTAGCCCAGCAGCTTGGCCTTGGCCTGGTCGAACTCCGCCTGCGAGAGAGCGCCCTTCTCCTTCAGCTCGTTGAGCTTGTGCAGTTCCTCCGCCGGGCTTCCAGCATGGGCCTGCTCGCGCACGTATTCGTCGAAGTGCTTCTTGGTGTCGGCCTGCTCCTTGAGCGCCCGATCGCGCATCCCGCCGCCGCGGACGATCAGGTAAAGGAGGACGCCGAGGACCGGCAGGAAGACGAGGAAGAAGACCCAGACGGCCTTCGCGGTCCCGGAAAGCTTGTGATCGCGGAACAGATCCATGATCACCGTGATCAGGATCCAGATCCAGGCGAAGAGCAGGAAGAACTCCAAGATCGACAGCAGGAGTTCGCCAAGGGCGATGTTTGCGAGCGGCACGGGCGGTCCTTTCTCAGGGGGCGGGCGGCTTCATCGGCAGGTCTGAATGGTCCCCCCGGAAGTCGCACCAAGATATACGAAGGTTTCTCGATCCGAAGCTCGTCTTAGATTCCAGCCATGGACGAGACTGCGGCCGCCGCGCCGCCACCGAAGAAAGCTCACACTCCAAGATCCGGTCATCCGCGCTGGGCTCTCGGGCTCGTCATCCTCGGCACCATTCTCACCTTCGCCGCGATCTTCTCGATCTGGGTGAATCGCCAGGCGCTCAACACCAACAACTGGGTCGATACGAGCACCCGCCTGGTCAGGAACGAAGAGGTCCGCAGCCAGCTCTCTGACTATCTGGCGAACCAGCTGTTCGCCAAGGTTGACGTCGCCGGCGAACTGCGCGAAGCGCTGCCACCTCGCCTCGCCCCGCTGGCCACCGCGGCCGCGGGCGGGCTGCAACAGCTTGCACCCCAAGTCGCCGAACGACTCTTTGCCACTCCCCGCTTCCAAGCGCTCTGGGAAGCGGCCAACCGGAAAGCCCACGAATCGTTGCTGAGGGTCCTGGACGGCGGCAGCTCGACCGTCTCGACCGAAAACGGCGAAGTGAAGCTGCAGCTTGGCGCCGTGCTCGCTCAGATCGGCGAAGGCTCCGGGGTCGGGGAAGCGCTCGTCTCGAAGCTGCCGGCCGATGCCGGCGAAATCACCATCGTCAAGTCCGACGAACTCTCGCTGGCCCAGGAAGTCGCCAACCTGCTGCGCAAACTGCCGATCGTGCTGACCCTTGCCGCGCTGCTCTGCTTCACGCTCGCGGTCTACCTCTCCCCGCGCCGGCGCGAGACGCTGCGCTCGGTCGGGTTCGCCTTTGTCATCGCCGGCCTGCTCTCGCTCGGCCTGCGTGGTTTCGCCGGCACCTATGTCGTCAGCGGGTTGAGCAAAACGACCTCGGTCGAACCGGCAGTTGAAGCCATCTGGAGCATCGGCACCTCGATGCTGGTCACGATCGCGACCTCGGCGATCGTCTTCGGCCTACTCGTCGCCCTCGCCGCCTTCCTCGCCGGCCCGACCAGGATCGCGACGACGATCCGCCGCTACGTCGCCCCCTACGCGCAGCGCAGCCCCGCCGGCCTCTGGGGTGCCGCGCTGCTGATCTTCCTCGCGCTGATTGCCTGGGCGCCGGTGGGCGCCTTCCACAAACCGCTCGGAGTGCTCATCTTCGCCCTGCTCTTCGCCACCGGCACCGAGCTGTACCGGCGGCAGCTGCTGGACGAGCCGATCGAAGGCTGAAGCCGGAGCAAGGCGTTTCGCACGCACCGCAAGCACGGGATGGAAAGCCGGCGCCCCGCAGGTCGGCTACCTTGTAGCACTCTGCTACATTCCGTAGCAGTCCTCTACCAAGGAGTTTCTCATGGCTGCAGCCGCTGACCGGCCCACGCGAATTCCATCCGAGCTTTTCGACAGTGCGGTGGTTGAGGGCGCCAAGGAGAATCGTTCGGCAAAGCAGCAGCTCGAGCACTGGGCGCGCGTCGGTAGGTCGGTTTGCGCGCGCCAGACGGCTTCCAGGTATCGGGTGGAAGCTGCCCTGGCGGGAACTCTCCCGCTTGAGCATCTCTCCGAGGACGAGGGAATCGTGTTCGATTCCGAGGTGCAGTCCCGGCTGGACACACGTCTGCGGACAACAGACCTCGGGGCGGTCCTTGCCGCACGCGGGGTCACGACTGTGGCGCTGAACGAGCAGGGCGACCTGACCGAGTATCGGCCTGACGGAACGAGCACGTCCGTTTGAAGCAACTCCATCTGGTCGTTGGGCCGAATGGCTCGGGCAAGACCACGTTCGTCACAGAGTTCCTCGCGCTGGAGCTGCCAGGTCACGCATATGTCAATGCAGATGAGATCGCCAAGACCAGGTGGCCCGCCGACGCCGCTGAGCACGCCTACGAGGCCGCTCAGATAGCTGCCGAGACGCGCGCGCACCTCATCTCCAGGGGCCGGTCGTTCATCGCCGAGACCGTCTTCTCCCATCGGTCGAAGCTCGATCTGATCCGCTCCGCACAGGAGGCGAGCTACCAGGTGGTGCTCCATGCCCTGCTCGTGCCGGAGGAGCTGGCGGTCAGGCGCGTTGCCTATCGGGTGCAAGCGGGTGGGCACGACGTTCCGGAGCACAAGATTCGCGAGCGATACCACCGCTTGTGGCAACTCGTCGCACAAGCCGGCTCGCTGGCTGAGAGGGCCGTCGCGTATGACAACTCGCGGCTCACCGGGCCGATCAAGATCGCGGAGCTCTTCGGCGGACTGCCAATCGGGGCTGCCATGTGGCCAAAGTGGACGCCTGAGCCAATGGTCTCCATCTGGCGCGAATAGGAAGCCGACGCCCGGATTTGAACCGGGGACCCCTTCATTACGAGTGAAGTGCTCTACCAGCTGAGCTACGTCGGCGAAAAGAGCCGGAAACCGCTTCGGAATGCGGAATTCGGAGTTATTTCGCAGTCGATTCTATAGGAGGAGTCGAGAGCTGGTTATCCGTCGGTTCCTTGTCCGCATGCTTTCCGCGCCCGAAGATGGCGACCAAGGCCGGCACCAGCAGGGTGCGGGCGACCAGGGTGTCGAGCAATAGGCCGACGCAGAGGGCGAAGGCGATCTCGCGGAAGCCCTGGATTGGGATCAGGGCCACGGCGGCGAAGGAGAGGGCGAGGATGAAGCCGGCGACGGTGATCGCGCGGCCGGCGCGGATGCCGGCGATGCGGATCGCCGGTCGCAGCTCTTGGTCCTCCGCCTCCTGCCAGATGCGGCTGATCAGGAAGACGTTGTAATCGGCGCCCAGGGCCAGGAGGAGGATCGCGCTCGCGATCGGCACGAAGAAGGCCAGCTCGCCGTAACCGAGCAGGTCCTGGAAGACGTAGACCGTGATGCCGAGCGCGGCGGCTACGACCAGCAGGCTGCTGCCGACCAAGTACAGCGGCGCGGCCCAGCTCCGCAGCAGAAACCAGAGCAGGAGCAGTAGGACCACGAGAGCGGCCGGCGCGACCCGCTCGAAGGCCGTGGTCGTGTCTTCGCTCAGTTCGGAGGCAATCGTGGTGTCGCCGGTGATCCCGGTTCGGACGCCTGGCAGGCCACTTCGGTCAAGCATGGCCGGCAGCTCGTCTTCGAGTTCGCTAAGGGCCGCGGTCGCGACGGCCCCGTCGGGATCGCCATTGAGCGCCAGTACGTAGCGCGCCGCGTTGCCGTTCGGCGCGAGCATCACCCCAGCGCGCGATGGGAGCGGCTGGTCGGCGGGCCCGAGGACACCGACGATCTTTGGGTCGCCTTCGAGATCGGTCTGCAAGCTCGCCAGCTCGCTCTCGCGACCGGCGATCCCCTGCCCTTCGAGCACCAGCATCGTCGGGCCGAGAACGCCCGGCCCGATCCCCGCCGCCGCGGCGTCATAGCCCTGCCGCGGTTCGCTCGCTTCCGGCAGGCCGCGCATCACCGGGTTCCCCAGCTCCAGGTGACGCAGGCCGCTGGCCGCCGCGAGCAGCGCGACGACACAGATCACCACGGTCAGCAAAGGCACCTTGACGGCGACGCCGAGCAGGCGCCCGCGGGCTCCGGCCCCCTCCACGTCGGCGTCCCTCCCGGCATCCGCCTCATCGGAGGACTGCCCGACGCCGCGCGGCCACAGGAGCGCTCTGCCGAAGATCGCCAGCGCCGCCGGCACTAGCGTCATCGCGACCAGGGCCGAGACGATTACCGCGACCGCCATGCTCGGCCCGAAGGCGCTGAGAAAGCGCACACCGGAGAGCAGCAGGGTCAACGTCGCGCCGGCGATCATCAGCGCCGCCGTCAGGATCACCGGCAGCAGCTCCCCGGTCGTCTCGCTCACGGCGTCGGTCGTGCGCTCGCCCTGGCGCAGTCGCTGGCGGTAGCCGGAGACGAAGAAGACGAGGTAGTCGGTGAGCACGCCGAAGATCAGGGCGACGATCACCGGCTCGGCCTCGCGTGGGATCGAGAGCCCGTAGCGCTCGCCGATCCAGCCGAGCGCTCGATCGGCGCAGAGGTAGGCGATCGCCACGGTCCCCAGGCCGAGCAGCGGCACGCCAAGCGAGCGGAAGTAGAGCGCCAGGATCGCGACGACCAGGAAGGCGGTCGCCAGCTCGACCCAGATCAGGTGGCTTTCGGCGATCTCGGTTTCGGATCGGGTCGCGGGCAGCGCCCCGGTGACCTTCACCACCGCAGCCGAGCTGGCGTGCTCGAGGCCGCCCGCGAAGCGCTCGGCGCGTTCCTGGGATTCGTTTTCGCTCAGCGCTGGGTCGAGATAGAGGTAGGCGACGATCGTGGTCGCGGCTCCGCGGGCGCCGAGCATTCCGGGCGCGTCGGTGAGCGGCACCGCCTTGACCGAGTCTGGACTTTCGCTGCGGTCTGCCGCGGCGATGTAGTCGGCGGCGGCGGAGGCCTGGGCGGCGGAGAAGCCGCCGGGCTCGCGGGCGACAACCATGGTCCGGCTCAGCAGCGGCAGCCCGAACGTCTTCAGCGCCTTGCGTTCCACTTCGAGGGCGCTGGAGGAGCGCGGCAGAAGGTTGCCCAGCTCGCTGGCTTCCGCTTCGAACGCCGAGGGCAAGTGGACGACGGCGAAGATGGTCGCGGCGATCCAAGCGGGCACGATCAGAAAGCGCAGCCAGACGATTGCGCGTCCGCTGCGCCTCCAGGCCAACCCGCTTCGCGAAGGACGAGATTTCTTTCGCGACACCGTCATCGCCTACCCGGCCGCCGCCCATCGCATGCGGCTGTTTTGCCTCACCGTCCCGGGGTAGTTGACGACGGCGGCTGCCAGTCCGGATCTCAGCGGCTTTTACCGGCGCGCTGGGCCCGGTTCCCGCTTGAGTGAGAAGACCAACCGCCGCGAGGCGGAGAGGCGTCCGGGCTGGCGGCACTGCACTTCAGATCGATGCAAAGGAGCTTCAGATGTCAGACCAGTTGCAGGGCAAGAAAATCGCGATCCTCGTCGCCAACGAGGGGGTTGAGCAAATCGAGCTGACCAGCCCGCGTGAGGCCGTTGAGGCGGCGGGCGCGGAGGTTGAGCTGATCTCCCTCGAAGCGGGGGAGATCCAGGCCTTCAATCATCTCGATAAGGGCGACACCTTCACTGCCGACAAAGCGGTGGGGGAGGCGAGCGCCGACGACTACGACGGCCTGGTGCTGCCGGGCGGGGTCGCCAATCCCGACCAACTGCGCACGGACACCGACGCGGTCCAGTTCGTCCGCGCCTTCTTCGAGGCCGGCAAGCCGGTCGGGGCGATCTGCCACGCGCCGTGGACCCTGATCAACGCCGATGTCGTCGACGGTCGCACGCTTACCTCTTGGCCGAGCCTGCAGACCGACTTGCGCAACGCCGGCGCCGAGTGGGTCGACGAGGAAGTGCACGTTGACCAGGGCCTGGTCAGCAGCCGCAAGCCCGACGACCTCGATGCCTTCAACGCGAAGATCGTCGAGGAGTTCGCCGAGGGCGTGCACGAGGGCCAACGCGAGGCGACGACCAGCGCATAGTTCGCGCCGCGTGGGGTATTGGGCTAGCTGACGAAAGGAGCTGACCCAATGCCCCCACGCGGAGTGAAAAAAGGCACCAAACGAGCACGTCAGTACGAGCACATCAAGAAGAGCGAGAAGAAAGCCGGCCGCTCGGAGAAACGCGCCGAGCAGATCGCGTCCCGCGCCGTCAACAAGGAAAAGGCGCGCTCCGGCGAGTCGAAAACCTCCTCGCGCAGCTCAACCAACGGTAGTTCCGCCAGCAGCCGCGGCGGCAAGCGCTCGGGCAGCGGACCGGGCGGGCGCACCCGCGAACAGCTCTACAACGACGCCAAGAAGCTCGGCATCGAGGGCCGCTCGAAGATGAGCAAGAGTCAGTTGCAGCGCGCCGTCGCCGGCGCCGAATAGCTGAGACCCTTACTCGAGTGAAGAGGACGATCCTGCTGCCGCTCGGCCTCGTCCTCTTCGCGGTGATCGTCTTCGGCAGCGTCAAGCTCTTCGACTACTACGAACGCGACGGCCGCTCGCCCTACGAAAAGTGGGAGGACGAATCCGAGCAGGACCGGGCCGGGGGTGAGGACACGTTCCCTCTGACGACGCCCGCCTCCAAGGACCGGTTCGTGGCCCTGTACTGCCTCTACATGGCGAGGTCGAAGGATCAGCTGCGGCGCTGCAGCCACCGTCCGCCGAGGGCGGTCTACAGATCAAAAGACGACGAATTCGCCTGGCTGTTCGCCTCTGAAGTGATCGACTACTGCGAGGGCGGCGGGCCCGCTGGGCGCTTCTGCGATTCGGCCGATGTCAACGGGCCGATCGACCGTATCGCGCGGCTGATTCGCAGATAGCGTCCAGCACGCGATCACTCCATCGCGTCCGGGTTCGCTTTTCATCGGCCCGGCGATCCGCTCGGCGAGAGACCGTTCATCAGGTAGCGGGCGTTGGCGGGCGCGTAACCCTCCCAGTCGTTGTTGAGGTAGACGAAGACCTCTCGCCGTGAGCGCCAGGCGGCGATCCGCCGGCGCCAGCCGTCGAGCTCGGGCTCGGAGTAGTTGCCGCCGCGGCCGCGATGGCCGTAGTGCAGCCGCAGGTAGGCGAGCTCGCCGATCGGCTTGGCCTCGGGCAGCGGCCGGCGCTTGTCGTCGCCGATCGTCAGCGAGGCGCCGTGCTCTGCCAGCAGCTCTCGTACCGCTGGCACGAACCAGCTCTCGTGGCGGAACTCGAAGCAGTGGCGGGCACGGGGCAGCTCTGCGAGCGCGGAGGCGAGCAGATCATCATCGCGGTGGAAGTTCTCCGGCAGCTGCCAGAGGACCGGCCCCAGGCGCCTGCCTCGCCGCAGCGGCTCGAGCGGCTCCCAGAAGCGAGCGACCGCATCGGCGATCTCGTGCAGCCGCTTCATGTGGGTGAGGTAACGGCTCGACTTGACCGCGAAGAGGAAGTCGCCCGGGACCTGCTCGACCCAGGTCCGCACAGTCGATTCTTTCGGCAGCCGGTAGAAGGTCGCGTTGACCTCGACCGTGTCGAAGACCTCGGCGTATCGCTCCAGCCAGCGCTTTTGCGGCAGGCCATCGGGATAGAGGCCGCCACGCCAGTCTTTGTAGCTCCAGCCCGAGCAGCCGATCCGCACCGGGTGCATCGCGGTTCCCTACGCGGCCTGCCGCCCGCGGGAGACCTCCACCACGATCTTGCGATGCGAGCTTTTCCGATTCCAGGCCTCGCCGATCTCACTCAGAGGCACTCCCTCCGTCTCGACCTCCAGCTCACCGGCCAGCGCGTGCTCGCACATCGCCGTGAAGGTCTCGCGTTTGAGCTCTCGCGAGGCCTTGAAGTTGGTGTGGCCGATGATGTGGGCGAGCTGATTGCGAAAGCCGCGGGTCGGCAGCTCGATCGACTCGTCCGCCGAGTTGCCGATCTGGATCAGCCTGCCCTCGACGTTGAGCGCCCCCAGCGCCGCGATCGCCGGCTCGCCCCAGAGGGGGTCGACGATGACGTCGAAGCCACCGCCGGCCGCCTCCTTGAAGCGCTCCGTGAGGTCAGCTTCGCCATCGAGCTCGACGACCGCGTCGGCGCCGAGCTCGTGCCGGGCTCGCTCCAGGCTCTCGGCGTCGCGGGCCGCGGCGACGATCCTTCCGGCGCCGAGCAGGCGCGCGCCCTGGACCGCGATCTGGCCGAGCACGCCGCTTGAGCCGAGGACGAGCACCGACTCGCCCTCGCGCAGCTCCGCCCGCCAGCGGCGGTTCGCGGCCGGGGAACTTGCCCGAGGCGATTGTGTGGTCGACCGGATTGAGGCCGGCGACCTCGACCTCGACCAGCACGTGCCCCCCTTTCACTACCTCAGAGGTAGTTAAGGGAGGGTCCGTGACCAACGCCGTCCCGTTGGGGCTCGGCTCTTCGAACTCGCCGAACTCGGGATCCGACCCGTAGTCCTTCAGCACCGCAGCTTCCATCTCTCTCCTTGGTCTCGGCTCAGGCAGGCGCCGGCGATCGACTCAGCTTCGGCAGCACCTCGCTGCCGTAGAGCTCGATCGCCGCGTGCGGATCGGTGCCGGAGTTGTTCATCAGCGCCACCGTGCTCGCGCCCAGCTTTTCAACCTCGCGGATCCGCTCGAGATGCTCGCCCGGGTCGGAGGAGATGATCATCGCTTCGCGCAGTTCGGCGTCGCTCATCTGCTCCTCGCCGTGCTCGTACATCGCCTTCGGGTCGTGCCAGTCCTCTTTGTAGAACTCCTTCGGCTGGGCGCCCTTCCAGACGCGGGCGCCCTCGAGTGCCGCCTCGTCGTCCGTCGCCCAGGAGAAGGCGACCTGCAGGACGATCTCGCCCGGCTCGCGGTCCGCGTCATCGGCGGCGGAGCGGTAGGCGTCGAGGATCTCCGGGACCGCTTCCGGGTCGGCCAGGGTCCAGAGGCCGTCGCCCTGGCGGCCCGCGACCGCTGCGGCCTGCGGCCCGAAGGCAGAGACGTAGATCGGCGGCCGGCGACCCTCGGGCAGGGTGTGAATGAAGGCGCCGTCGGCCGAGAAGTGGTCACCCTCGCCGCTCAGCTTCTTGCCGTCCCAGAGCGCCCGGATCATCTCCAGTGCCTCCTCCATCCGCGCGATCTGATCGCCGACCGAGGGCCAGCCGTGACCGAGCGGCGCCTCGTTCAGCGCCTCGCCGGAGCCAAACCCCAGATAAGGACGCCCCGGGTACATCACCTCGAGCGTCGCCCAGGCCTGGGCGATCAGCGCCGGGTGGTAGCGCGGGCCGGGCGGCGTGACTCCGGTCCCGAAGAGCACGCGCTCGGTCGCCTGCGCCGCGGCGCCGAGCCAGACCCAGGCGTTGCCGGACTCGCCGTTCTCCCACCAGGGCTGGAGGTGGTCGCTGCAGCCGATTCCGTCGAACCCGGCCCGCTCGGCTTCGACCGCCTGGCGCAGGAGCTCGTCGGGCGGGAACTGCTCATGCGCGCAGAAGTGCAGGTAGCGCATCGTCGCCATGCGGCTCCCTTACCCGTTTGGGACGCGGGCA
>DATMIH010000126.1:0-13558 GCA_035554595.1 Solirubrobacterales bacterium
GCTGCAGCGCCTGCTACCTGACCGGTGCCTCGGCCGGGCGCCTTGCCGATGCCCTGGCGCCGGCAATCGCGGCCGGCGTCGAGCTGCACCTCTGCGAGGACCTGGAAGAAGCGGTGCGCCTCGCCGCTCACGCCGCCCAGCCCGGCGAGACCGTGCTGCTCTCGCCCGCCTGCGCCAGCTTCGACGCCTTCGAGAACTTCGAACAGCGCGGCGAGCGCTTTCGCCAGATCGTCGCGGAGCTGGCGTGAGCGCTCGCGCCCTCTCGCTCGGTGGCTTCGCCGCCGGCAGGAAGACCAAGAAGGCCAAGGGCAAGAAGAAGCGCTCTCGGACGGCAGCGGCTTCGACTGAGTACAACCTGTTGCTGACCGCGACTCTCTGCTTGCTCGCGCTCGGCGCGGTAATGGTCTTCTCGGCCAGCTCGACCACCCAGATCCTCAGCAACGGCAACCTCGCCGAGAGCGCCTTCTACCTCAAGCGCACGCTGATCTTCGGTGCCTTCGGCCTGCTGGTGATGCACCTCAGCGCCCGCCACGGCCTGACCGCGATCCGCCGCCTCACGCCGGGCCTGCTGGTCGCCTCGCTCTTCCTCCTGCTCGTCGTCCTCGTCGCCGGCTCGAGCGCCAACGGCGCCAGTCGCTGGCTCGGCCCCGGCTCGCTGCAGTTCCAGCCCTCGGAGCTGGCCAAGGTGGCGCTGATCCTCTACGGCGCCGACCTGCTCGCCCGCGAACCGAAGCGGGTGCGCTCGCTGCAGGGGCTGGCGCCCTTCCTGCTCGTCGTTGGTGTTGCCTCCCTGCTGATCATGGCCGAGCCCGACATGGGCACGACGATGGTGATCGCCTTCTCGGTCGCCGCCACGCTGATCGCCGCCGGCGCCCGCCCGGTCGACCTCGGCAAGATCGCCCTCGTCCTCGGCGGCCTCGCCCTGCTGCTGACCGTGGTCGAGCCCTATCGGATGGCTCGTTTGACCGGCTTTCTTCACCCCGGTGCCGACGTCGCTGGCAGCGGCTTCCAGGCGGCCCAGGCAAAGATCGCGCTCGGCTCCGGCGGCATCTTCGGCGTCGGCATCGGCAACGGCGTGGGCAAGGCCGGCTTCCTGCCCGAGGCCCACACCGACATGATCTCGGCCGTGATCGGCGAGGAGCTCGGCATGGTCGGGATCCTCGGTGTCGTCGGCCTCTTCGGGATGCTCGGCTACGCCGGCCTGCGGGTGGCGCAGAAAGCCCGCGACCGCTACAGCAAGCTTCTCGTCGCCGGCCTCACCTCGCTGATCCTGGCGCAGGCGACGATCAACCTCTTCGCCGTGATGGGCTTGGCGCCGCTGACCGGCGTGCCGCTGCCCTTCGTCTCCTACGGCAACAGCAGCCTGCTGGCAACGCTCTTCGCGGTCGGCCTGATTCTCAACGTCGCCCGCGGGGGAAGGGCAACGGCCGCGGCGCGTCCGGCTCGCGCCTCCGGCGCTGGCAAACTGCGCGTCGTCGATGGCGGGCGCGCGCCTGCCCGTAAAAGGAGCAAACCCAGCCGTGGAAAAAGCGCTCAGAGTCGTAGTGGCAGCGGGGGGAACCGCAGGCCACGTCGTGCCAGCGATGGCCGTCGCCGACGAGCTTCGGGCTAGCGGCGCCGTCGTCTCCTTCCTCGGCACCAGGGAGCGGATCGAGGCCGAGCTCGTGCCGGCCGCCGGTTACGAGATCGACTTCCTCAAGGTGCGGGGGATAGATCGCCGCAATCCGCTGCGGGCTGCTGTCGCCGTCGGCGAGGCGGTCGGTGCCGTGGCGGCAGCGCGGCGCGCTCTGCACAGCCGCGGTGCTGACGTAGTTCTGGGCGGTGGCGGCTACGTCGCCGGTCCCGCCGGCCTCGCCGCTGTGTCGACCAGGACTCCGTTGGTCCTGACCGAGGCCGACAGCCACCTCGGCCTCGCCAATCGCCTGTTGGCGGGACGGGCGCGCCGGGTTTGCCTTGCCTTCCCGATCGAGGGTCGCGAAGGGGATCCCTATCTCGTCACCGGACGACCGGTGCCGGCGGCGATCCTGAGTGCGGACCGGGCGGCAGCGCGGCGCCGCTTCGGCATCTCCCTTGAGGCGCGCTGCCTGTTGGTGATGGGTGGCAGCCAGGGTGCTCGTTCGATCAACCAGTCCGCGATCGAGGCCTTCGCCGAGACGGGAGCGGGCGGCCCGGACGCCGAGTTTCGCCGCGACTTCCACGTCATCCACCTCAGTGGTCGTCGCGATTACGAGGAGTTGGAGCGGCGCCTGGCGGCGGCATCGCACGCCGAGGACTACACCCTGCTTCCCTACGAGCCCGATCTCGGCGAGGTGCTTGCCGCCTGTGACCTGGTCTTGGCCCGTTCCGGCGGCTCGATCTTCGAGGTGGTCGCGGCGGGCCGGCCGGCGATCCTCGTCCCCTATCCATATGCCACGGCAGATCACCAGGCGGCGAACGCGGCCTGGATGAGCGAGGCCGGCGCGGCGGAGACGGTCCAGGACGACGCGCTGAGCCCGTCGCTCCTGGCCGGTCACGTCTCATCCCTGCTCGAGGACGAGGAGAGACTGGCCGCGATGGCTGCCGCCTCAACCACGCTCGCACGCCCCGACGCGGCCCGCACAATCGCCGACCAAGTCCTGACAGCCGCTTCCGGTGCGCCTTATATGGGCATAGACCACAAAAGGCGCACCGGAACGTGAGCGACTGGGCGTCCAGGCGACTGCACTTCATCGGCATCGGCGGTGCTGGGATGAGCGGGCTGGCGCTGGTTTGCGCCGAGCTCGGCGCGAGCGTTACCGGCAGCGACCGCAGCGAGTCCTCTTATATGGAGCGACTGCGCGCGGCGAGCCTCGATCCGATCGTCGGCCACGATGTGGCGAACCTGCCCGAGGGCGCCGAGGTGGTCGTCTCGACCGCGATCGGCGCCGACAACCCGGAGCTGGCGCTGGCCCGCGAGCGCGGCATCGAGCCGATTCACCGCGGCGTCCTGCTGGCCGAGCTCTGCGCCGAGAAGCGATTGATCGCGGTCGCCGGCACCCACGGCAAGACGACGACCACCGCGATGCTGGTCTGGGCCCTGCGTGGGCTCGGAGCCGATCCGGCCTTCTTCGTCGGCGGCGAGGTGCCGGGGCTCGGGCCGGACAGCGAGGCCGCCAACGCCGGTTGGGGCAGCAGCGAGTGGGTGATTGCCGAGGCCGATGAGAGCGACGGCAGCTTTCTCGACCTGAAGCCCGAGATCGCCGTCGTCACCAACATCGAGATGGACCACCACAGCCGCTGGGGCTCGGTCGCCGAGCTGCGCACCGCCTTCGCCGAGTTCGCCGCGGGCGCCAGGGCGGTGGTGCGCCCGGAGGACTCGGACCTGGAGATCGAGCTCGCCGTGCCCGGGCGCCACAATCTGCTCAACGCTCGCGCCGCTGTCCTGGCCGCCGGGGCCGCGGGGTTCGAGCCTGCGCAAGTCGCCGTGGCGCTCGCCGACTTCCCAGGGGTGAAGCGCCGCCTCGAGCTCAAGGGCAGCCGCGCCGGCGCCCGTATGTATGACGACTACGCCCACCACCCGACCGAGGTCCGCGCCGCCCTCTCGGCGCTGCGCGAACAGGCCCCCGGTCGCCTGATCGCTGTCTTCCAGCCGCACCTCTACTCGCGCACCAAGGCCTTCGGCGTGGAGTTCGGTGCCGCCCTTGCGCTGGCCGACGAAGTCGTCGTGCTCGACGTCTACCCGGCCCGCGAGCAGCCCGTCGGCGAGCTTGCCGGGGTGAGCGGCCTGCAGGTGGCGCAGGCAGCAGCCGAGCGGATGGGGGGGCGCCGGGTGCTCTGGTTGCCGGATCCCAGCGCCGATGCCTTGGCTCGCCTCCTCGACAGGAACCGAGCGGTTGGCGTCACGGACCAGGTACTGGTAACGATCGGCGCCGGTGACGTCTTCAAGCTTGGCGAGTCCCTGGTCAACGGGGAGAAACCATGAGCCCGCGCTGTTCCTTCGCATCGATATGGGCGGGAAAGGAACAGGGGAAGCTGTGAGCGCGCAGCCGGCCGCGGTGCAGGCCGACTTTCCACTGGCTCGTTTGACGACGGTTCGCACCGGCGGTGCTGCCGACTTCTTTGCCCGACCCGGGAACGAGGGGGAGTTGCTCGCGGTGCTGGCTTGGGCGGCGGACGAGGGCCGTCCCCTCGGTGTGATCGGCTCGGGCTCAAACCTGCTCGTCGCCGACTCGGGCTTCCGCGGGCTCGCGCTCAAGCTCGATCGCGAGCTGGCGACGATCGAGCGCGAGGCGGAGGGGATGGTCTGCGGCGGCGGCGCTCGCTTCCCCTCGGCCGCGGCGAAGGCCGCCGGTTGGGGCCTCGCCGGGATCGAATTCGGCGTCAACATCCCCGGCACAGCGGGCGGGGCGGTGAAGATGAACGCCAACGCCTACGGCGGCCAGCTCGCCGAGGTACTCGCCTGGGTTGACGTTTTCACCGCGAGGGGTCGCGAGCGCCGTGAGCCGGACGAGCTCGGATTTGCCTACCGCAGCTCCAACTTGACCACGGGCGAGGTCGTCTCGCGCGTTGCTTTCAGGCTCCGCCCCGACGATCCGGCCGCGATTCGCGCCCGCCTCAACGAGATGCGCGGCAAGCGCCGCGAGGCGCAGCCGTCGGGCATCAAGACCTTCGGTTCGACCTTCAAGAACCCGGAGGACCCGCGGGCAGAGGGGCGCAGCGCCGGTCAGCTGCTGGAGGCGGCCGGCTGCCGCGGTCTCGCTCAAGGGGAAGCCCGGTTCGCCGAGAAGCACGCCAACTTCGTCGAGAACACCGGGCACGCGACGACCGCTGACGTACTGGCGCTGATGGCCGAGGGACGGCGACGCGTGCATGAGCTGACCGGCGTCGTGCTCCAGCCCGAGGTCCAGGTCCTGGGCGAGATCGAGTGGCCAGAGGGTTGGAAGCTGTGAGCCGGCTGTTCCGGGGGTTCTACCGATGGGTGATGGTGGTAATTGCGGTGATCGCCGTTGCCTTCATCGCCCAGAAGTTCATCAGCGGCAGGACGGTGGAGCCGCACCTCGTTGCCTCCGAGCCGGTGGCGACGATCGGCAGTGGCAGCGAAGCCGTCGCGGTGGCCGATGACGGCACCGTCCTCACCTGGCTGGTGCCGCCCGAAGACAGCCATCTGCCTCGGCTGCCCCTCAACTCACCCCCCAAAGGCCCACGCGTCGAGGGCTCGGCGCTCGAACAGGTCCACGTTCTCGCCGCCGCGCCGCCGGCGCTGCGGCCGTACCTCGCCGGCAGTCATTTCGGCGAGAGCGGGGTGAGCGTCGAACTCAGCTCGGGGATAGAACTGATCTTTGGCAGTGCCGGCGATGCACCGCGCAAGTGGCGCGCGGCAGCGGCGGTGCTCGCCGACCCCGAGATCACCGCGCTCGATTATGTAGACCTGAGCGCCCCGGGGCGCCCGGCGGTAGGCGGCTCTGGGCATACGCTTCCGCCCATCGAATGAACCCTCGACCATAGGGTTAGGTAAGCGCAACCCTCAAGTAAGCCTTGAGATATCGACCTTGCAGGATGCCGCCCGGCCGTTTGACAGACCTCGCCCGATACCCTACGTTGAGCGCAATTTCCGCGGTTAAGGCGTACCCTTGAACTCTCAAGCATCGCTGTAGCGTCGGACAGAACGAAGGCTCAACTCAACACCCAGTCCTAGTGGACCGGGACATATCCAGCCCCCACCGGGGCCGGGCTTGGAGAAATCGGGAGATGGAATCCACATACCTAGCGGTGATCAAGGTGGTCGGCGCCGGCGGCGGCGGTACGAATGCCGTCAGTCGCATGGTCGACGCCGGCATTCGCGGCGTCGAGTTTGTCGCCGTTAATACGGATGCTCAGGCGCTGCAGGCATGTGACGCGGACATCAAGCTCTCGATCGGCCAGGAGTTGACCCGCGGCCTCGGCGCCGGCGGCAACCCCGAGGTGGGTGCCGGCGCGGCGGCGGAGAGTCGCGACGAGATCAAGGAGGCGCTGAAGGGCGCCGACATGGTCTTCGTCACTGCCGGCGAGGGTGGCGGCACCGGCACCGGCTCGGCGCCGGTGATCGCCGAGATCGCCAAGGAAGAGATCGGCGCGCTCACGGTCGGCGCCGTGACCAAGCCCTTCGAGTTCGAGGGCAAACGACGGATGCAGCAGGCGCTCGAGGGAATCGAGAAGCTGCGCAACAACGTCGACACCCTGATCATCGTCCCCAACGAGAAGCTGCTGCAGGCGGTCGAGCGGCGCACCAGCGTGCTCGAGGCCTTCCGTCAGGCCGACGACATCTTGCGCCAGGGCGTGCAGGGCATCACCGACCTGATCACGATCCCCGGCCTGATCAACCTTGACTTCGCCGACGTGCGCACGATCATGCGCGACGCCGGCTCCGCCCTGATGGGCGTCGGCTCCGCCTCCGGCGAGGCGCGCGCCCTCGACGCCGCCAAGGCGGCGATCACCTCGCCGCTGATCGAGGAGTCGATCAAGGGCGCGACCGGGATGCTGCTCAACATCACCGGGCCCGAGGACCTCGGCCTCTTCGAGGTCAACGAGGCCGCCCAACTGGTCCAGTCCGAGGCTGACGACAACGCCAACATCATCTTCGGCTCGGTCGTCGACCAGTCGATGAAAGACGAGGTGCGGGTCACCGTCATCGCCACCGGCTTCGAGGGGTTCGAGCTTCTCGCTCGCTCGCCGCAGCGGGTGCGGCGCCGTTATGAGAGCCGGCCGCGGATCTCGGCTGAGGACACCGATATCCGCAAACTGCGGGTCTCGGATGACGACATCGACGTTCCGGGGTTCCTTAAAGAATGAGCTGGGGGTGGGGGCCGTTGTCAGGCCCTCCCGCCGCCGCTTCGCGGGAGTTCGTCGGGAGGGCCTGACAACGGCCCTCGAAGCGGCAGGTCATTCGTTGAAGGATCAAGCGCGTCGCTGGCGCCGTCCTCGTCTCCTGAGCTTTAGAGGTCGAGCTCGTAATAGAGCATGCGTGGGCCGTCGGGGGCGCCTTCGTGGTTCGTGAAGCCGCGGCTCTCGTAGAGCGCTCTTGCTTCGGAGTCGTCTTCGCCTGTGGTTAGCTCGAAGTGGTTGGCGCCGGCGTCGCGAGCCGCTTCGATTGAGGCCTCGAGTAGGGCTCGGCCGATGCCCTGGCGACGCTGGGCTGGGATGACGTAGAGCTCTTCTAGGTAGGCGTCGGCCGCCTTGGCCCACAGCGAGGGGCGGAGGCGGAAGAGGGCGAAGCCGGTTGGTGGGTCGCCAGCGAGCAGGACGGTGATCTCGTTTTCGCCGAGAAGTTCGCCGAGGCGCTCGGTGAGGGCGGGGACGCTCGGGGTGGGTTCGTCGTATTCGCTGTTGAAGTCGTGCAGGAGGCGGGCGACGTTGGCGGCGTCACCGGCACCGGCGCGGCGGATGTCGCTGTGCGGCTGGGCGCTCATCTGCGTGGACGAGCTTGGCACAGCTCTTCAATACGCTGCCGCGCGTGGCCGACCAAGCACTGAAGCGCACCCCTCTCCACGGATGCCATGCCGAACTCGGCGCCAAGCTCGTTCCCTTCGCCGGTTGGGAGATGCCGGTTACCTACGAGGGGATCCGCGAGGAGCACGCGGCGGTGCGCACGCACGCGGGCATGTTCGACGTCTCGCACATGGGCGAGGTCGAGGTGGAGGGGCCTGGCGCGCTCGCCTTCCTCCAGCGCGTGCTCTCCAACGACGTGGCGAAGATCGAGATCGGCGGCGCCCAATACTCCTGCCTCTGCAACGAGGAGGGCGGCGTGCTCGATGACCTCTTCACCTACAGGCTCGGCGGCGACCGCTACCTGATCGTCACCAACTCGGCTAACCACGACGCCGACCTCGCCTGGCTCGGCCGCTGGAGCCGCAGCTTCGACGTCGCCGTGCGCGATGTTGCCGACCGCTACGCGATGCTCGCCGTTCAGGGCCCGCACGCTCGCGCGATCCTCACCGGCGCCCTCGGCATCGCCCTGCCGGCGCGGATGCGGGTCGCCACGGTACGGATCGGCAACCGGCCCGCCCTCGTCTGCGGCACCGGCTACACCGGTGAGGACGGGGTCGAGCTGCTGATCGACCCCGAGATCGCCCCGGCGATCTGGGCCGAGCTGCTCGACGCCGGCGTTGTCCCCTGCGGTCTCGGCGCCCGCGACACGCTGCGGCTCGAGGTCTGCTTCCACCTGCACGGCAACGACCTGACCCCGGAGCGCAACCCAATCGAGGCCGGGCTGGGTTGGTGCTGTTCTGAGGCCACCGGCTTCATCGGCGCCGACGCTGTAGCCCGCGCCCGCCGCGAGGGCACGGCCGAGAAGCTGGCGCCATTCAAGATCGAGGGCGCCGGCATCCCGCGCGAAGGTAATCCAGTGCTGGTCGGCGAGGAGCAGGTCGGCACCGCCACCTCGGGCACCTTCTCGCCCTCGCTGGAGCTCGGCATCGGCATGGCCTACGTCCGCGCCGAGCTGGCCGAGCCCGGAGCCGAGGTCGAGATCGACGTGCGCGGCAAGCATCGGCCCGCCCGGATAGCTTCCAAGCCCCTCTATCAGCGGAAAGGATGAACTTGTCCGACGCGCACTATCCCGACGACCTGCTCTACCACGATCAGCACGACTGGGCGCGGCTCGACGGCGACGAGCACGCTGTCTTCGGGATCACCTGGTACGCCCAGGACAGCCTCGGCGAGGTCGTCTTCTACGACCCGCCGGAGGTCGGCGCGACGATCTCCAAAGATGCCTCCTACGCCGAGGTCGAGTCGGTCAAGGCGGTCTCCGACGTGATCGCGCCGATGTCGGGCGAGATCGTCGAGGTCAATGACTCGCTCGAAGACACGCCGGAGAAGATCAACGAGGACCCCTACGGCGAGGGCTGGCTGGTCAAGGTCAAGCTGACCCAGCCGGAGGAGCGCGGGGCGCTGCTCGGCGCCGACGAATACCGCAAGATGCTGGAAAAGGGCTAGGGTGCCCCGCTCTTCGGCTTCCGTAGCCTTCAGCGCGTGACCCGCTACACCTCAGCCACCGACGCCGACCGGGCCGAGATGCTCGCCGCGATCGGCGCCGGCTCGGTCGACGACCTCTTCGCGCAGATCCCCGCGCCGCTCCGTCTCGGCCGCCCGCTGGCGCTGCCCGACGGGATGAGCGAGGCCGAGGTCTACGAGCGGCTGGCGGCGCTGGCGGCGCGCAACGAGGACGCCGAGAGCCAGGTCTGCTTCGTCGGCGCCGGGATGTATGACCACTACGTGCCGGCGATCGTCGACGCGATCACCCAGCGCTCCGAGTTCCTAACGCCGTACACGCCCTATCAGCCGGAGATCTCCCAGGGCGGTCTGCAGGTGATGTTCGAGTTCCAGACCGCGATGTCGGAGCTGACCGGCCTGCCGGTCTCCAACGCCGGCCTCTACGAGGGCCCCTCCTCGGTCGCCTCCGCCGGCTACCTGGCGATGGCGGCGACCAAACGCAAGCGCTTCGTCGTCTCACGCGGCTTGCACCCGCACAGCCGCGAGACGCTGGCGACCTACGCGGTCGGCTACGGCGCCGAGCTGGTCGAGGTCGAGCTGCGCGACGGCGAGACCGACGCGGAGGCCCTGGCCGCGGCGGTCGACGGCGAGACCGCGGCGGTCTTCCTGCAGAGCCCCAACTTCCTCGGCGCGGTCGAGCAGGTCGAGGCACTGGGCGCCGCGGCGAAGGAGCACGGTGCCCTGCTCGTCGTCGCCACCGACCCGATGACGCTCGGTGTGCTCAAGCCGCCCGGCGAGTGCGGCGCCGACATCGCCCTCGGCGAGGGCCAGCCGCTCGGCAACCGGCTCGATTTCGGCGGGCCCTCCTTCGGCTTCTTCTGCGCGACCGAGGAACAGATCCGCCGCATGCCGGGCCGGATCGCCGGCGAAACCGACGACGTCGACGGCCGCCGCGGCTTCGTCTTGGCCCTGCAGACGCGCGAGCAGCACATCCGCCGCGAGAAGGCGACCCACAACATCTGCACCGCGCAGGCGCTCAACGCGCTCGGCGCGATGGTCCACCTCGCCTGGCTCGGCCGCGAGGGCTTCCGCGAGCTCGGCGAGCTGCTGGTTCGCCGCACCGCCTACGCCCGCGAGCGGCTGGCCGCGGTCGAGGGGGTCGAGCTGCTGCACAACGCGCCGGTCGCGCGCGAGTTCGCCGTCCGCCTCGACGCGCCGGTTGAGCGCGTGCTCGAGCGTTGTGCCGAGCAAGGCATCGCCGCCGGCTACCCACTCGGCCGCGAGTACCCCGAGTACGGGGACGGCCTGCTCGTTGCAATCACCGAGCGCCGCAGCAAGGCCCAGATCGACAAGCTCGCCGATGCGCTCGGGGCCGCGATCGTCGCCGAGCGTGGCGAGTTTCCCGTCGATATGACGGATAAGTCGCCACAGGGGGTCTCCTGATGGCGTTGACCGAGACCCCGATGCAGGCCGAACGCGCTCGCACGATCTATGAGAAGTCGAAGCCGGGACGGCGTGCCGCCGTAATGCCCGACGCCGAAGTGCCGGAGCCACCGCTCGCCGAACTGATCCCGGCCGATCTCCTGCGCGCCGAGCCGCCGCGCCTGCCGGAGATCGCCGAGCCGGAGATCGTCCGTCACTACAACAAGCTCTCGCGCCGCAACTTCGACCTCGACAGCGGCTTCTACCCGCTCGGCTCTTGCACGATGAAGCACAACCCGCGGCTCAACGAGCGGGTCGCGGCGCTGCCTGGCCACGCCCGCCTGCACCCGGCCCAGGACCCCAAGCGCGCTCAAGGGGCGCTGGAGCTGATGTGGCTGTTGCAGGAGAGCCTCGGTGAGATCTGCGGCCTGCCCCACGTCAGCCTGCAGCCCTCAGCCGGCTCGCACGGCGAGCTCGCCGGCCTGCTGCTGACCCGCGCCTTCCACGCCGACCGTGGCGAAGAGCGGACCAAGGTGCTGGCGCCCGACACCTCGCACGGCACCAACCCAGCGTCGGTGACGATGGCCGGCTACGAGGTGGTCAAGGTGGCGACCAACGAGCGCGGCGGGGTCGAGATGGACGACCTGCGGGCGAAGATCGATGAGGACCCCGATCAGGTCGCCTGCCTGATGCTGACCAACCCCAACACGCTCGGGCTCTTCGACGAGAACATCGCCGAGATTGCGGAGCTGATCCACAAAGCGGGGGGGACGCTCTATTACGACGGCGCCAATCTCAACGCGGTGATGGGCCACTCGCGGCCCGGCGACATGGGCTTCGACATCGTCCACGTCAACCTGCACAAGTCCTTCAGCCAGCCGCACGGCGGCGGCGGCCCCGGCGCCGGCCCGATCGCGGTCTCGGAGCGGATTGAGCCCTTCCTGCCGCGGCCGCAGGTGGTGCGGCGCGAGAGCGACAACGGCGGTGGACCCAGCTTCGATCTCGATCTCGAGCGGCCCAAGTCGATCGGCCGCCTGCGCGGTTTCCAGGGCAACTTCGGCGTCTTCGTCCGCTCCTACGCCTACATCCTCAGTCTCGGTGGCGACGGTCTCGCCGAGGCCTCGGAGACCGCGGTGCTGAACGCCAACTACCTCAAGGCGCGCCTGGCCGAGGGTCGCGCCGGCGAGCGCCTGCCGGTCGCCTTCGACCGTCACTGCATGCACGAGTTCGTCCTCTCCGGCAAGCCGATGAAGAAGGAGCTGGGCCTGGCGACGCTCGACCTCGCCAAGCGCCTGCTCGACTTCGGCTTTCACCCGCCGACCGTCTATTTCCCGCTGCTGGTCGAGGAGGCGCTGATGATCGAGCCGACCGAGACCGAGACTAAGGAGAGCCTCGACGGCTTCGCCGAGGCGATCGAGCAGATTCTCGCCGAGGCCGAGAGCGACCCCGAGCGCGCCAAGCAGGCCCCCTACACGACCCCGGTCCGTCGCCTCGACGAGGTCAAGGCGACGCGCCGGCCGGTCGTGCGCCAGCCACTGACCTAGCCGAAGGCGACGGACACTGGTCCGTCGGACGCGCTTCGCGCTGAGTGTCCGGCAAACCGATACCCACGGCCCATGTGCCAGCGAGGAAAATCCCTAAGTACCAAGATAAGACTGCATTGGATATGTTGCCTCGCGTGATCAGGGGAATTTTGCGTAGTGAGATTGTCTCAGCGCCATGACCGCCACCCTTATCGTCCTGTTTTACCTCGCGGTTGTTGTTGCGTTGTGCGTTTCGATTGCCCAGTTTTGGCGGGAGAGGAGACTAGGCTCGAAAGTCATCAGGGAGTTGGCTGCGCTCAGCGCGTTGCTGACTCTCGTCCTCTTTGTACTCATCTATTCCGGTTCGTTTCTGCACGAGACGCTCGTCGCTCTCCGGTATTGGGGGGTGGACCCATCTATTCGGAGAAGCGTTCGGGGTGTCTTGCGAACTTTCGACGAAGCTTGTACCGCCGTCGCAGATGCAATCAATAGAGTCCTTGGCGCGGGGGAGGCTGGCTACCGACCCACACCATCTGCGTGGCCGGCCGTCCTTCTCGTTTCTGGATATGCCATCAGGTTCCTGATTTACCGATTCCACACCCGCAAGGGAAATCGCGACTCCGCGTTGACCGGGGCTGTGTACTGGAGTTACATCACCGCATATGTAATGGCGCTCGCGTATCTGATCGTTGTTGCCCATCTCGATGCCGTTGTGGTGATTCCAATCTCGCTGTTGCTCATTGCGATCGTTGTAGTCAGCGTCAAGGTCTTCGTCGAGGATCTCGGATTGACCCTACGGGCGGTCGGGAAGACCATCTGGACAGAAATATCCCGTGTGGCCTCGCGCATCGCTTTCCTTGCAACCGAAATCGCCGCCTTTGTAAGGGAGGCTCTTGCGTATGCGAATCGCTTCTACCTCGAACGCATACGCAAGCCATTGCGAGCGGGGATCGACGCGGTTGAAGCAAGGAACCGAAAAACCCGGGAGATAGCTGAAGACCGCCTTGCCAAGCAGAACACTGAGCACGCCCAACGGTTTGGAGGGTCAGGCGACGAGCGTCGCCAAGACTAGAGTTCCGGCAGCGCCTGCCGCAGCTCCAGCACCGGGGCAAAAAGGTCCCCGTGCTCGTCGATCCGCTTCAGCACGTCTTTCGCCTCGAAGACGAGTGAGGCGGCATCCTCCTTCTCGACCGCTCGCTCGACCTCGTCCCAGGTCACGGGGGTCGAGACGGTGGGGCGTTCGCGGGCGCGCAGGGAGTAGACCGCGATCGTCGTCTTGCGGCGGTGGTTCTGCGACCAGTCGACGAAGACCTTCCCCTTGCGTTCGACCTTTTTCATTTTCGAGACGACCAGGTCGGGGGTCTGCTTCTCGAGCAGTTGGGCGATCGCGCGGGCCAGCGGTTTGGTTCCGCCGCCGCCCTCGTCGCCCTCGTAGGTGACCTCGTCGTTGTTGAGCGGCGCGTAGACCTGCAAACCCTTTGAGCCCGAGGTCTTGGGGAAGCACTCGAGGCCGAAGTGGGCGAAGAGCTCGCGCAGGCGCAGCGCCACCCGGCAGCAGGCGAGCACTTCGGCTGGTGGGCCTGGGTCGAGGTCGAAGGCAAGCACTGTTGGGCGGTCGTGCTCGGGTGCCAGCGAGAGCGAGGGGTGGAGCTCGATCGCCGCCAGCTGCGCCATCCAGACCAGCGTCG
>DATMIH010000127.1:0-5198 GCA_035554595.1 Solirubrobacterales bacterium
GCCGGGCGCTGCTCAGGCGCGCAGTGTTCTCGAGCTCGCCCGTCGCCTGCCGAAAGCGCAGGTTGAACGCCTCCTGCTTAGCATCGATCAATTTGACGATCAGCTCGTCGTCTTTGAGGTCGTGCACCTCGGCGGCCTTCACTGGGAATCCGCCCCCTCGCGCATCACGAACTTGGTCCTGACAGGAAGCTTGTGTCCGGCCAGGCGAAGCGCCTCACGAGCGAGATCCTCGGGCACGCCGGCCAGCTCAAACATCACCTTGCCCGGCTTGACCACCGCGACCCAGCCCTCCGGGTTGCCCTTGCCCGATCCCATGCGGGTCTCGGCCGGCTTCTTCGTGTAGGGCTTGTCGGGGAAGATGTTGATCCAGACCTTGCCGCCACGTTTGATCTTGCGGGTCATCGCCACGCGGGCTGCCTCGATCTGGCGGTTGGTGATCCAGCCGCGGTCGAGCGACTTGAGTCCGTACTCGCCGAAGGCGACGGTGCTACCCCCCTTGGTGTTGCCGCGCATGCGACCGCGCATCTGCTTGCGGTGCTTGACCCGCTTCGGCATCAGCATCAGCGACCACCTCCGCGCTGACCGCCGCGGCCGCCACCCTGGCCGCCACGACCGCCACCGGGACCGCCGCGGCCACCGCCGGGACGTCCGCCGCGATCGCCGCCGCGGCCACCGCGATCTCCACCTGGACCACCTCGGCCGCCGCGCTGGCCACCCTGCGGCGGACCGCTCTCCTCATCGGTGAGCTGGTCGCGGAAGCCCTCGGGCATCACCTCGCCCTTGTTGATCCAGCACTTGACGCCGATCCGGCCGGTCGTCGTGCGTGCCTCGAAGAAGCCGTAGTCGATGTTCGCGCGCAGCGTGTGCAACGGCACGCGGCCGTCGGAGTAGCCCTCGGTGCGGGCCATCTCGGCACCGCCGAGGCGACCGGAGACCTGGACCTTCACGCCTTTGGCGCCGGAGCGCATCGCCGAGGTCAGGGCGCGTTTCATCGCGCGCCGGAAGGCGACGCGGTTCTGCAGCTGCTCGGCGATCGACTGGGCGACCAGTTTGGCGTCGAGCTCGGGGCGCTTGACCTCGCGGATGTTCACCTTCACCGGTTTGCCGGTGAGCTTGTGCAGGTCTTTGCGCAGCGCGTCCACTTCGCTTCCCGACTTGCCGATCACGATGCCTGGGCGAGCGGTGTGGATGTCCACCGCGATCTCGCCGTGGCGCTCGATCGTGATGTTCGAGAGGCCGGCGTGGGCAAGCTTGTTTTCGATGTGGTCGCGAATTTTGAGGTCCTCGTTGAGGACGTCAGAGAAGTCTTTCTCCTCGAACCAGTTCGACTTCCAGTCCTGGATGTAGCCGACGCGGAATCCGCCCGGATGGATCTTCTGTCCCATCTTCTAGTCCTCTTCTTCCGGGCTCAGGGCCACCGCGATGTGGCAGGTTCGCTTGTTGATCCGTGATGCGCGGCCCAGTGCGCGCGGCCGGTAACGGCGCAGCGTCGGGCCTTCGTCGACGGTGATCTCTGAGATCAGCATCTCGTCGGCGACAAGGTCGTGGTTGTTCTCGGCGTTGGCGGCAGCCGACTCGATCAGCTTGCGGATGTCTTCAGCCGCACCGCGAGGCGAGAACTTGAGCAGGGCGCGAGCCTTCTCGATATGCATCCCGCGCACCTGATCGGCGATCAGGCGCGCCTTGCGCGGCGCCACCCGCACGTAGCGAGAACTGGCACGAACGACGACGGGGGCTGCGGCCACGCTAGTCACCCTTGCCCGTGCCGGAGTGGGAGCGGAAGGTGCGGGTGGGCGCGAACTCGCCCAGCTTGTGACCGACCATCGACTCGGAGATGAAGACGGGAACATGCTTGCGCCCGTCGTGGACGGCGATCGTGTGACCGACCATGTCGGGGAAGACGGTCGAGCTGCGTGACCAGGTCTTCAGCATCTGCTTGGTGCCGGACTCGTTCATGGCGTTGACGCGCTTCATCAGCGCCTCTTCCACCCACGGGCCCTTTTTCGTCGATCTACCCATCTCAGCGACCCTTCTTCTTTCCGCGGCGACGGCCGCGCACGATGTAGCGGTCAGACTGCTTGCCCTTCTTACGGGTGCGGTAGCCAAGCGTCGGCTTACCCCAGGGGGTCACCGGGTGACCACCGGGAGTGTGGTGAGCCTCGCCGCCGCCGTGCGGGTGGTCGACGGGGTTCATCGCGACGCCGCGGGTCTGCGGGCGCTTGCCCTTGTGGCGGTTGCGTCCCGCCTTGCCGATCGTGACGTTCTGGTGCTCGGCGTTGGAGAGCACGCCGATGGTGGCGCGGCACTCGGCGCGCACAAGCCGCATCTCCGAGGAGGGCAGGCGCAGCGTCACCATGTCGCCCTCCTTCGCCGCAAGCTGGATCGAGGTGCCGGCGGAGCGGCCCAACTTGCCGCCCTGGCCAGCCGTGAGCTCGACGTTGTGGACGAGCGTGCCGGTCGGCATTTCAGAGAGCGCAAGCGCGTTGCCGGGCCGGATGTCGGCGCCCGGACCTGACTGGACCTGATCGCCAACCGAGAGGGCGGCCGGGGCCAGGATGTAGCTCTTGGCGCCGTCGGCGTAGTGAAGAAGGGCGATGTAGCAGCTGCGGTTGGGGTCGTACTCGATGCTCGCCACCTTGGCGGGCACGCCGTCCTTGAGCCGCTTGAAGTCGATCTGGCGGTAGCGGCGCTTGGCACCGCCGCCGCGGTGACGGGCGGTGACGCGACCGTTGGCGTTGCGGCCACCGGACTTGCGCAGGCCCTCGGTCAGCTTGCGCTCGGGGCTCGTCGCGGTCAGTTGCTCGCGCAGCGGGTACGTCGCGAAGCGGCGTCCGGGGCTCGTCGGTTTTGTTTTTCGGTTCGGCATTCCTTATTTCCTATGCAGTCTCTGCACCCTCGAACAGCTCAATCCGTTCACCGGGAGCAAGCTGAACGATGGCCTTCTTCCAACCGCGCGTCTTGCCCTGGTGCAGGCCGCGGCGCTTCGGCTTGGCTCGCACCTTGGAGGTGCGCACGGCAGCAACCTTGACCTCAAAGATCTCCTCGATCGCGTGGGCGATCTGGGTCTTGTGGGCCCGATCGTCGACGCGGAAGGTGTACTTGCCCTCGCCGATCAAGGCGTAGCTCTTCTCCGATACGACCGGTCGGATGATCGTCGTGCGAGCGTCCATCAGCCGAGCCTCTCCTGCAGCTTCTCCAGCGCTTTCTCGGAGACGACCAGCGAGGCAGCCCCGATCACGTCGGCGACTCCGACGGCGCTGACCTCGGCCACCTCGACCTTGGGGATGTTGCGGAAGCTCTTGGCCGCACCGCCCTCCTCGGGGGCGAGCACGATCAGGGTCGAGCGCCTGGCTCCCCATTTTGCCAGCACCTCGGCCGCGGACTTGGTCGAAGGCGTCTCGAAGTTGCCGGCGTCGAGCAGGGCAACGCTGTCGCGCTCGGCGTGAACCGAGAGTGCCGAGCGCAGCGCCTTGCGGCGCGCCTTGCGGTTGACCTTGACCGTGTAGTGACGCGGCTTCGGACCGAAGGCGACGCCGCCGCCGAAGCGGCTCGGCGAGCTGAGGGCGCCGACACGGGCGCGGCCGGTGCCCTTCTGGCGCCAGGCCTTGGCGCCGGTCATTGAGACCTCGCCGCGGGTCAGCGTCGAGGCCGAGCCCTGCCGCCGCGAGGCGAGATCAGCGCGCGCTGCCTCGTCGACCAGCGAGTGATGGAAGGGCTCGTCGAAGAGCTCTTTCGGCAGGTCCGCCTTGGTGGTCTTACCGAGCACGGTGGCTTTAGCCATCGGTCCTCACCTCGACCATCGCATTGCGGGAGCCAGGCACGGAGCCTTTGATCAGCAGCAGGTTCTTCTCGGCATCGATCTGGGCAACTTCAAGGCCCTTCTGGGTGATCCGCTTGTTGCCCATCTGCCCCGGCATCCGCATGCCCTTGAAGACGCGGGCGGGGAAGGTGCTGGCGCCGATCGATCCCGGCGCGCGCACGTTGTGGGAGCCGTGAGTGACCGGGCCGCGGCTGAAGTTGTGGCGCTTGATCCCGCCCTGGAAGCCCTTGCCGATCGAGATCCCCGCGACCTTGACCTTCTGGCCGGCCTCGAAGGAGGAGACCGTGACGTCGTCCCCGATCTTGGGGCCCTCCTCGGCGCCGAGGTTCTCGTCGCGGAACTCGACCAGGTGGCGCATCGGCGCCGCGCCGGCCTTCTTCAGGTGGCCTTCCTCGGCCTTGCTCAGCTTGCCCTGCTTGGTCTCGCCGAAGGCGAGCTGCACGGCGGCGTAGCCGTCACGCTCCTGCTCGCGCACCGCGGTCACCTTGCAGGGGCCGGCCTCGATCACGGTCACGGGAATGACCTCGCCATCCTCGGCGAAGACCTGCGTCATCCCAAGCTTCTTTCCGAGAATCGCGGCCACGGCTTTAGAGGCGGATCTCGATGTCGACGCCGGCGGGCAGCGAGTCGAGGCGCTGCAGCGAGTCGACGGTTTTCGGCGAGGGCTGGAGGATGTCGATCAGGCGCTTGTGCGTGCGCATCTCGAAGTGCTCGCGTGAGTCCTTGTCCTTGAAGGGCGAGCGAATCACGCAGTAGACGTTCTTCTCAGTGGGCAGCGGCACGGGACCAGAAACACTGGCGCCAGTGCGCTCCGCGGTTTCGACGATCTCGCGGGCAGCCCGGTCGATGGCGTCATGGTCATACGCCTTGAGCCGGATTCGAATTTTCTGTGCTGCTATCGCTGCCACTTTTTAAGCTTTTCTCTCGTCTTCTCCGCGCGTCTTACCGCGCATAAAGGGCGGGGCCCCTTTGTGGTGGGGCACCGCCCCCGGTCGTATGTCTTTTAAAAATGTTTTCGCCGCGAAGCGGCGGGGGCGGGCGAATGCCCGCCCTTGATGCTGGCGCCTACTCGATGACCTCGGCGACGACCCCCGAACCGACGGTCCGGCCACCCTCGCGGATGGCGAAGCGCAGGCCCTGGTCCATCGCGATCGGCTGGATCAGCTCGATCGTCATCTCGACGTTGTCACCCGGCATCACCATCTCGGTCCCCTCGGGGAGGTTGGCGATCCCGGTTACGTCGGTCGTGCGGAAGTAGAACTGGGGCCGGTAGCCGGAGAAGAACGGAGTGTGGCGACCACCCTCCTCCTTCTTCAGGCAGTAGACCTCGGCTTTGAACTTGGTGTGCGGTGTGATCGAGCCCGGCTTGCAGAGCACC
>DATMIH010000128.1:0-4700 GCA_035554595.1 Solirubrobacterales bacterium
GCCGAGGGCGGCGGGGGTGGGCCGGGAGAGGGGCCCGGGCGTTCCGGCCGGGGGCGGTGGCACGCCCAGTCGCTCCATCGTCGTCCTCATCGGGATCGAGAGGAAGGGGACCTGATCGGGCTTGCCCCAGGAGCTGATCGCTATTCGCGCGCCCGCCTCAAGGAAGCCTCGGATGCGCGCCGCGGCGGCCTCCGCGTCGGGCTCGAAGATGATCCCCCAGCGCGAGACGGCGGCGTCGAAGCTCCCTGGCTCGAAGTCAAGGCTGGAGGCATCCGACTCAACGAACTCGACGTTGCCCAAGCCGGCCGCCGCCGCGCGCTCGCGCCCGAAGGCGAGCATCTCGGCGGAGATGTCGGTTGCCACCACGCGACCCTCCGGGCCGGCCTTGCGCGCGACGGTAAGCGCCGGCTCGCCGTAGCCGGCAGCGACGTCCAGAACCCGGCTCCCCGGCCGAACACCGGCGAGCTCCACCAGCCGCTGGCTGATGTGCGCGTCCGCGCGATCGTTGAACTCCCTCCACTCGTTCCACCCCACCGCAGCGGAGTCCCAGTTCTTGTGCTGCACCTCGCGAAGGTCGTTTGAGTCGACCGTCAGGTGGCCACCGACCGGTTCACCTTGAGTCTCTCTATGAGGCGCCATCTGTGAGCTCCTCTTCCCACTCCCGTCTTACCTTTTTAGGCGTCCCGGTAGTGCCTTCCCACCCTGGTGAATCGCCAGTCTTCCAGTAGCGCATTCGATCGGGGGATCCTGGATCGACGTACCAACCCTTCGGTCGATCCTGGTCGGAGTAACGCCTCGGATCCCAGCTTTGGCCAACCCGCTGGGAGTCGCCTCCCGCAGGCGCATCCGGGGTCGGACCTAGCTGCGCGGTGCCAGAGGCCATGCGGGCACGAAGGTCGAAGTACATGAGCGCCGCCGCTAGAGCACTGAGGGACCAGGTAACGACCTCAAGGGCCACGCCGACCAAGAACGATGCCACGGTGGTGGTCTCGTGTCCGAAGGCGAAGCCGACCAGCAGCGTCGGTACTGAGGTAATCAGGGTGACGTAGATCGCGAAAACGACCAGGTGCCCGTAGTGGCCTGCGGTTAGCTGACGACTTCGGCGCAGGGCGGGCAACCAGCCTTCATGCTCGATTGCGGCTACCTGGGCAACCACATACCAACGCAGCCACAAGATGATTCCCGGAACGAGAAAGGCCAAGAATCCCAGGGCGATTCCGAGCCAGGCGATGATCTCCGCCGCAGCGACAACTGGGAGCACCTGCAGTCCCCGCCGGGCCACGGAAACCAGCCGAGGCTTCCGCCCCTCCGATACCTCGCTGACCGCGTGAACGTGCAGCGCCGAGACCAGCGGTCCGATCAAGCCGAGACCGATGAGCGTCAGCAAGGTGCTGGTGCCAAAGCCCAAGGAGCCGTGGGCAAATGGGTCTGCGCTAGTGGCCGCAAGAACGATCACCTCGTAGGGCACGATCACCCCGGCGGCCAGAACCAGGAAGAGCAGCGGATATTCCCCGTACAACTTAAGTGCCGCCCCGACGAGCTGACGGGAAGACCGAGGCGCCCTCATAAAGGATCCGGCTTGGCCGTCGGTGCCATCTCGACAGCCTCTGCACGCAGTCGCTGAAGCGCCCGCGCGAAAGCTGGTTGAAGGGCGGCTATCACGCAGACGACGGCGCCGCAGGAGACGAGTCTGGCCAAGACAGCTACCCAGGCCGAGGTGACCTCTGCGTCGGAATACCCCAAGCCTGAATCGGCGATCGCAACGATCGCCTCACCCATGAAAAGGACGACGGCGAAGAAGGCATAGGCGCCCGCCGCCGCGGTGAGCAGGAGATCCCGACGCGCCACGAACTCCTTCCTCGAGCCCCCTGACCTGGCGGCGCCGAAAAAGGCGAGTGCTGCGATCGCCCCGGCAACCACGGCAGCCAAGAGCCCAATCGTCTCCAGATTGAGGCCGGCGGTCAGGGTGCCAAACCCATTCTCGTCCGTGTAGCCCTCGGATCGAAGGACACCGGCCGTCAAGGCAACGAGGTTCGCAGCCATGAAGGCGATACCGGTCCAGCCCAGGAGGTAGTCGCGCCTCGCGCGATCACGCTGGAAAAAGCCGATCGCCGCGAGGAGTGCGGTGATTATCAGAGTGGCGAGGAAGACGCCGTCGAGCACCCCTGCGATGCGGTAGGCGTGCGAGTGAGGTTCGGAGAAATCAACTCCAATCGTGAAGGCGACTGAGAGGAGCCCGAATCCGTAGGCGGCGGCGAGGAGCGCCGCCGCGTCCCGGAGGCCCCGGGGTCTGCTCTCAGGTGGGGAGAAGAAGGCCTGTGCGGCGAAGAAGGACGCCAAGATCAGTACGAGGAACTGAAGGATTGTCAGGCACTCGGCGACAACGATCCCCGTGGGACGCGGAGTGCCGAGGATGTCGGAAAGCTTGAAGGCATGCTCAACCGTGTGGAGGACAAAGGCGCCGCCGAAGGCGAACGCTGTCGACCCGAGCAGTCGATTGCGATCTTCCATGGTCGCACACTGTATTGAGGGCGCGAAGGTTTGCTCGCTAGGCGTTAGGGTGTCCCTGTGGAGCAGATTCGCGTGACTATTTCAGACAGTAGAGGCCGGAGGCTATGAAAACAGGTTGGTTCGTTGTCATCGTGGTGATCTCACTGCTCGGTGTGTCATTTACTTCGCCGGGCGCAACAGCAGAGAGAGGCAAGAGGCGCTCGCACCCGGGGCAGGGGCATACGCTGCGAGGTGGCACCAGTTCGTTTCCCGACTACCTCGATCCCCAACTCTCTTACACCACCGAAGGGTGGTCGGCGATGTATGACACCTACATTCCGCTGCTCACCTACAGGCATGCCGATGGGACAGCAGGCGCCGAAGTCATCCCGGGCCTCGCCAGAAGCTTGCCGAAGATCACAAATGGCGGTACGACATACACGCTGTTCCTGCGGAAGGACCTTAGATATTCCACGGGCCGACCGGTAAAAGCCTCCGACTTCAAATTCGCGGTCGAGCGAATGTTCAGGCTCAACTCGCCAGGTTCCTCTTTTTACACCGACATCGTCGGTGCTCGCAAGTTTCAAAGAACGGGGCTGGACGGCATTGCTGGCATTACGACCAATGACAGGACGGGCAAGATTACAGTCCATCTGTTGAGGCCGCGAGGGACTTTCACCAACGAGCTAGGCCTCCTCTTCGTGGCGCCGGTTCCTCCGGGCACGCCAATCAGTAACCAGACGTCCAATCCTCCTCCGGCGACCGGGCCATATGCGATCACCACTTCGGACCCCGGCCGCGGTTGGGACTACGCGCGCAACCCCGAGTGGCGCCGCAACAACGCGAGGCTGATGCCCCAGTTGCCGACCGGGCGCCTCGCAAGGATTGATATAGCTGTTGTGCCCAACGGCACGTCGCTAGTCCAGAAGGTCGAACGCGGCGAGCTCGACTGGAGTCTCGCGTCGCCGCCTGCCGATCGCTATGGCGCGCTGAAGCGCAAGTACGAAGGCACCCAATTTCGCGTTGAGCCGTCCCTCAACACTTACTTTTTCTGGATGAACACGAGACGGCCACCTTTTGACAACCTCAAGGTGCGCCAAGCAGTCAACTACGCGGTAGATCGCTCGGCCTTGCAGAGAATCTATGCCGGTCAGATGGCCCCTTCCCAGCAGATCCTGCCACCCGGAATGCCCGGCTATATAAAGCTTAACCTCTACCCACACAACATGGTCGAGGCGAAGAGGCTGATCGCGGAAGCCAAGCCAGCTGATCGCAACATCACGGTCTGGACGGATAACGAACGCCCCAACTACGAAGCGGGGACCTACTATCGGCAGGTGCTTCAGGAGCTGGGCTTCAGCGCCCGTGTGAAGAAGGTCTCCGGCTACAGCTACTTCACGGTGATAGGAAACGCATCGAAGCCCAATTTGGATACTGGGTGGTTCGACTGGTTCGAGGACTACCCGCATCCCAATGACTTCTTCCAACCGATGCTGGATGGCGAAAGCATCCTACCGACCTACAACACCAACTTCGCCCAACTCGATGTGCCCTCGTTGAACGAAAAGATCAGACAACTCGACGAAAGACCGCTAGGGTCCCAGCGGGAAAATGAATACGCGGTCCTCGACCGCTCATATATGGAACAAGCGCCCTGGGTCCCCTTTGGCAACTTGACGCAATCGATCTTCGTCTCCAGCGCTATCGATCTGGACAAGGTGATCTGGAATCCAACCTTCGGTGCCGACCTGGCCAGTTTCAAGTTCAAGTAGACGTAGCGCGCACATCTCGAGCCAGATCCGAATCGGCGAGCGTTAGGCGGTTGCCGAGGCGAGCAGGACCACGTTCGAGAGGCTCAGCGGTTTCGAGCCACCTGCCACCTCTGTGGCCACCTGCGTGATCGCGTCCCAGGCCTCCTCCTGAGCCTCGCCCGCATGCTGCGCGATCATCGCCCGAATCGGCGCGGCGATCGCCCTGACGTAGGCGGTGAAGTGCGCCGGGGAGTCGAACTCGAAGGTGACCTCGGCCTGCTCCACGGCGACCTCCGAGAACCCGCCTCCTTCGAGCACCCCGCCGAGGGCGGCGGGGGTGGGCCGGGAGAGGGGCCCGGGCGTTCCGGCCGGGGGCGGTGGCACGCCCAGTCGCTCCATCGTCGTCCTCATCGGGATCGAGAGGAAGGGGACCTGATCGGGCTTGCCCCAGGAGCTGAT
>DATMIH010000129.1:0-14615 GCA_035554595.1 Solirubrobacterales bacterium
CTCCTTGAACAGCATCGCCTTGCCCTCCATCACCGGCATCGCCGCCTCGGGGCCGATGTTGCCGAGTCCGAGCACGGCGCTGCCGTCGGAGACGACGGCGACCGTGTTCTTCTTGATCGTGTACTCGAAGGCCTTGCTGCGATCGTCGTGGATGTCCTGGCAGACGCGGGCGACGCCTGGCGTGTAGGCCATCGAGAGATCGTCGCGGGTCTTCAGCGGGTACTTGTTCTCGACCGAGATCTTGCCGCCGCGGTGCATCTGCATCGTGCGGTCGACGTAGTCGAGCACGCGGGCGCCGCGGGTGCCGCCGATCGCCCGCAGGATCCGCTCCCAGTGCTCGCGGTCCTGGGCGTCGATCGTGAACTCGCGCACCCGTTTGCCCTCGCCGCCGGCGCCCGGCACGAGGTCGACGCCCTGCAGCTGCCCGCCCGCCTCGGCGATCGACGCGGTCAGCTTGCCCAGCGGCTCCTGGCGCGCGTCGAGCTCGACGCGGATCGTGACGCTGTACTGGGCGCTGACTGCCATGGCAGCTATCGAATCAGATTCGCGCCGCCTGCCTAGGCACGGCCCCTCCGGGAATCGGGGGAAATTGACTATGGACGGTAGAAACCGCTCCCGCTAGCGTTCTATTTACATGAGGACGATTCGAGCGATCTGTTTGGGCCTGACTTTTCTCGCTGCCTTCGCCTTCGCAACCTCGCCGGCCGCGGCCGAACCCGAACCGGGCGAAGCCGGTTGGCTCTATGACCCCGGCGAGGTCGTGGCGATCGACCTGACGCTTTCGCCGGCTGCGGAAGCTGACCTGGAATCCGAACCCGATAAATACGTTGAAGGTGGCATCGCGATCTCGACCACGGACGGCGTACCGGGCGGCGAAGAACATCTGGTCGTTTCCCGCGATTCGGTTGGGATCCGGCTCAAGGGCAGCGCCAAAGGCTCTTTCCGGCCGCTGAGCGGCAAGGCCGCCTTCAAGGTCAAGTTCAACTTCGAAAACGCAAAAGGCGAAAAGGGGAAAAAGTATCTCGGGCTGAAGAAGCTGACGCTCAACAACATGGTTGAGGACTTCTCCCTGATTCACGAGACCCTCGCCTACACGGCATATCGCGGCGTCGGTCTTGCAGCCTCGCGAACCGGCTATGCCTTCGTGCGGGTCAACGGGGAACCGTTCGGGCTCTACCTCAACATCGAGGACATGGACGACGTTGCGCTGGAACGTTGGTTCGGCAAGTTTGAAGAACCCCCTCAGCACCTCTACGAGGGTGAATCCGGCGCCGACGTAAAACCGGGCGTCGAGGCCCTATCAGTGGAAGAAGGTGGCTTCGAAGTGGACGAGGGCGATCCAGCCAACTTGGATGACCTGAAAGCCCTGGTCGCCGCGGTCAACTCGACCGAAGGGGATGGTTGGTCGGCGGCGGTTGCTCCGGTCGCGGACCTCGCCCAGCTGACCCGAATCTGGGCGGTCGAAAAGTACATCGGCCACTGGGATGGCTATGCCGGGCAGGCAGGCAAATTCCAGCCGAACAACTACTTTCTCTACAGTGATCCGGCGGGCATCTTCCAGATGCTGCCCTGGGGGGCCGATGAAACCTTCGAACGCCACCTCGCCTTCGACGGACCCGCTGGGCTGATGTTCGACAAGTGCCTGGCCGACCCCGCCTGCGAGGTGCTATACCGCAAAGAGTTGAAGAGCGTGCGCGACGGGATCAAGGGGCTTGGCTTGCCCGACCTTGCCGCCGACACCGCGGCGTTGATCAAACCTTGGTGGGAAGGCGACCCCCGGCTTGAGAACCCGGACAAGGTGGAAGGAGCAACTGAAGAGGTGGCGGCATTCCTCGCTGCGCGCGGGCCTGAAGTTGACGCATGGCTCGGCGAAGATGAAATGCCTGCGAGTGGGGGCGCGCCTCCGACCGAGCCCGCGCCTCAACCGCCCATCTCCTCGCCCCCAAGCATCTCCGCTGCGACCCTCTCGTTTGCGGGCCAAGACCGCTCTGGTCGCTACCTCAACGTGCATCTCCGCCTGTCGCAGGCAGGCAAGGTCACTCTGCGAGCGTCGGCGAAGCGGCAAAGCGGCCAAAAGCTGGTTTGCGCCGGCAGCAAGGAGGCAACCGATGCGGGTGAGCTCGGAGTTCACTGCCGGCTCTCCCAGGCAGCATTGATCGACCTCGGCCGGCATTCGCTCCGACTCGAGCTGGCGCTCGCAATGACTCCCGCCAGCGGTCCTGAAGAAACGGTTGTTCGCAGCATCCGCCTCGCGCGGGAACCGCGCTTTGCCGACGAACCCCGTTAGCGCGAAGCGCGCCATAGAGTTGGGCGCGATGGCCGCGGCCAAGACCGACCCTGAGCACGAGCTCTTTCTGATCGACGGCAACTCGCTCGCCTACCGGGCGTTCTTCGCGCTGCCGGAGTCGATCGGGACCAGCGACGGGCGACCGACCAACGCGATCTACGGACTGGCCTCGATGCTGGTCAAGGTGATCGACGAGCACGCGCCGGCCGGGGTGGTGGTCGCCTGGGATGCCGGCATGTCCGGCCGCGAGGTCACCTATGACCTCTACAAGGCGCAGCGCAAACCGCGGCCCGACCTGCTGCGCGAGCAGTGGCCGCACCTGATGCCTCTGGTCGAGGCCTTCGGCTACACCAACGTCAAGGTCGAGGGTTACGAGGCCGACGACGTGATCGCCTCGCTCAGCCGCCAGGCGCGCGAAGAGGGGATTCCGGTGATGGTCGTCACCGGCGACCGCGACGCCTACCAGCTGGTCGGCGAGGGGGTGCGGGTGATGAGCACATCGCGCGGGATCACCGAGACCAAGATCTACGACAGCGATGCGGTGAGCGAGCGCTACGGCGTCCCGCCGGAGCTGATCACCGACCTGATGGGGCTGCGCGGCGACACCTCGGACAACATCCCTGGCGTTCCTGGGATCGGTGAGAAGACCGCGACCCAGCTGTTGCAGCAGTTCGGCACGCTGGAGAAGGTGCTGGAAAGCGTCGATGAGATCTCCGGCGCCAAGCGCAAGCAGAACCTGGTCGAGCACGCCGACGACGCCCGCATGTCGAAGCAGCTGGCGACGCTGCAGTACGACATCGAGACCGGGGTCGACCTGGGCGCGGCGATGTCCTCGCAGCCCGACCGCGGCGCCCTGCGCGACTTCATGCGCGAGTTCGAGCTGCGGGCGGTGCTCGAGCGGCTCGAAGAAGCGCTGCCCGAAGGCGAGGCGGTTCCAGGCCGCAGCGTCGAGACCGAGCTGGCCGTGGCAGCCGAGGAGGGAAAGCCGGACGACCTGAAGGCGGGGGAGGGGCCTGTCGCGCTGGCGATCGACGGCGATCGCTGGGCCGCCGCCGAAGGCGAGCGCACCCTCGCCGGCTCATCGACCCTCGATGAGCTCGCGGTTGCATTGCCCGACCGTGGCCTTGTTGCTCACGACCTCAAGTCGCTCGGCGGCGGCCGCCACGGTCTGCTCGCCGCGGCCGTGCGCGAGGGCATCGAGCTGGCGCTGGAGCACGACACGATGCTCGCCGCCTACCTGCTCGAGCCACAGCGCCGTACCTACGAGCTGACCGAGTTGGCGGCCGATGCTGGTATCGGCCTCGCCGCCGAGACGGCGCCGGCCAAGGACGAGGACGACGGCCAGCTCTCGCTCGACGGCGACGGCGAGGCCGGCCTCGAGCCGGCCGAGGAAGCCCACCTGGTCGCGGCGCTGGCCGATACGCAGCGTCCTCGCATCGAGGAGCTCGGGCTCGGTCATCTGCTCAGCGAGATCGAGCTGCCGCTGGTCCACGTGCTGGCGGCGATGGAACGCGAGGGCCTCAAGCTCGACGCCAAACGCCTGGCCGAGGTCGGCGCCGGCTTCGGCGAGCGGATCGAGACCCTGCAGAAGGAGATCTTCGAGCTGGCCGAGGAGGAGTTCACGATCGGTTCGCCGCAGCAGGTCGGGCGGGTGCTGTTCGAGAAGCTCGGCCTGACCCGTAAGCGGCGCGGCAAAACCGGTTTCTCGACCGACGCCCGCGTCCTCGCCCAGATTCGCGACGAGCACCCGATCGTCGAGAAGATCGAGTCCTGGCGTGAGTTGACAAAGCTGAAGAACACTTATCTCGACTCGCTGCCCGACCTGATCGACCCCGATACCGGCCGCGTCCACACCACCTTCAACCAGGCGGCGACCACCACCGGCCGCCTCTCCAGCACCAATCCCAACCTGCAGAACATCCCGATCCGCACCGAGATCGGTCGGCCCGTGCGGGCCTGCTTCGTCGCCGAAAAAGGCGCCCGCCTGCTCTCCGCCGACTACAGCCAGGTCGAGCTGCGCGTGCTCGCCCACGTCGCCGAGGAGGAGGTGTTGAAAGAGATCTTCCGCGCCCGCGAAGACGTCCATGCTGCAACTGCGGCCGAGGTCTTCGACATCTCCCGCGACGACGTCGACGTCGGCCAGCGCTCGAAGGCGAAGATGGTCAACTTCGGCATCGTCTACGGCCTCACTGGCTTCGGCCTCGCTGACCGGCTCAACATCCCGCGCAAAGAGGGCGAGGAATTCGTCTCCCGCTATCTCGAGCGCTTCCCCGCGGTGCGCGCTTTCCGCGAGCAGGTGGTCGAGCGGGCGCAGGAAGAGGGCTACGTCACCACGCTGCTCGGTCGCCGCCGCTCGATTCCCGAGCTGCGCTCCGGCAACCCCAACACGCGCCGCCTCGGTGAGCGCCTCGCGGTCAACACCGTGATCCAGGGCACTGCGGCGGACATCATCAAGATTGCGATGGTGCGCTGCCAGAACGCCCTGCGCGAGGCCAGCACTAAGACCCGTCTGGTCCTGCAGATCCACGACGAGTTGCTCTTCGAGGGCCCGCCGGAGGAGATGGACGGCGCGGTCGAGCTGGTGCGGCGCGAGATGTGCGCCGCCTACCAGCTCGATCCTCCGCTCGAGGTCGACGTCGGCGTCGGCCAGGACTGGCTCGACGCCAAGTAAGCCGGACCCTCAGCCGGCCAGCTCGACCTCGTCGAAGGTCGCGGTGCCGTGCTCGAGCTCCAGCTCGGCCTCCTCGACGGTCGCGCCGACGATCAGGTCGGAGGTGGTGCAGTTAGCACCGGTGCCATTGTCGTCATGGCCGCTCGGCCCGCGACCGGAATTGGACGATCCGGGGCTGGAGTTGTCCTCGCCGCCGTTGCCAGGACCGGAGTTGCCTCCGTTGTCGTCACCCGGCTCTTCGCCGTGACCGCCGTTGTCGTCGCCGGGCTCTTCGCCTTCGCCGTGGTCATCGCCCGGCTCTTCCTCGCCGTGGCGGGCGCGGGTGGCGACGTCTGGCGAATGCTCGTCCTCACACTTGATCCGGGTGCTTTCGGTGATGAGGCCGCTGACCGAGTCGCCGTTGAAGAGGCCGATCACGAGTTTTCCTGTCGTGGCGTCGAACGACGTGATCGTGCCGGCGTTCTCGTTGCCGTCCATAACCCCGTCGTCGTCGCTGTCGCGATCGCGTGGGTTGTCTCCGGCGAGGAACTCGGCCCGGTTGCGCAGGTGGTCATTGTCCTGGTCGCGACCTGCCTGGTTGACCGCGGTCGAGAGATGGTGGTGGCGCTCCCAGCGATCGGGGATGCGGTCGTGATTGCCGTCTTTGGCCGCGGCTGCCCCCGGCAGGGCGAGCAGCGCGAGTGCGCCGAGCGCGGCGGCTGCGCAGGTCGTTAGTCGGTGGGCGAGTCTCATGATTCCTCCTGAGTTTGGGGTTTCATCTGCATCGAGAACCCGCTGCCGCCATGAGAATCACCCGAACTTTCGAAATCCGGTTCGCTGCCACCTCCTTCCTCGCCTGAGCTGGAGCCTCCGCCGCCTGAGCCGGACCCGCCGCTGGATCCCGATTCGCTGCTGCCCGAGCCGGAACCACTGCCCGAAGTGGAGCCTGAGCTATCGCCTGACGAGCCCGAACCGGAGCTCGAGCTGCTCCCAGATTTGCCGCTGCCGTCGAATGAGCCACTGCCCTCGGAGGAGCCACCAGGGCCTGACGAACCGCCACCACCTGGGCCTGATGATCCGCCGGAGCTGCGCCCAGATTGATGGCTGCCACCTCCGTCGTCGCTTCCGCCGTGTCCCGAGGGGCCCGGTCCACCACCGTGGTCGTCACCGGGCCCTTCGTGCCGACTGCCGCCCCCGCCCGATCCGCGATTTTCGTCATCGCTTGTCCCGTTGTCGCTCGAACCGCTGCGGGGTCCGCCGCGGCCGTCGCCGGGTTTGCCCGAGCCCTGGTTGCTGCCATGGCCACCATGGTCATCGCCGGGCTCGCGCTCGCCGTGTCGCCCTGAACCCGAGGGCGAACCAATCCCGCTCGGCCCTTCGCTGCGGGTCGGCGTCGCGCGCGTTGTCTGGGCCGAGTCGTCGGCGACGATCTCAGCGGCGGTCGGCTGCGCGGCGCGTTGTGGTTGACGGCTGTGATCGACGGCGACGCCAGCGCCAACCGCGCCGGCGACGAGGACAGTTGCCGCGGCTGCCTTCAAGGCCACGCCCGCGCCGGCGACTCCGCCGACCCCGGCCGTCCCGGCGGCGGCCTCTACCGCCGGGCTGCCCGCGGCGCCGGCAAGCAGCGCCTTCAGCAGCGGCAGCGGCAGCAGCATGCCGGCGCCATCGCGGAGCGAGCGCCGCGCTCGGTAGATCGCCTGGCGGGCGCCCCCGTCGCTCAGGCCCAGTGCGTTGGCGATCTCCTCGTGGCTGAGTCCTTCCAACTCGCGCATCACGATCGCCGCCCGCTGTGCCTCGGGCAGTGATTGCAGTCGCCGCATCAGGTCGGCCAGCTCTTCGCGGCGCTCCAGCTCCTCCGCTGGGCCGGCGCCGCTGGCGATCACCTCGGCCAGCGCCTCAGCCGAGGGCGGGCTGTCTCGCAGGTCGTTGAGGGCGGTGTTGCGGACGATGCGGAAGAGCCAGGGGCGCAGCTCGATCTCGGCCCTGTCGCGACGCAGTGCCAGCAGTGCCTTGGAGAAGGAGTCCTGGGTCACGTCCTCGGCCCGGCTGCCGACGATCGCCGACGCGTAGCGGGTCAGCGGCTTGCCGTAGCGGCGGACGATCTCCTCGAAGGCGTTCTCATAGCCCTCCCGAACGAGCGTGACCAGGCGGCGGTCCGGCTGCGTGCGCAGGGCGGGACCAATGACGAAGCGGGCGGCGAATCCCTCAGCTGGTGGCGGCATCTGTGGTTCGATGGTCCCTTCGGCTTACTGATATGACAAGAGGACGGTTCAACCGGCCTTGCCCGTACCGATGCAACACGCGCGAATGACGAAGATCACGCTTAAGGGGGAAAGGGCCAGTGGATAAGGGCCTGGCGGTCCTGCTGACCGCGGTCGCCGGCGGGTTGATCGCCCTGCAGGCGCCGATCAACGCCGGCTTGGGGCGCTCCACCGGAAGCCTGCCGGCCGCGCTCGTCTCCTTCGCGATCGGCACGATCGCCCTCGCCTCGATCGTCGTCCTCAGCGGCAAGGCGGGAGGATTGAGCTCGAGCTTCGACGTCAGCTGGTACTACCTGCTCGGCGGCCTCCTCGGCGCGATCTACGTCACCAACGCGCTGATCGCGGTCTCGGTGGTCGGAGCGGGCGGCGTGGCCGCGGCGACGATCACCGGCCAGCTCACCGCCTCGGTCGCGATCGACCGGCTCGGGCTATTCGGCCTCGACCAGGTCGCGCTCACCCCGGAGCGCGTCGCCGGCGTCGTCCTCTTGCTCGCCGGCACCGTTCTGATCGTTCGCTGAGCCGCGCGCGAACTGCGGCGGCGCGATCTGCAGGTAGTGGCTGAACGACCAATCGATGAAGCGCTTGTTGCCGAGCAGGCGAACCAGTGGCCCGAGCAACCGCGGTGGGATCTTAGGCACCAGCTTCTGCACGCGCAGCATCCAGCGGAACTTCCACTCGTGCGAGTCGTTGAACTCGGCGTAGCGCGCCGCCGCTGCCTCGCGGTCCTGCCAGCCGTCGACGACGCCGCGCAGCTCGCGGCCGAGAGCGATGCCGAAGTAGAGCGCGGTGCGGATGCCCTCGGCGCTGAGCGGCAGGCAGTGCCCGGCCGAGTCGCCGGCGAAGAAGATGCCGCCCTCGGTGCCCTTGCGCAGCTTGTGGGGAATCCAGTTGCCCTGGTAGCGAACCCGCTCGGCGTCGAGGTCTGCGGCCAGCAGCTCGGTCGTCTCGCGCACGTGGAAGCGCGGGTCGAAGGAGCCGACGCCGATGCGCAGCTCGTCGCGGGCGGGGAAGCTCCAGCCGTAGCCGGCCGGCACGTAGCGGCGGTCGATCCAGATCTCCAGATCCTCGCCTTTGCCCCCGGGGTGGACCTCGAGGCCGCGCGAGAGCGGCGCGTCGGGTGGCTGGTAGCCGTCGCCGTTGGCCAGTATGCGGCGCCAGCCCAGGGCGTCGACGACGAGCGGAGCGGAGATCACGCCGCGGTCGGTGTCGATCGCGATCGCGCCGTCGCCGTTTGCCGACGGCGCCCGCCCGTTCACCTTGGCGGTCTCGAAGCGAGCGTCGCAGTCGCGCCAGAGCAAGGCGCAGAGCTCGCGGTAGTCGAAGGTGGAGAAGGTGAAGGGCAGGCGGTAGCGGGCGTCACCGTGCGGGGTGTGCATCAGCAGCGAGTCGAAGCGCTGGCGCTCGGCGTCCATCAGACCCAGCGCTTCCATCCACAGGGTGGGAATGCCGCAGGCCGAGGTCTGGCGCTCGCCGATCTCATAGCGATCGACGATCAGCACGTTGGCCCCCGATCCGGCCAGCTCACGGGCCACCGCGAGGCCGGCAAAGCTCGCCCCGCAGATCAGCACGTCATGGCTGCCGTCGAGCGGGGTCCGCTCCTCACCGCGTTTGGTCGCTCGGATCGGCACGACGCAGAGAGTATCTACCTGCAATTATCCCCCGCTGTGTCCGTGACCGATACGACCTTGACCCCTGATTCTGAGACTCCCGCCGGCTCGCCGGTTGAGGGCTCGGGCGGCTTGCTGCTTGAAATCGACGGCAAGATCGTCCCCAACTACGCGGCGACGATGGTCTCCTTCGAGGAGGGCGATGTCGTCAAGGGCAAGGTCGTGCGCATCGACAAGGACGAGGTCCTGGTCGACATCGGCTACAAGTCAGAGGGGGTCATCCCCTCGCACGAGCTCTCGATCCGCAAGTCGGTCAACCCGGCTGACGAGGTCGAGCAGGGCGAGGAGGTCGACGCCCTCGTCCTAACTAAGGAAGACGCCGACGGTCGCCTGGTCCTCTCCAAGAAGCGCGCCCGCTTCGAGAAGGCCTGGCGTCGCATCGAGGCCGCCGCCGAGTCGGGCGAACCGGTCGAAGGCAACGTGATCGAGGTCGTCAAGGGCGGCCTCATCCTCGATCTCGGGGTGCGCGGCTTCCTGCCCGCCTCGCTGGTCGATATCCGCCGCGTCCACAACCTCGACGAGTTCATGGGCCAGACGCTCGAGTGCAAAGTGATTGAGCTCAACCGCAGCCGCAACAACGTGGTGCTCTCCCGCCGCGCCGTGCTCGAGGAAGAGCGCAAGGAGGTGCGCGAGCAGATCCTCGGCCGTCTCGAGTCGGGCCAGGTCGTTGAGGGCAAGATCTCCAACATCGTCGATTTCGGTGCCTTCGTCGACCTCGACGGCATCGACGGCCTGATCCACATTTCCGAGCTTTCCTGGAGCCACGTCAACCACCCCTCTGAGGTGGTTGCAATCGGCGACACCGTGCGGATCAAGGTGCTCGACATTGACCGCGATCGCCAGCGCATCTCCCTCGGCCTGAAGCAGACCCAGGAGGACCCCTGGCAGCGCGTGATCAGCGCCCACCGTCCCGGCGACGTTCTCGGCGGCACGGTGACCAAGGTCGTCGCCTTCGGCGCCTTCGTCGAGATCCTGCCCGGCGTTGAGGGCCTAGTCCACATCTCCGAGCTCGCCGACCATCACGTCGAGAGTCCCAGCGAGGTGGTTGAGCCGGGCGCGACGCTCGATGTCAAGATCCTCGAGATCGATGAGGAGCGCAGGCGTCTCTCGCTCAGTATCAAGCAGGTCGAGGAGCAGAAGATGCCGATGGGCGATCTCGGCGCGCAGATTCAAGCGGCAGAGAGTTCAACAACTGACGAGGGCTCGGCCCCCGAGGCCGCGGGTCCTGTCGTGACAGAGGACTCCTCGTCCTCGCAAGCTGCGGGCGAGGAGCCCACCGCCACGCCACCCGCGGACGCGGGGTCTGAGGACATCGCCGATGAGCCCACCGCCGAAGTGGCTGAGCCCGCCGAGGAGGCCCCGGCCTCTGAGGTTGAGGAGGCTCCCGCTGCCGAGGCGGTTCCGGCTGAGGTCGCTGAAGAGCCCGCTGCGGACGAGCCGGTTGCCGAGGCGCCTGAGGAAGGTGGCGAGGAGCAGGAGGGGGAGTCGGTGCAGGAACGGCCGGATTCGCCCGATGACACCGACGAGGCCGCTGATCAGTCCAGCGAGGCCGAGTCGCCTGCTGAGGAACCCTCCGAGTCTTAGCTCGTTGTGCCGCTGACTATCGGGTTGACCGGTGGGATTGCGGCTGGGAAGTCCGAGTCTCTCGCTGCCTTTGGGCGACTCGGCGCGGCGACCATCTCAAGCGATGCGGTCGTCCACGAGTTGCTCGATTCCGAACCCTTGCTGGGCCGCCTGGTCGAGCGCTGGGGGCCCGACGTGGCTCCCGAGGGCCGGGTTGACCGCAGCAAGATCGGCGAAGTCGTGTTTGCGGACCCAGAGCAGCTGAAATGGCTGGAGGCACAGATCCACCCGCTGGTCGGCGAACGGATCGGCAGCTGGCTCGCTTCGCTCGGCGCCGAGGTCGAGGTCGCCGTGGTCGAGGTGCCACTGCTCTTTGAGTCCGAGATGGAGCCCGTCTTCGACACCACCCTGGCCATCGTCACCCCCGACGAGGTACGCCGTGCCCGCGCCGAGGCGCGCGGCCACGCGCTGGTCGGCGAGCGCGACGCGCGCCAGTTGGCCCAGGAGGAGAAGGCGGCCCGCGCCGAGCACGTGATCGAGAACGACGGCACGCTCGAGCAGCTCGAGCAGCGGCTGTCCGCCCTCATCGCGAAGCTGGCTGGATGAGCCGAGCCCGAAATCGCCCCGTTACGAAACGGAGAAGGCACCGTCTGGCGATTGGCGCGGGGGTGGTTTGCGTCGGTATCGTCGCCGGCGTGCTGCTGGCGCGGGGGACGATCGACAGGGCGATCCAAGAGTTGACGCTGCCGCTCAAACACGAGGATGTGATCCGCCAGCAGGCGCGGGAAAAGGACGTCGATGCCGCCCTGATCGCCGCGGTCATCTACTCAGAGTCGAAGTTCAGCGACCGCACCTCGAGCGCCGGCGCGCGGGGATTGATGCAGATCACGCCGGAAGCCGCGAATGAAATAGAGCGACACAGCGGTGGCACGACCTTCAAGCTGAAGGACTTGAGCGATCCCGAAATCAACATCCGCTACGGCACCTACCTGCTGCGCGAACTGCTCGATCGCTACGACGGCGACGTGGTCGCCGCGCTCGCGGCCTACAACGCCGGGCCCGGCAACGTCGACAAGTGGGGCGGCAGCGATCTCAGCGTCGAGGGGATCCCGTTTCCCGAAACCCGGGCCTACGTCGAAGAGGTGCTCGAGAAGCAGCGCGCCTACCGCGACAAATACTCGCGGGAGCTGGGCTATTGAGCACTGAGGCCCCCCGACCCCGCGTAGCGGCGCTGGCGTTGGCAGTCGGCCTCGTCCTGGCCGACTCCTCGATCGTCGTTCTCGCCCTGCCCGAGATCTACCGGCAGCTTGACACCAGCGTCGCCGGCGTCAGCTGGGTCCTCATCTCCTTCAACCTGGTGATGGCGCTCGCCGCCGTGCCGGCTGCACATCTCGCGCGTCGGGTGGGGCCCGGTCGCGCTGCCGCCGTTGGCCTCGCCATTTTCGCCGGGGCCGGCCTTGCCTGTGCCCTCTCGGACCAGCTCAGCACCCTGATCGCGGCACGCTGTATACAGGCAATCGGCGGGGCCCTGGCCGTGACTGCGGTGCTGGAGCTATTGCCGGCGACAGTCGGCTCCGAGCGCCGTGCCGCGGCCCTGTGGGCGACCGCGGGCGCAACCGGAGCGGCGCTGGGGCCGGCGATCGGCGGTCTGCTCACCGAGCTGGTCTCCTGGCAGTCGATCTTCCTGATCCAGGTTCCGATCGCGCTTGCCGCCGCCGTGCCGATCCTGGCCGTCGCCCGGCACGAGGCCGCGACCGGCGTGCTCTCGACCGAGCTACGGCGAACCGGCCGGCCGCACTTCCTCGCCAACCTGGCGCTGGCCCTGATCTCGGCGGCGATTGCCGGTGCCCTCTTCCTGCTCGTGCTGCTCCTGATCGAAGGCTGGCGCCTGAGCCCGATCGGCGCCGCAATCGTGGTCAGTGTGATGCCGCTGGCGGCGCTGCTGGGCAGTCGCCTCGATCGGCTCGTGCCAAGTGCCCGGGCGCGTGCGGCCGCCGGTGCGATCCTGGTTTCCGGCGGGCTCGGCGGGCTGGCCTTGCTGCCGAAGGCAGAGGTCGCGCTGACGGTGCCGCCGCAGGTGATGATCGGGATCGGCCTGGCCCTGGTGCTTTCGGCGCTGACTGAGACCGCGCTGAGTGGCCGGGCGCCGCAGGCGATCCACGGCGGCTGGACGATCTCGGCGCGCCACGCCGGCGTCGTCATCGGGATTCTCGCCGTGACGCCGATCTTCACCCACGACATCGCCCAGCAGCGCCACGACGCGATCAACGCCGGCACCGCGGTGATCCTCGACTCGAAGGCGCCGCCGCTGCTCAAGCTCGACTTGGCGCAGAAAATCGAGAACCGCCTGGAAGACGAGAAAGGGAAGGTGCCGACAATCGGCCCGGCCTTCGAACCGCTGCCCACCGACCCCGAAGAACACGACCAGGTGGTTGAGCTGCGCGAAGAACTGCAGGACCAGCTCAATCGCGGCGCCACCCATGCCTTCAGTCCCTCCTTTGGCCTCGCCGCCCTGATCGGCTTGCTTTCCTTGATCCCGATCGGCCTGGCGCGGAAAGTGGAGCTGTGAATACCGAGCGGCGATCGCTGTTTCTGGTCGGCGGCGCGATCGTCTCCGCCGTGCTCCTAATCGGTATCTACCTGGCCGCGGGTGGCGCCTCCTATACGCCGGAGAAGACCCAGGACCCGTGCAAGCACCGCGCCTGGCGCAACCCCGAAGGCCTGCAGCAGATCGCCGAGCAGTTCACCCTCTCGGCCCTCGATGGCGCCGCCTGTCAGCTCGGGGTCAGCCGTGAGACCCTGGCCCAGGCCCTGGTCACGCCCGAGTCGCGCGAACGCTTCAAAGAGCGTTACGACATCAGCGACGCCAAGCTGGCGAAGGCGGTGAGGGCGGGTCTGCTCCGCGCCGTCGACGACGCCGAAGAAGCCGGCGCCCTGAGCCCCTTCCTGGCGGATCCTCTGCGCGAAACACTGAGGAATATCCCGCTCGACCAAGCAATCGAACTGATCAACAACGCCGAATCCCTGCTCAACAACGCCCAGGGATTCTTGGGACCCGCCCAGGAACTACTCGAAGGATTCTTGCCCTAGTAGCCGCCCCCGGACGCGGGAGCAGAGGAGGCGGCGTTATTTTTTTATCTGGAATTTGCCCTTGCCGGGCAGCCAGGTGACGCCTTCGCAGAGCAGTTCCGGGGTGGTGTCGAGGGAGCCGGCGAGCTTGACGATCGTGCCCAGGCGGGGCTCGCGACCACCGCGCTCGAGCAGGGAGATCTCGGTGCGATGCAGGTCACAGCGGAAGCCGAGCTCCTCCTGTGAGATCCCCTTCTGCTTGCGCGCTTTACGCAGATTAATTGCGAAACGTTCGCGTGGTTTCATTTACCGGCGATTCTCTGTCTGCGAAGACAGAAGGGCTACAGCCAAAAGCATTCGCAGACAAAACCACACGTTTATATACGGATCAGTCGCGCGTCGCGCGCCAGACCCAGAGCATCGCCAGCGGCTGCAGAGGTAGCCTCGCCCAGAGCGCCCAGTGCGGGACTCGCTTCAGGTCAAGCCCTCGCACCTGCTCCGGGCTGACCGCCATGTGCACGTTGGCAGGGAAGACGGCAACGAGCAGGGCCAGCAGCCACCAGCGGGCGAAACGACGCGTTGAGGGCTTCGCCACCGCCACGCCGCCGACGATCTCGGCGATGCCGCTGACTACAACCGCCTCCCGGTGGCCTGGCAAAGAGGGCGGCATCATCGCCTCGTAGCTGCGCGGGATTACGAAGTGCATCGTCCCGGTGAAGGAGAAGAATCCGGCGAGGGCCTTCTGCGATCGCGTCATCGGCGGGGCAGTGTAGTGCGCTCGCTATCGTCAGCGCGTGCCCGAGTTTGAGCTCAACCCCGCGTATACGCCGACCGCGGACCAGCCGAAGGCGATCGCCGGCCTGGCCGAGGGCCTGGCGGCGGGGGACCGTTTCCAGACCCTGCTCGGCGCCACCGGAACGGGTAAGACCTTCACGATGGCGGCGACGATCGCCGCGGTGCAGCGTCCCTCGCTGGTAATCGCTCATAACAAGACGCTGGCAGCGCAGCTCTGCAACGAGTTCCGCGAGTTCTTCCCCGAGAACTCGGTCGAGTACTTCGTCTCCTACTACGACTACTACCAGCCCGAGGCCTACGTCCCGGCGCAGGACCTCTACATC
>DATMIH010000130.1:0-9736 GCA_035554595.1 Solirubrobacterales bacterium
GCCCTGGTGTGGTGAGGCAGACGCCGCCGCACTTGGGCGTTTTTGGGTCTAGGAGCCGTTTGCGGCAGTTCTCAATCCACTAAAGCGAGGTTGGACCAAAGTGAGTCGCCAGTCCGTCATCACCCCCGAGGGTCTCGAGAAGCTCAAAGACGAGATCGACCACCTCACGACCGTCAAGCGACGTGAGGTCGCCGAGCGGATCAAGGAGGCGCGTGAGTTCGGCGACATCTCCGAGAACGCCGAGTACGACGACGCCAAGAACGAGCAGGCCCTGCTGGAGCAGCGGATCGCCCAGCTCGAAGAGCGGCTGCGCCGCGCCACCGTGATCGACGAGAAGGACATCGGCACCGATGAAGTGCAGTTCGGCTCGGTCGTCCACGTCAAGGACCAGAAGACCGACGTCTCGCAGAAGTTCCAGATCGTCGGCTCAACCGAGGCCGATCCGCTCGAGCACAAGCTCTCCAATGAGTCGCCGATCGGCAAAGCGCTGCTTGGCCACAAGCGGAACGACATCGTTACCGTCGAGGTTCCCAGGGGGCCCAAGAAGAAGTTGAAGATCACGAAGATTGAGACGGCGTGAGCTCAACCCAGTAGGGGTTCCGCTTAACTTTTTCGGTGGGACCGCGCTGGGCTGGCGCCGCAAGGAATTGCCGAAAAAGTGCAAGACGCTCCACCCCTACTGGGTTGAGCTCACGGCGCCCCGATAGGCTCGCACGCATCATGAGCGGGACTGAAAAAGCCGAGCTTTCTGACGTTCTCCGTGACCGGCGGGAGAAGCTGGAGCGGCTGCGGGATGCGGGGATCGATCCGTTTCCGCCCGAGTTCGCGGATCGCGAGGAGATCGGGGAGGTGCGGGCGGCGCACGAAGGGCTGGCGCCTGGGATCGAGACCGAGTCGCGGCACCGGGTCGCGGGGCGCTTGGTCGGGCGGCGCGGTCACGGCAAGGCCTGCTTTCTCGATCTGCGCGACGCCAGCGGGCAGATCCAACTGCACGCTCGCGAGGACCTGCTCGGCGAGGAGCCCTACAAGGTGCTGGTCGAGCTCGACCTCGGCGACATCATCGGAGTCGAGGGCACCGCGCTGGCGACCAGGCGCGGTGGTGAGCTTTCGCTGGCGGTCGACCACTGGCGCCTGCTGGCCAAGAGCCTGCGCCCGCCTCCCGACAAGTTCCACGGCCTCGAGGATGTCGAGACGCGCTACCGCCAGCGCGAGCTCGACCTGATCGCAAACGAGGAGAGCCGCCTCCTCTTCGCCCAGCGCGCCCGCACGGTCAGCGAGGTGCGCCGCTGGCTCGACGAACGCGGCTTCGTCGAGGTCGAGACACCGGTTCTGCAGCCGCTATACGGCGGTGCCCTGGCGCGCCCCTTCACCACCCATCACAACGCCCTCGACCGCGACCTCTACCTGCGCATCGCTACCGAGCTCTACCTCAAGCGCCTCGTCGTCGGCGGCATCGACAAGGTCTATGAGCTCGGCAAGGATTTCCGCAACGAGGGGATCTCGCACAAGCACAACCCTGAGTTCACGATGCTGGAGTGGTACGAGGCCTTTGCTGACTATGCATCGACGGCCCACCGAGTCGAGTTGATGGTCGCCGAGGTCGCCGAGCGGGTCCTCGGCACCACGGTGGTCGAGCGCGATGGCGTCTCGCTCGACTTCGCCCCGCCCTGGAACCGAATCAGCTTCCGCGAGGCGATCCGCGAGCGCAGCGGCATTGACATTGCCGAGCACCCAACCAGGGAGGCCCTCGCCGCGGCTATCGGCACTGAGCCCGATCCCGAGGAGGGCTGGGGCAAGTTGGTCGACGGTCTGCTCTCCAAGCACGTCGAGCCGCAGCTGATCCAGCCGACCTTCGTCCTCGACTACCCGGTCGAGCTCTCGCCCTTCGCCAAGTCCCACCGTTCCGAGGAGGGGCTGGTCGAGCGCTTTGAGGCCTTTGCCGGCGGCATGGAGATTGCCAACGGTTTCACCGAGCTCAACGACCCAGACGAGCAGCGCCGCCGCTTCGAGCAGCAGGCCGAGGAGCTCGAGCGCGGCGATGAGGAGGCGCAGCCCTACGACGAGGATTTCGTCGCCGCGCTCGAACAAGGCATGCCGCCAACCGGCGGCGTCGGCATCGGCATCGACCGCCTGGTCATGCTGCTGACGGGCGCGAAGAGCGTGCGCGAGGTGGTGCTCTTCCCGGCAATGCGCTCCTGATACCTTCGGCTTTCAGTGCGCTTTGTGTGTCCTATGACCACATAAGGCGCACCGGAACGGTTTGAAAGCCCGCTATGAGCGCTTTTTTGCGTCGCCGGGCCGGGTCGGCCGGCTCGGTATCCTCTCAGGAGCACATAGGCGCTTGCCGATAACCGAAGGGCGCCCACCGAGACTTACTCAGCCCCGCCGCGTTGAGTAGATAGAGAGGCTTTTTGTTCGAGCGATTCACAGAGCGAGCCCGTCAAGTAGTCGTCCTGGCCCAGGAAGAGGCGCGCACGCTGAAGCACAACTACATCGGTACCGAGCACATCCTGCTGGGACTGCTACGCGAGGAGGAGGGGCTTGCTGCCCGCGTCCTCGAGTCGCTCGACATCACCACCGAGCGCGTCCGCTCACAGGTTGTCCGCATCGTCGGCTCCGGCGAGGAGGTCACCTCCGGCCAGATCCCATTCACGCCGCGCGCCAAGAAGGTGCTCGAGCTGGCGCTGCGCGAGGCGCTCTCGCTTGGCCACAACTACATCGGCACCGAGCACATCCTGCTCGGTCTGGTGCGTGAGAACGAGGGCGTTGCCGCCCGCATCCTGCTCGACTTCGACGCCGACTCCGACAAGATCCGCAATGAGGTGATCCGGATGCTCTCCGGCCCCGGCGGACGTCGCCAGGGCGCCGGTACCGGCGCTGGTTCCGGCGAGGGCAAAAAGTCTTCGAAGCTGCTCGACCAGTTCGGCCGCAACCTGACCAAGCTCGCCGAGGAGGGCAAGCTCGACCCGGTGATCGGTCGCGAGACCGAGATCGAGCGGATCATGCAGATCCTTTCCCGCCGTACCAAGAACAACCCGGTGTTGCTAGGCGAGCCCGGCGTCGGTAAGACCGCTGTGGTCGAGGGACTGGCCGCCCGCATCAACAAGGGCGAAGTCCCCGAGCTGCTCAAGAACAAGCAGATCTACACGCTTGACCTGGCCGCCCTGGTGGCCGGCTCGAAGTACCGCGGCGAGTTCGAGGAGCGGCTGAAGAAGGTGATGAAGGAGATCACCCAGCGCGGCGACATCATCCTTTTCATCGACGAGCTCCACAACCTCGTCGGCGCCGGCGCCGCCGAGGGCGCGATCGACGCCGCCTCGATCCTCAAGCCGGCGCTCGCCCGCGGCGAGCTGCAGACGATCGGCGCCACCACGCTCGACGAGTACCGCAAGTACCTCGAGCGCGACTCGGCACTGGAGCGCCGCTTCGCCCAGATCAAGGTCGACCAGCCCTCGGTCGAGGACACGGTCAAGATCCTCGAAGGGCTGCGTGAGCGCTACGAGCAGCACCACCGCGTCAACATCACCGATGACGCGCTGGAAGCCGCCGCCGAGCTCGCCGACCGCTACATCTCCGACCGCTTCCTGCCCGACAAGGCGATCGACCTGATCGACGAGGCCGCCTCGCGGATGCGGATCAAGTCGATGAGCGCACCGCCGGTCTACCGCGACCTCGAGGAGGAAATCGAGACGACGCGGCGCGACAAGGAGGCCGCGATCGAAGCGCAGGAGTTCGAGAAAGCAGCGAATCTGCGCGATACCGAGCGCCAGCTGACCACCCGCAAGCGCCAGCTCGAGGACGAGTGGGCCGAGGGCGAGAACGGCGAGCGGCCAGACGTGGGCGAAGAAGAGATCGCCGACATTGTCTCGATGTGGACCGGGATCCCCGTCTTCAAACTGACCGAGGCCGAGACCCAGAAGCTGATCCGCATGGAGGAGGAGCTGCACAAGCGGGTGATCGGCCAAGAGGTCGCGATCACCGCCGTCTCCAAGGCGATCCGCCGCTCGCGCGCCGGGATCAAGGACCCCAAGCGCCCGGCCGGCTCATTCATCTTCCTCGGCCCGTCCGGGGTAGGCAAGACCGAGCTCGCTCGCACGCTGGCCGAATTCCTCTTCGGCGACGAGGAGTCGATGATCCGCATCGACATGTCCGAGTACATGGAGAAGCACGCGGTCAGCCGCCTGGTCGGCTCGCCGCCGGGCTACATCGGCTACGACGAGGGCGGCCAGCTGACCGAGGCCGTGCGGCGCAAGCCCTACTCGGTGCTGCTGCTCGACGAGATCGAGAAGGCGCACCCCGATGTCTTCAACATCCTTCTGCAGATCCTCGAGGATGGCCGCCTCACCGACGCCCAGGGCCGCACGGTCGATTTCCGCAACGCGATCGTGATCATGACCTCGAACATCGGCGCCTCGGAGATCGCCAAGAACACCTCGATCGGCTTCACCGTCGACGACGAGACCGGGATGTCCTACGACGCGATGAAGAGCCGGATCATGAGCGACCTGAAGAAAGTCTTCCGGCCCGAGTTCCTCAACCGGATCGACGAGGTGATCGTCTTCCACAAGCTGGCCAAGGAAGAGGTCAAGGAGATCATCGACTTGATGATCAACCGGGTCCGCGTCCAGGTCGCCGAACACGAACTGCAGCTGGACCTGACCGACGAGGCCAAGGACCTGCTGGTCGACAAAGGCTGGGACCCCTCGATGGGCGCGCGGCCGCTGCGCCGGGCGATTCAGCGCTACATCGAGGATCCGCTCGCCGACGAAGTGCTGCGTCAGGGGCAGATGACCCCCGGCTCGACCGTGATGGTCAAGCGCGATCCTTCCGGTGACGAGGAGGACCGTCCGCTCAGCCTGACGATCATCAAACCGAAGAAGCAGGTGCGGCCGAAGAAGTCCAAGCCCGAGCCCGAGAAGGTCGGCGTCGGCGCCAAGAAGGATGAGGTTGAGCCGCAAGACGCTCAGCCTGAGTCCGGCGAGCCAAAAACCGAGAGCGATTAGCTGCAGGCGCGCGGGTCCTGTCGTGGGGTGAGGGGGCCTGCGGGCAGTCCACGGGCTGTCCTCGGCCCCCTCACCCCACGCCACCCGCGCGAGCTGCCGCTTATGGTTCCCGCTTGATGCAGCTAGGTCGGACTGCCATCGGAACGTGGAGCGGTGGGCGCTTCCTCCATTTCGGCGAAACCGTCGAGCAGGAGCGGCTTGAAGGGGTTCTGCGGCCTGGGAACCGCATAGACACGGTTCTAACGGCGGATACCTACGGCCAGGGCGAGGCCGACTCGCTGCTTGGTCGGGCGCTGACCGGGGTCCCCCGCGAGGAGTACTGCCTGGTCGGAGCAGTCGGTCACGACTTCTACGAGGGCGAGCGGGACGGGCCGCGGGGGTTCCCGCGCTTTACCGACCCGCGCCTGCGTAGCGAGGCGGAGTACGCGGACTACCTGCGGATGGCGACCGAGCGCAGCCTCGAGCGCCTCGGCGTCGACTCCTTCGATCTGCTGCTGCTGCACAACCCCGACCGGGTCGGCTACTCCAGCGAGACGGTTTGGGACGGCATGGCGGCGCTGCGGGAGGCGGGGCTCGCGGCGCGGATTGGCGTCGCGCCCGGGCCCGCAAACGGCTTCACGCTGGACATCATCAGCTGCCTGGAGCGCTTTGGCGAGCGGATCGACTGGGCGATGATCATCCTCAACCCTTTCGAGCCGTGGCCCGGCGAGCTCTGCCTCGGGGCGGCCGAGCGCCAGGACGTAAAGGTGATCACCCGCGTGGTCGACTACGGCGGCCTCTTCTGGGGCGACCTGCGCCCCGGAATGGAGCTTGCCCGCAGCGATCACCGGGCCTTCCGCCCCGAAGGTTGGATTGAGGCTGGCCTCGAAAAGCTGGATCAGGTGCTGCCCTTCGCCGAGCGCGCGGGTCTGACCCCGATCCAGCTGGCCTGCCAGTGGAACCTCGCCCACCCCGCGGTCGAGTGTGTCGTTCCGACCTTGATCCAGGAGACGGGCCCAGAGGCGCGCACAATCGAGCAGCAGCGCGCTGAGCTGGCGGGGCTGCCGGCTGAGCAAAAACTGAGCGCCGACGACGTTGCTGCGATCCGCGCGATCGGCGACAACACGGGCTGCATGGCGCTCAAGGGGGCGAATCCTCAGCACCAAGGCGATGAGCGCCCGGATCGCTGGGAGCTTTCGAGTGAGCTCGCCGAGGTCGGCACGCGCTGGGGCATCGATCCCGCTCGTGACCTGGTCGCAACTCATTAGTAGCTACCCCTGGCGTAGGGGAATCCGGTGCCCATCTCCTGGAGACCGTTGCGCAGCAGGTCGTTACCGAGCTTCGAGACGTGGTCCCTGAGCCTCCAGGAGACGGGCACCGGATTCCCTTCCACCACCGCAGTTACGTTCGTCGAGATCGGCCCTCGGTCCCGACCTAGTCGCGTCGTAGTCTGCCGTGCGTGTTGGGGATCGACGAGAACAACAGGCGCTGGTGGACGCTTGCGGGGACCTGCGCGGGTCTCTTCCTACTGATGCTTGACTCGACGGTGGTGGCGCTGGCGCTGCCGAGCATTCGCCATGACGTCAATGCCACCGCGGCTGGGCTGCAGTGGGTGATGAACGGCTACCTCCTGGCGATCACTGTGTTCGTGGTTACCGCGGGGCGGCTGGGAGATATGTTCGGACGAAAGCGGCTCTTCATCGTGGGCATGGTGGTCTTCGCGCTTGGCTCGGTGGTGTCGGGGGCGGCTGGAAGCCAGGAGGCGCTGATTGGAGGCCGCATCCTGCAGGGGATTGGGGCGGCGCCGATGTTGCCGCTGTCGCTGGCGATCGTTTGCAATGCGTTTTCGGCCTCGGAACAGGCGCGGGCGCTTGGGGTTTGGGCGGGGGTCTCGGCGCTGGCGTTGGCGATCGGGCCGCTGGCGGGCGGGCTGCTGGTGGAAATCGACTGGCGAGTGATCTTCTGGATCAACCTGCCGGTGGCCCTGGTTGGGATCTGGATCACGGCGGTGGCGGCGCCCGAGTCGACCGATCCGGCCGCCGGCCGCCGGGTCGACTTCGCAGGCCTGCTGACGCTGGGCGTCGGGCTGGCGGCCGTTGTCCTGGCGCTGGTCCAGAGTCGGACCTGGAGTGGCGCGACGACGGCCGTGGTCGCCGTAGCGGGCCTCGCCGCGCTCTACGCCTTCTGGCGGGTAGAGCACCGGGTGCGGGAGCCGATCGTCGACTTCGAGCTCTTCCACAACCGCCCCTATTTCGGCGCCAGCGCCGCCGCCTTTGCCCTGGTTGGCGCCTACTGGGCGGTGATGTTCTTCCAGCCCCAGTACCTGCAGGACGTGGCCGGCCACTCGGCCGTGCTCAGCGGGCTGATGATCCTGCCGATCACGGCGCCGATGGTTGTGATCTCGCCCCTCTCCGCCCGCCTGATCGGCCGCTTCGGGGCGCGGCGGCTGATGACCGCCGGGATGGCCTGCGGCACCGCCGGCCTGCTCGTCTTGACCCAACTCGAGGCGGACAGCGGCTACGGCCTCTTGCTCGCCGGCTACCTGCTCTTCGGCGTCGCCCTCGGCCTCGTCTACGCGCCGATGTCGACCGCGGCGATGGCGGCGATGCCGGCCGAGAAGGTTGGGATCGCCTCAGGCGTGCTGGCGATGGACCGGGTGATGGCGGGGACGATCGCGCTGGCCGCCTGCGGCGCCGTCTTTCATGCCCTCCAGGATGGGGGCAGCTCGTTCACTGCCGGAATTGCCGGCTCAACCTGGGTTGTGGTTGCGCTCTGCGCCCTCGGCACGGCGCTCACCTGGGTCTTCGTACGTGACCCGGAGCGTCCTGGGCCGGACCCTGCCGTGGCTGGCAGACCCCAGCCGCGGGCCCTTCGGCACCACTTTCACCACCGCCGCTTCCACCTCTGAAGGTCAAATTCGAACTGCCTCAAATTCTCTGCCCACCAGGTTGAGAATTTAATGCGGTTCGCTCCCAGGCACGCAAACTCCGGGACTTATGGCCTTAGGTGACCGGATTCCTTGACAATGACTATCCCGACCTGTCCACTAGAGATTAGTCACACCGCATTCCAAAGCGGTTTTTGCCATCCTAGACAGCGATGTCAGCAATGTCTGGGGATGAGCTTCACGAGTTGTCAGAACGCCAAGATCCCCGTCTACTGAGGGCCCTTGACGTTGTCGCGCCGGGTGGTGCCCTGCGCGAGGGTCTCGACAACATAGTTCACTCGCGTACAGGTGGGCTGATCGTTGTCGGCGACGCCGGCGATATCTCGCACCTGCTCTCCGGCGGGATCAAGCTCGACATCGACTACACGCCGGCGATGCTCTACCAAGTGGCAAAGATGGATGGGGCAATCGTGCTCAACTCCGAGGCGACCAAGATCGCCTGGGCCAACGTGCAGTTGATGCCCGACCCGACCATCCTCTCGGCCGAGACCGGCACCCGCCACCGCACCGCCGAGCGCGTCTCCAAGCAGACCGAGGCGCTGGTGGTCGCGATCTCCCAGCGCCGCGACGTCGTCTCGCTCTACATCGAGGGGACCAAGTACATCCTCCAGGACATCCCAGCCGTGCTGGCCAAGGCCAATCAGGGGCTGGCGACGCTCGACAAGTACCGGGCCCGTCTCGACCAGGTCTCCAACCGGCTCACCGTGCTCGAGTTCGAGGGCGGCGGCGTGCTCTACGACGCGCTCGCCGTCTTGCAGCGGGCCGAGCTGGTCACCCGCATGGCGGTCGAGGTCGAGCGCTACATCGTCGAGCTCGGCACCGAGGGTCGCCTGATCGAGATGCAGCTGGAGGAGACGATGGTCGGCGTTGCGACCGACAAGACGGCGCTGGTCCGTGACTACTCGGTCGAGGACTCCGAGCAGAACCTGGCCACAGTGCTGCAGTCGCTGGCTCGCCTCCCGCACGAGGACGTGCTCGATTTCGGCCGCCTCGGCGAGCTGCTCGGCTACGACCGCAAGCTCAACACACTCGACTTCCCGGTGGCCCCGCGTGGTTACCGCGTGCTCGGCCGCGTGCCGCGCATCCCCAAGCTTGTCGTCCAGAAGATCATCCAGGAGCTGGGTGGGCTGGAGGAGGTACTCGCTGCCTCTGACGCCGACCTGGAGGCCGTCGATGGTGTCGGCTCTACGCGAGCCAAGGACATCCGCGAGGGCCTGCGCAGGCTTCAGGAGGTCGACATGGTCGATCGGTACCTACAGAGCTAGATGGCAACTGTCGCCATCGACAAACGAAAGGAGCACCCGATTTCTGAGCTAGCAGAGGAGGCCATGGAGGCGGGCTTCGAGGCGGACGTTGAGATCCCCTACGTCTGCGATTTCGAAGAGGGTGACAAGGTCGTCTACCCCCACCACGGTGCTGGTCTCGTGCTGAAGAAGGAGTCCCGGGAGCTGATGGGGGAGGAGCGTGATTACCTCACGATCAAGATCCTCCACAACGAACTCACGGTGATGGTTCCCTGCGAAAACGCTGGCGTCGCTGGGCTGCGCCGCGTGATCGACGAGGAAGAAATCAAGAAGGTCACTGACGTGCTCACCGACGACGTCTCGGACATGCCGAAAAACTGGAACCGGCGCTTCAAGTACAACCGCGAGAAGATCAAGACCGGGGACGTGTTCGAGCTGGCCGAGGTCGTGCGCAACCTCGCCATCCGCGAGATGGAAAAGGGCCTCTCAACCGGTGAGAAGCAGATGTACACGCGGGCGAAGAAGATCCTCGCCTCGGAGTTCATGTACGCGCTCGACAAAGA
>DATMIH010000131.1:0-2926 GCA_035554595.1 Solirubrobacterales bacterium
CTGCAGTAGCCCCTTCTTGCCGCCTTGCATCGAGAGCACGAAGGAGGAGACCGGTAGGTCTGGGACCCCTTCGAAGGTGGTGCGGATGCCGCCATTGACGGAGTCGATCCTTCCTACCGCATCGACTGCGATCGGCTGAGAGGGTGGCCCGTGCAGCGCCACAACCAGGTCGGGCAGCTTGTTGGTCGAGCTGCGCAGGTAGGCGTTCCCCTGCAGGGTGTAGTCGACCAACGGGCTGGTTGCCGTGGCGGTGCCGTAGATCGATGCCGCTGGGCAGGCAGAGCCATTGCCGTCGCCTTCGGCGAACTGCACCCTGGTGCAGACGGTGCCGATGTGGGCCTGATCGAGGAACTCCGAATGGGGCAGGGCGACCGAGGCTTCGGCGATGTTGGCTCCACCTGCCGGCATGCTCACCGTTCCCCGAAGCGCCGGGTGGCCACCGCGCGAGGTGCTTCCGAAGAGGCGGATGCCGAGCTTGGGCTTGAAGGCAAGGCCCTGGCACTCGCCGAGTTGGAAGCGCGAGCTGAGCGGTGCGACCTGGCCCAGGGTCGAGGTCATCGAACCTTCGAAGGAACTTGGGTCACAGCTCGTGCCGGTCAGGGTGAAGTTGGGCCGATCGAGCGCGACGTCGATCGAGCGCACATCCAAGGGGATGCCCTCAAGGATCGAGGGGATTGGATCCGATTCGGCGGTGATCTGACCGGTTGCGCCGTTTACCCGCAGTGCCACACGGACCACGATCGTGCCGAGGTCGAAGGGACCGGCGACCGCCGGGGTGATTACCGCCATGCTCAACGGTGCTCCCTTATATGGGCCTGAGAGGTAGGCGTCGCCGTGGGCGTAGAAGGGCGAGGGGCCTGCGCCTGCTCCTGCGACCACCGATCCAAGGTGCGAAGAGGCGGGACAGGAGGGGCCCGCATGCTCCTGGACTCCTGTCTTTGCAGCCGCCGCGGCCAGTGCCGCGTCAGAGCACTCCGCTGTGCCGGCGAGACGGCCTGTCAACCCCGGCGGCAGCGTCGTCGTGAATGAGGAGATCTGCTGGGTGCCATCGCCCCGGCGCAGATGCAAGACGAAGGGCGAGTACTTAGCCGCCACCGGGCTGACAACACCCGCGTCAAGGCTCGGAGCGTTGGCCAAAGAGGCCCCGCAACCACCGCCGCTGGGCGGGGTCGAGATCGCGTAGTCGTCTTTCGGCGTCGCCGGCGGGCCCGAGTCCGGCGCTGACCACGGGGTCAGTGACGAGGTGGTCGAGTAATTGCCACACGCCGCCGGGGTGCGCAGCACGCCGTGGGCGCCGCCGAAGAAGCTCAGCTTGAAGTGGCTGAACGGCAACTGGGGGTTGTTGTCGAAGGTGGCGACGAGTCGACCCGTGTTCGGGTCGGGGACCACGTGTCCCGGCAGCTTGACCAGGGTGCCCGAGGTCTTGTCATCGATCACCGCGTAGATCGCCAAGAGCGAGTCAAACGGGTTGTCGTGAGGGGTCGCCGCATACACCGAACCTGGCAAGGGGTGATCGACCAATGGGGAGTCGACTTCGATCGAGCCGATCCGCGATGCATCAGGACAGCTGACCGGGTTGCCGTTTGGCACCGCGGTCGCGTTGTCGATCCCGAGCTGCGCCGAGGAGCAACCCGCCAGGCCGTTGGCGCCGGAGGGGTTGACCACCAGCCCTTCGGGCAGCGTCACCACCGCCTTTCGCAGGTGTGCGGTGCCGCGTTCGCTGAGCGAGTCGGTCTGGGGCACTTCCAGGTCCACTTCCAGGCCGCTTGGAGAATCAGCCGTACTTGTCGTCGGTCGCGCTTTCAGCGTCGGTTTGAATTCCACCCCCGCACAGCCGGTGGTGCCGACTTCGTTGCCGTTGGCATCGCGCATCACGTCTTCGCGCACCGCCGGCGGGCCGTCGGAGTGTTCCCAGGAGAAGGCTTCGGCCTTGCCGCTTGACACTTCTCCGCAGGAGGTCGGCATCGTCAGCGCCGGCGTGTCCTGCTCGGGCACCGGGCAGGGGGATGCTGAGCAGTCGCCGAAGGCACTTCTCCGCGCGTAGTCAAAGCTCGGCGCGCTCGGGTCTCCCCAGAGCAGCGCCTGGGTCGACATCGTCGGCTTCGCCCAGAGGCCGGGAATGCCCCTGGTTTCGGTCATCTCGGTGTAGTCGCCTGGACGCACGCCGCCCTCGATGTGGACCGGGTAGAAGACCACGACGAAGCCGAAGTTCGAGGCTTTGCCGGGGGCGGGCTCCATGTTGTAGAGGAGTCCTGGGATGACTTCCGGGCCAACAACCGAGGTGCCGACGTTGATCACCCCGATCTGCGAGTTGGCCGGGCAGGCGTAGGCCTCCAGCTGCACCTCCGTGCAGCGCCGCGGCGTCGCCGTCGGGTTGACGATCGTCCCGTGCGGCAGGTAGACGTTGACGTTGCGCACGCCGCCGTCCACGCCGGCGGGGTAGTAAGGACCGATCCTCGTCGACGAGAAGGCGAGGTTGACCGAGAGCACGTGCGGGTGCCCGCCGGCCTGCGTTTCCGCCGTGCCGTCCTCGGCGTAGGGGCTGATGCCAAAGCCCGGGATGCCCGGCAGGAACTCGAAGGGGGCGGGCGTCGAGGAGACTTCCGTCGTGTTTTCGGCGACCACGGCACTCGTGCCACCGCCCGAGATGATCGCCTGGTTGGCGATCACATCTCCCTCGTGCAGGATCGTGCCGCTGCCGTCGACGTCGAAGCCGATTCTCGCGAAGATCTTTTGCCCAGGCTGGATCGGGCCGGGGAAGACGCAGGTCGCGGTCGAGCCGGCCATCGAGCAGGAGCCTCCGCTGCCGGCGTACGCGCTCGCCGCCTTCAAGGTCAGGCCCGCGGGCAGGGTGTCGGTGATCGTCACCGGCCCTTTGGTCGGCGCCGTGCCGACGTTGGTCGCCACCACGAGATACTCGGGAAGT
>DATMIH010000132.1:0-17992 GCA_035554595.1 Solirubrobacterales bacterium
ACCGAGCGGAAACTTGTGCATCTGCAGCAAAACTTGTGCATAAATGCAGTAGTTCGTGCGTCCACCCATGCCTAAGGCGCGGCTTACAGATCCCCTTAGAAAGCCGCAATTTCGGCGGCTAGCGGCCAGCTACGGGGTCAATGAGCTGGGCGACTGGATGGGGATCGTCGCCCTCTCGGTGCTCGTCTACGACCAGACCGGCAGCGCCCTGGCGACCGCCCTGCTCTTCCTCGGCACGCGTTTTCTGCCCGCTTTGGTGGCGCCGCTCCTGGTCGCACGGGTCGAGCAGCCGCCGCCGCAGTTCGCCCTACCGGTCATCTACTGCGGCGAGGCCGCGGCCTTCGGCGCCCTTGCCCTGCTCGCCGGCGATCACTTTTTCCTGCTCGGGGTGGTGATCGTGGCGACGATCGACGGCACCCTGGCACTGGCCGGCCGCGCCCTCACCCGTGCCGTCGTCGTCGCCCTGCTCGAGCCGGCAGGGGAACTGCGCTCGGGCAACGCCGTGCTCAACGTCGCCTTCACCGGCAGTGCCGCGCTCGGGCCCGGCATCGCCGGGCTCATCGTCGCCGGTTTCGGCGTGCAGACCGCGCTGCTGCTCGACGCCGCCTCCTTCTACGGCATCGCGGTAATCCTCTTCACGGCGGGTCGGCTGCCCCAGGCCGAGCCAGATCCTGGCCGGGTCCGCGACCGCGTCCGCGCCGGCCTCGCCTATGTCCGCGAGCAGGCGACCCTGCGGCGGCTGATCCTGGCCCAGGGTGCCGCCTTCGTCTTCTTCGCCGCGGTGATCCCGATCGAGGTGATCTACTCGAAGCAGACGCTCGCCGCCGGCGATTCCGGCTACGGACTGCTACTGGCCAGCTGGGGCGTCGGCATGGTTCTCGGCAGCATCGTCTTCGCCGCCGTGCGCCGCGCCTCGCTGCCGGTGCTGCTCTTCTTCAGCACGGTCGCGGTCGGCGCCGGCTATCTCGGGCTCGCCGCCGCGCCGACGCTGGCGGTCGCCTGCGCCGTCTCGGTCGTCGGCGGGGCGGGCAACGGCGTGCAGTGGGTGAGCGTGATCAGCGCCGTCCAGGAGCTGACCGTTCAGGGCATGCAGGCGCGGGTGATGAGCGTGCTGGAATCGACCGGAGCGGCGATGCCTGGGGTCGGCTACCTCTTCGGCGGCCTGATCGCCACCGGCGCCAGCCCGCGGGCAACGTTCCTCGTCGCCGGGCTCGGCGTCTTCGTGATCGTCGCCGTCTCCGCCGCGGTGATGGGGCCGAAATGGCCGCAGCGCAGGGAAAAAACAGGTCCAGATGGCCTTGACGCCGAAGAGCAGATTATGGTGGAGTTGATTCCAGTGGGGGAGCGGCGCCAGCCTTCACAGTCGAAATCGGAGGTAGTGACTTGAGAAAGCTCGGTTCCGTCCTGCTCGTCCTCGCACTCCTCACCGCCTCCGCGGTCGGCCTCGCTGCGTGCGGAAGCTCCAGCAGCGGCAAAGAGGGCGGCACGATGACCGGCAGCTACGCCTCCTTCCCCGACTACCTCGATCCCGGGCTCTCCTACACCTCGGAAGGATGGACCGCCCTCTGGGACACCTACATCCCGCTGCTGACCTACAAGCACACCAGCGGGCCGGAAGGCAACGAAGTGATCCCGGGCCTGGCAAAGAGCCTGCCCAAGATCACCAACGGCGGCAAGACCTACACGCTCGAACTGCGCAAGGGACTCAAGTACTCCGACGGCACGCCGGTGAAGGCCTCGGACTTCCCCTTCGCGGTCGAAAGGATGTTCCGGATCAACTCCGGCGGCTCGCCGTTCTACACCGACATCGTCGGGGCCGAAGCCTTCGCCGAAAAGAAGACCAGCCACATCAGCGGCATCAAAGCTGCCGACAAGACGGGCAAGATCGTCATCGACCTGGTCAAGCCGCGCGGAACCTTCACTAACGAGCTCGGCCTGATGTTCGTCGCGCCGCTGCCACAGGACACGCCGATCAAGAACATGACGGCCGAACCACCTCCCGCCACCGGCCCCTACGCGATCATCAAGTCCCAGCCTGGCCGCGCTTGGGGCTATGAACGCAACCCGGTCTGGGCATCGACTAACGGCAAGCTGATGCCGGAAATCCCCAGCGGTCACGTCGACAGGATCGACATCACGGTGATCCGCAACGACTCGACCCAGGTCAACGAAACCGAACAGGGCAAGATCGACTGGATGCAGCCACCGCCTCCGCCAGACCTGCTGCCCCAGGTGAAGAGCAAATACGAAGGCACCCAGCTGCGGACCGAGAGCACGATCAGCACCTATTACTTCTGGATGAACATGAAGCGGCCGCCCTTCGACGACCTCAAGGTGCGCCAGGCGGTCAACTACGCGCTCGACCCGCGGGCGATGGAACGGATCTACGCCGGCTCGATCGCGCCGACTCAGCAGATCCTGCCGCCCGACATGCCTGGCTATAAGAAGTTCACGCTGTACCCGCACAACATGGGCAAGGCGCAGCAGCTGATGAAGGAAGCCAACCCGTCGGATCGCAACATCACGATCTGGGCCGACAACGAACCGGAAAACGCGGAAGCCACGCAGTACTACCAGGACGTCCTCAACAAGCTCGGCTTCAGCACGAAGCTGAAGGAAATCAACGCCGACAACTACTTCTCGATCATCGGCAACGAAAACACGCCCGACCTCGACACTGGCTGGTTCGACTGGTACGAGGACTACCCGCACCCCAACGACTACTTCCAGCCGCTGCTCTCCGGCGAAAGCATCCTGCCGACCAACAACAGCAACTTCTCCCAGACCGACATCCCGGAGCTGAACGCGAAGATCTCCCGGCTCGGGGAAGAAACGCTGGGGCCGAAACAGGAAGCCGAATACGCTGAGCTGGACAGGGAATTCATGGAACAGGCCCCCTGGGCGCCATACGGCACCCGAACCCTGACCACCTTCGTCTCCAGCGCGATCGACCTCGACAAGGTGATCTGGAACCCGACCTTCGAGGATGACCTGACCAGCTTCCAGTTCAAGTAGACGCCCCGCGCTGCTTCACAATAAGCGCGTGGCTGCCGGGGCCAATGGGGAAGCAACGCCGACGGCGGGGGTCGGGCCCTGGCGCCTGGCACTGCGGCGACTGCGGCGCAACCGCATCGCGCTCGCCTTCCTCGGCCTCTTCGTCCTGATCGTCGCCTTCGTCCTGGCGGCGCCGCTGTGGGCAAATCACGTCGCCCATACCGGCCCCAACGAAACTCACACCCTGCAGCGGATCACGGCCGGCGGAGAGAAGCGCGATGTCGTCGACCCCGAAGGCAAGCCGATCGGTCCGCAGTGGTTCGAAGCCGGCGGCAAGTTCTTCCTCGGCGCGGATAGCCGCCTCGGACGCGACGAGATGGTGCGGCTGATGTACGGCGGGCGGACGTCGCTGCTCGTCGGCTTCGCCTCCGCCCTAATAACGACGATCGTTGCAACGTTCCTGGGCCTGCTTGCCGGCTACCACCGAGGCTGGATCGACCCGGTGATCTCGCGCTCGATGGACGTGCTCTGGGCCTTTCCGGTCTTCCTCCTGGCGATCTCGCTGGGCATCGGCCTCGCGGTCGGTGGTCTGGAATTTTTCGGCCTGCACATCTCCGGCGGCTCGCTCTGGATCCCAATCCTGATCATCGGCGTGGTGATGGTTCCCTATATGGCGCGGCCACTGCGCGGTGAGGTGCTGGCCCTGCGCGAGAAGGACTTCGTCGAAGCGGCGGTGGCCCAGGGGGCCGGGTCGACGCGAATCATGTTCAGCGAGATCCTCCCCAACCTCTGGTCGACGATCATCGTCTTCTTCACCCTCAACATCGCCAACAACATGCTGCTCGAGGCCGGGCTCTCCTACCTCGGCGTCGGCGTGCAGCCGCCCAACTCGTCCTGGGGAACGATGATCGCGACCGGCAACGACCTGATCACCAGCGCGCCCCTGCTGACGATCCTGCCCGGCACGATGATCCTGCTCACCGTGCTGGCACTGAACGTCTTCGGCGACGGTCTCCGCGACGCGCTCGACCCGAAATCGAAAGTCCGCTTCGAGGCCCACGCGGGAGTTGCGGCGACGGGTGCCGCCGGCACGGCGGGAGTTGGGGAGCTCGGTCGCTGATGGGCCGCTTCGTCGCCAGGCGCCTGATCGGGACGGTGCTGGTCCTCTTCGCCGTCTCGGTGCTGACCTTCCTGATCTTCAACGTCATCCCCAACTCCGACCCGGCCCAGCGCATGGCGGGCAAGAACGCAACGCCGCAGCTGATCGAAAGCATCAACGAAGAATGGGGATTCAACGACTCGCTGCCGCAGCAGTACGTGACGATGATGAAGAAGGTCTTCAGCGGCGACCTGATCTCCTACGAAGGCCGCGAACCGGTCGACGACCGCATCGTCGAAGGCATCCCGGCCACCTTCTCGCTCTGCATCGGCGCCGCCGTGATCTGGATGTTCTTCGGCATCCTCTTCGGTTACATCTCGGCGGTCAAAGCCGGTGGCTGGCTGGACACGGCGCTGACCGTCGTCGCCGTCGCCGGGATCTCGATCCCGGTCTTCTGGCTGGCCGCGATCCTGCTCAACTACCTCGCTTACCAAACCGGGATCTTCCCCTCGCAGGGCTACGTCGAACTGAGCGAAAACCCGCTCGAATGGGCCTACCACCTGATCCTGCCCTGGGTGACGCTGGCGGTCCTTTACCTCGGCTTCTACAGCCGCGTGCTGCGCTCGACCATGCTCGACGTAATGAACGAGGACTACGTGCGCACGGCGCGGGCCAAGGGTCTGAGCGAGCGGCGAGTGATGCGCAAGCACGTGATGCGCAACTCGCTGATCCCGATCGTCACCCTCTTCGGCCTCGACTTCGGCGCCCTGCTCGGCGGCGCGATCCTGATCGAATCGATCTTCAACCTCAACGGCATCGGCCAGTACGCCGAGGAAGCGCTCTCCCACCTCGACCTGCCGCCGATCATGGCGATCACCCTCTTCGGCGCCTTCTTCGTCGTCCTCTTCAACTCGCTGGTCGACATCGCCTACGCCTACCTCGACCCGCGGATCCGGCTGGGAACGTCGGCGAATGGCTAGCGAGCCGCTGCTCTCGGTCGATGACCTGCGGGTCGGCTTCGTCACCGAAGGCGGGCGCCTGCAGGCGGTCGATGGCGTCTCCTTCGAGCTGGCGCCCGGCGAGGTGCTGGCAATCGTCGGCGAGTCGGGCTCGGGCAAGAGCGTCACCGCGCAGACCTTGATCGGCCTCACCCGCTCGCCCAACGCGCGGATAGAGGGCTCGGTGCGGCTGCGCGGCACCGAGCTGATCGACGCCGATGACGAGGAGCTGCGCAAGGTCCGCGGCGCGCAGATCGGCATGGTCTTCCAGGACCCGATGACCTCGTTCAACCCGGTCTACCGGATCGGCGCCCAGATCACCGAGGCGATCCGCGCCCATCGCCCGCAGACGAGCAAGTCGCAGGGTCGCGAGCGGGCGATCGAGCTGCTCGACTCGGTCGGCATCCCCAACGCGGCCCAGCGGATCGACGACTACCCGCACGAATTCTCCGGCGGCATGCGCCAGCGGGCGATGATCGCGATGGCGCTGGCACTCGAACCCGACCTGCTGATCGCCGACGAGCCGACGACCGCGCTCGACGTCACCGTGCAGGCGCAGATCCTCGCCCTGCTTGCCCGCCTCAACCGCGAGCGCAATCTGGCGACGATCCTGATCACCCACGACCTCGGCGTCGTCGCCGAGGTCGCTGACCGGGTGCTGGTGATGTACGGGGGCAGAGTGGTCGAGCGGGGCACGCTCGATGAGATCTTCTACGACCCCCAGCACCCCTACACCTGGGGCCTGCTCGGCTCACTGACCAGGATGGACCGGGACCGGCCCGAGCGGCTGCCGCAGATCAGCGGCGCGCCGCCCTCCTTGTTGGACCTGCCGCAGGGCTGCTCGTTCCGGCCTCGCTGCCCGCACGAGTTCAGCCGCTGCTCGGAGCTGCCGGGCCTCGAGGCGCGCTTGGCGGACGCCCCCTCCCACCTCGACCGCTGCTGGCTGGAGCCCGAGCGCAAGCGCGAGCTGCGCCTGATCGAGGGCGAGATCGGCCTCGAGGCCCCGAGATGACTGCCGACGGGACTCAAAGTCGCGATATAGACGACTCTCGGTCCCGTCGACCTGGGGTTTTGCTTGAGGTCACTGACCTGGTCAAGCACTTTCCGGTCAAGCGGGGGCTGCTGGTTGATCGCACGGTCGATCAGATCCGCGCCGTCGACGGGGTCAGCTTCAGCGTGGCAGGCGGCGAAACACTCGGCCTGGTGGGCGAGTCGGGCTCGGGGAAGTCAACGCTTGGCCGAGCCGTGCTGCAGTTGGTCAAGCCCACTTCGGGCTCGGTCCGCTTCGAGGGCCGTGAGATCGCCGGGCTCTCGCGCCGGGCGCTGCGGCCGCTGCGGCGCGAGATGCAGATGGTCTTCCAGGATCCCTACGCCTCGCTCAACCCGCGCAAGCGGGTCGGCCAGATCGTCGGCGAACCGCTGCGCCTGCAGGGCGTCGCCAGGGGCGGCGAGCTGCGGCGGCAGGTGCAGGGACTGCTGGAGCGGGTCGGCCTTGCGCCCGAGCACTACGACCGCTTCCCGCATGAGTTCTCCGGCGGCCAGCGCCAGCGCATTGGGATCGCCCGCGCGATCGCCCTGCGGCCGAAGCTGATCGTCGCCGACGAGCCCGTCTCCGCCCTCGACGTCTCGATCCGGGCGCAGATCGTCAACCTGCTCGCGGACCTGCAGCAGGAGCTCGGCCTCACCTACGTCTTCGTCGCCCACGACATCGGCATCGTCCGCCACGTCTCCGACCGGATCGCGGTCATGCACGAGGGCAAGATCGTCGAGGAGGGCCCCGCCGACCGGGTCTGCGAGCAGCCCCGCGACGCCTATACCAAGCAGCTTCTCGCCGCCGTGCCGATACCCGATCCGCGCGAGGCGCGGGCACGCCGCGAGGCGCTCGGGCCCGCGTAGGCTCAGACCGGCAAACTGTCGGGTCAGAGTGACCCTTCCGCTCGAGCCACCGATCAAACCGCAGCTGGCGCTGACCCGCAAAGAGCTGCCCCTGGGTGAGGAGTGGGCCTATGAGCAAAAGCTCGACGGCTTCCGCGCGATCGTCTTCGTCGACGGCGAGGACTCCTTCGTCCAGTCGCGTGGCGGCAAAGAATTGGCTCGCTACTTCCCGGAGCTGAGCTTTCCCTCGGGGCGCTATGTACTCGACGGCGAGCTGGTCATCCGCGACGGCGATGGGAACATCGAGTTCGACGCCCTGCAGAGCCGCATCCATCCCGCGGAGTCGCGAATCACTCTGCTCTCGAAGGAGATCCCGGCCGGTCTCGTCGCCTTTGACCTGCTCGCCGAAGGCGACGAAGCGCTGTTGGAGACGCCGTTCGCCGAGCGCCGCGAGCGGCTGGAGCAACTGCTCGACGGAGTCACGTCGGAGCGCGATGGAACCACCGTGGAGACGAGCGTGCTTACCCGTGACACCGGGCAGGCCGAGGAGTGGCTGCGCCGCACCGAGGGCACGATGGCCAAGCAGCTCGACGCGCCCTACCTCCCCGGCAAGCGCAAAGGGATGGCGAAGGTGAAGCGCGAGCGCACGATCGACTGCGTGGTGATGGGCTGGCGGCCGGCCAAAGAGGAGGGCACGGTCGGCTCACTGATCCTCGGCCTCTACGACGACGGCGAGCTGCGCTCGGTCGGCCACATCTCCGGCTTCAGCCACGAGACCAAACGCAGCCTGCGAACCCTGCTCGAACCGCTGGAGACCGGCGAGTCCGGCACCGCTGAGCCAAGCCGCTGGACCGGTGGCCGCGACCTCGAGTGGGTCGCCCTGCGCCCCGAGCTGGTGATCGAGATCGGCTACGACCACGCTGCAGCCGGGCGGATCCGGCACGGCGGGCGCTTCCACCGCTTCCGGGACGACAAAGCGCCGGAGGAGTGCCTGTTCTCGGACCTGGACGAAGGCTGAAGGCGATGCGCCTGCGGTGACGCTGCTGACGCCTCCGCAGGCGCAGTTCGTCAGCGGTGCTTGAGGACCTGCAGACTCGGAACCACTGGCTCTACCGATGAGACGGTCATTTCTCTCACCTCCCGCCTGCGTTGAGTTACGGACTGATGGGAATGGTAAGGCGAAATTGAGCATAAATACTTCTGTGTCTGTGCTTCACTTGCCGGCTAATGGGGCAAGAAGGTCAGCCAAAAGAAGCAGCGACTACGCGGAAGCCGTCCGCGCAGAGAAAACGCCCGGCGGAGGAGGCTGTCTCCTACGCGATCGGCAACGGCACTCGAATCGATGTCTTGGCGATTCTCGCCGAGGGCGTGCACAGCCCCAGTGAGATCGCCAAGATCCTTGGCCTTGACACGCGGCTGGTGGGAAACCACATCCGCGAGCTCTTTGCCTGCGGCTGCATCGAATCCGCAGGCACCAAGCAGGTCCGCAACTTCACCCAGCACTTCTACCGAGCCCTCTCCGTCCCCGAAATAAGCGACGAGGCTTACCTGGAGATGTCCGCTGAGGCGCGGCAAGAAGTCATCGGCGTCCTGGTGCAGGCAATAGTCGCCGAGACCCTTGCGTCATTTCGTGCCGGCAAGCTCGAGGCCGACGATGAAGTCTGCCTGATGTGGGACTGCGTCAGTCTCGACGCGACGGGGAAACATCAGCTCAACAAGGAGATGCAGAAACACTTCAAGCGGATTCTCAAGATCCGGGACGACGCGGCCGAGCGCCTTGCCAAATCCGAAGAGACGGGGACCACGACCTTTGTCTCTCTGACCGCTTTCGAGCGGAGCCGATCCGGGCCGCCGGAGAAACGCCTCGCCCTTACCGACGCCGCTAACAAAAAAAACGCCTGAAAAGCGGGGAAAATCGCGATCCCCGCATCCCACCATTGTCGAACGCGGGCTGACGTGCTACACATCCGCCTCGTACACATTTTTAGTTCTTATAAAGGACTTCTAGGGTTTTTAGCGGGGAGGGTCGGCTCGGTCAGTCGCACGAATGGACGCTTTATGGCCTCATTTCCGCTCCGACGTGGTGGGAACGTTTTGTCTCGTAGCTGCGCTGGTTTGCCTGGTGACGGGGCGCTGGTCGGTAGCCCTTATATTTACCGTCATAGCAGCGTTCTGCGCCCACTCTCCCCGCATGGAGAAAGGGTTCAAATTCTCCGCGTTGGGGCTGATGAGCCTCAGTGGCACCTTCAAAAAACTCAGTAAGAAGCAAAGCGAAACTCTGGAGGGACGCAGCGCCAAACTGCCCGTCGATCCGAAGGTCAAGAAGCGGCGCTGAGCTTCCAGTAGGCGACGAGTCGCGGGTTGATCCCAAGCGTTCCGCCGTCAGACGGATCTTTGATCTGGATGACCAAGCCCTGGGCAAGCGCGTTCTCGAACGCAGAGGCCCACTCGTCGGGCTCGACCTCGAGCTCGAGCTCCTGACCATCGCTGAAGTGAAGTAGAACAGACATTCTGATTGATACAGAGAATTAAGAATGGTTAGACGCTAAGGCTACAGCGCGCTCGCAAACGACGCTCTCTAGTGCTCGTCTCAGACAAAACACCTCGCCCTATATTACGGGACAGCGAGTTCGCCACACTAGAAAAGACGCGGCTGGGGAGGGTCGACCTCGCCCTTCAATCGAACCGGGCGCTCCTCATCGTGGCCACGGCTCCTGCGATTGCTTCGACCCCAGCCGCGGACTCCGCGAGTGAGCTTCTGGCGGTCTGAGGGCTGCATGTAGGAGCGGCCCTTGTAGAGCTTCGTGTAGCGGGGGAGCAGGTCGGGGCGTTTCTCCTCAAGCCAGGCGAAGAAGACATCCTTGACCTCATCGCGAAGGTGGAGGGCGACGCCGCCGAGGAAGCTTGCGCCGGCTTCCCTCGCCCGGTCGACGATCGGCTGCACCTGCTCGGGGCTGTCGTTGATGCCGGGCATCAGCGGCGCGATTAGGACGCCGGAGTCGATACCGCGGCGGCGCAACTCGGCGACCGCGTCGAGGCGGGCTAAAGGGCTTGGCGTGTGCGGCTCGGTGGCCCGCCAGGCCTCCTCGTCGAGGGTCGGCACCGAGAGGTTGACCGAGATCGGCAGCTTCTTCGCCATGCGGGCGAAGATCTCGATGTCGCGCATCACCAGGGGCGACTTGGTCAGCACCGAGACCGGAGTCTCGGCTTGCTCGAGCGCGGTGAGGATCGGCGGCATCATCCGGTAGCGGCTCTCGACCCACTGGTAAGGGTCGGTGTTCGTCCCCAGCGCCACCAGATCCCGCTTCCAACCGTCGCGCCCGAGCTCGGTGCGAAGCAGCTCCGGAACGTTGACCTTGACCACGATCTCGCGCTCGAAGTCGCGGCCGGCATTGAGGTCGAGGTAAGTATGGGTGCGCCGGGCGAAGCAGTTGTGACTGACAACGCCATCGGCAATGAAATCTCCTGTGCCAGTCGTGATATCGAACATCTCGATTTCACGTCCCAGCGGCTCGATCGAAACCACACCCAGCTTGGCCGGGGACTTGAGTGCGATACCCGTGATCATGCGCTTGCGGGTAATCGCCGGGTCAATGCCTTGGAACAAGCGAAGCTGGCTGCTCAACCCTCCAAGGAGTCGGACGTTGCGAACCCCGATGGCATTGGCTGGCTCCACCGTGCACGAGAATCCAAGCTGTCGAAAGCTGGAGACTGTTCGCTCAACTATCTCTGGATCCTTGTTGGAGATGCGCAAGGAATCACTGCGGCATCCCTCGGCGTCGAAGATGCCGGCCAGAAATCCCCTTGACCAGTCGGCACTGGCCGAGTCCCGCCAGCGGATCTGATCACGGATGCGCTCGACGCTGTCGCCTGCAGAGGTGCGAATCGCTCGCATCGGCCGGTGGCGATCGTTTCCGTCGAGAAACTGAAATTCGTCGGTTCGAATGCCAGCTTCCAAGAGATAGCGGCCCGTCCTGTCAAGCGCCTCCTGATCGGTCAAGGCGAGACGAAAGCGGTGTACTTCGTAATTGGTCCGCCCTGGGCGGTCATAGGCATACGAACCGATATGACCGTCTCCCCGCAGCATGCCGCAGAGGTAACCGCGCCGGTAGTCGTCTGACTGCTCGAAGGAGGCGCCCAGGGACCCCACCCCCATCAATTTGTTGTCGACGGTCAAATGCGGTCTGCGTTCGGATCCCTGTTCCGTCCCGGTGACGTGCTTCCACCCTCGCTGAGCGGTCAGGAATCGGTGGTCACCGCTCGCAACCAGCTCAGTCCCATCTTCGAGAGTGACGCGATAGGCAGGTTTGCGCGTGGACCAATGTGCCAAGACCTGGGTGATCTCATAGCGACGATAGGCGCCTCTTTTGACCGTGCCGTAGATAGCGTCCCCGACAGCCACATCCGCAAGCGGCTTTGTGTGACCGTCTGCCATCAGAATTGGTGTGTCACCAGCTAGGCAATAGACACAAGCGTGACTGCACCCTCGATACGGGTTGATCGTCCAGTTGAATCCGTAACGCCCACCGGGCACGTGGTTCAGCGCTGAGCGAGCCCGGACCTCGTGGAAGTTGACGCCCATCGCCTCCGGCGCGTCGAAGGTCCGCACCACGGTCCCGTCCCCCACGCCGGGCAGGCGCAGATCGTTCTCGACTCGCTGTTCGTCCCACCTCATGCGAACATACGTTCGCATGCCACGCGGCGGAACCGCGCTTAGGCCAAGTCCTTGTCCTGCTCGGAGGCGATGAACTCATCGAGCTGGCCACGGGCCTGGGCACGGGCCTTCTTGCGCAGGGGAGGCAGCACGGCCACCAGGTTCCCGGTCGGGCCCAGCGCTTGCTTCGCCCAGTTGCGGAAGTTGAAGTCATCGACGTGGTCGGCGATCAGACCATCGGCGAAGCGGAATTTGGCGCGGATGTCGTTGACCACCGGGCGCCCCGTGGAGAAGGTGTAGGTGGCGATCCAGTGAGCCGAGCCGGAGTCCTCGCCGGCCTCGTGCTCGTGCAGCTCGATCTTTAGGTCGGTCGCGCGGCCGGTCAGCATCCGCCACATCGCGCCGATCTCCTCGCCTTCGAGATCGCCGAAAGCCGGGTCACGGAAATGGGCGTCGGGCGCGTAACAGGCCGTCATCGCAGCGCCGTCGCAACGGCCGAACGCCGCGTAGAAGCGCTCAATCAGCTCTTTGTTCGCCTCTGCCCCCACAGGCGGACCCTATCCGCCGCAGACGCGCCGGGTAGGAATGAGTCAGGGCAGCTTGCCGGCGATCACGTAACGCAGCACATCGACGACCTGCTCGGCGCTGCGGGCGGTCGCCTGCGCCGCCCGGTCGATCTCCTTCAGCGCGTGGTCGAGCTCGCCATCGTGCAGGGTGACGATCGGCTTGCCGAGCGCGGCCGCGTATCCCGCATCGAAGGCGGCGTTCCACTGGCGGTATTTGTCGCCGAAGCGAACGACGACCACGTCGGCGGCGCGGATCAGCGTCTGCGTGCGGATCGCGTTGACGCCAGCGCCCATCTGGTCGCGCCAGAACGGCGTGCCCTCCTCGCCCAGGGTTCCGGTCCCGGCGTCATCGGAAGCGGCATGGTCGGTGACCGGCGCCGAGAACTCCACCGGCAGCCCGGCCTCCCGCACTCCAGCTTCAATCCGCTCGCGCCAATCCGAATGGATCTCCCCCGAGAGATAGACGCGCCAAGTCCGCTCCGCCACGGCACCATCGTAGCCCGCCGCCGTCCTGCGGCTGACTTTGTCGTTTGGGTCTATATGGGCACCAAAAGACGAAGTCAGCGGCCAAGCTGGCCGGGACGACGCCGCAAACGGTGGAGTGTGCCACCGCCGCTCTCCCAAGCTTCACCAGGTGAATGGGACGGCAGGGAGGGTCGTAACGCTCTTCAGAAACACTCAAGCGAGGCTCCCGCCGAGCGTTCTGAAGAGCGTTACGACCCTCCCCCCGCCCCTTGCTCCTCGAAGTGCTTGCTGAGCATCGTGACCTGTCCCTGATAGTTAGAGCCCAGGTCCTGGCCATAGAGGCGCTCGGCGGGAGCACTGGTGCGCTCCAAGGCCAGCTTGCAGACCGGCTGGCGGTGCTCGACCATGAAGGAGACGTCGCGAGCGCGTACCTCCAGGGCGGCGCGGCTGCCGTGGCGATCGCCGGACGGGTCGTAGCCGAAGCCGGGGTCAAAGAAGCCGGCGTAGTGGGTGCGCAGCTCGCCGGCGGTGGGGTCGTAGGCCATCATCTCGGCGGCGATCTGGGGCGGGATGCAAACGCCCTCGGCGGAGAGCAGCAGGTAGAAGATCTCCGGCTCGAGCACGATCTTCGAGCCGGCCTCGGGGAAAACCGGGTCCCAGTAATCGGTCCAGCGGTAGGCGCGGATCCGCGAGAGATCGATCGGCAAGCTGTTCTTCTTCGCCCGGTAGCCGACGATGCGGTCGCTCGGCCCGGAGAGGTCGACGCTGAGGAAGAGCCCGTCGGCCAGCGCCAGCTCGGACTCGCGCAGCGCGTGGGAGTCGAGGTAGAGCAGCGGGAACTCGTCCTGCAGCGAGCGGATCTCGGCGTCGGCCAGGCGCACGTCGCCGCGGGCGAGGCGCAACTGGTTGAGCGAGAGCCCGGTCTTGACCTGAATCGCGAAGGAGCGGGGCACGATCTCGAGGTAGAGCTTGCCGCGGTAGCCGGCGCGGATCTCGTCGAAGCGGTGGTGGCGGTCGGTGAGCAGGCGGGTGAAGACGTCGAGCCGCCCGGTCGAGCTCTTCGGGTTGGCCTTGGCGCGCACGTCCTCGGGCAGCGCCAGCTCCTCGATCAGCGGCACCAGGTAGGGACGATCGCGCTCGAGCACGGCGCCGTCGCGCAGGTCGATCCGCTGGAAAGCGAGGCCCTCGATCTTCTCCTCGACGGTCGAGTCGACGTCGGGCAGGAAGGAACAGCGCAGGGCCCAGGCGTGGTCGCCGAGGCGCAGGTCGATGCTGGCCGGCTGGATCGCCTCGGGCCGGATCCGGTAGTCGCCGGAGCTGACCCAGTCGGCGGCGATCGCCTCTTCCAGGGCCTGGGAGGGCAGCACGCCGTCGACCGCCGTTGCGGTCCCCCCCTTCGGCGCATTCGCCGCCGCTGCCGCCGCGTCGCTCATGCCGAGATTATGCGGCGTCGCTCGGTCGCACGCGGACGTGCCGGTGCGCAAATTCCGAGGTCTTGGCGAAGAGTTTCGGCAACCGGACGCTTGAGAGAGGCATGGCGACCTCGATCGACGCTCTTGACCTGCCGCTTCAGCTCTTTGCGGTCGGCACCGCCGTGGGCATGGCCTCCTCGCTGATCCGCCACAACCCGAACCGGCGAGGTCGACCACTGGCCCGTTCACGTCGCGGTCTGCGCCCTCGCTTTCTTCTTCTTCGGCCTCATGTTCACCGCGGTCGAGGCGCTAACCTGATCGCCATGGAGTCGCGCAAAGGCATGAGCGTAATTTCCATGAGGCGCTTCCTTGCCTGCATGGGCACCTCGTGCGTCCTCGGCGCCATGTTTGGACTGGTAGGGGGCCTAATGGACTGGAGCGACGGAGTCGCTTTCGCCGTCCTGGCGGTGGCAGGGACAATCACCGCAGCCGTCACCCTCCGCGAGAGCCTGTTTGGCGACATTCATATCTCGACAGGTTCAAGGCGTCGCCCCCACCGCCACGTCTGAGCTAAGACTGCTCGCGCCCGGCAATCACGCGGCGCGCCTCTGCAGTTCCGAGGTAGGGCGTCAGCGCGAACTCGGCAATCTCCGGAAGTAACCCCGGCATCGTCTTGGTTTCGCCGGCGAGTACGCGGCGGGCGAGCAGCGAAGCGATGCCGCCGACCACGGCCTCGTCGGTCGCATGGGGCGGCCTCGAGCCGCCCTCGGGCGCCGGCGCACCGTCGGTCAGGTAGGGCACGAAGCTCTGCAGGGCAACTTGATAGCGGTCGTAGACGCCGCGTCCGGCGCGCAGGCCCTCGACCAGGACCAGCTGCGTCTGGGCCGTCTCGGCGGCGAAGAGGCCGAGCAACGCGGTGAGCGCGGTGAGCACACCCGTGGCCCAGTCCTTGCGCTCGGCGCAGGAGGCCAGCACCACCGCGCGGATCCGCTCCACCGCTTCGTCATAGGCGGCGACGAAGCAGGCGTCCTTACTCTCGAACTGTTTGTAGAAGTCGCTCTTTGAGACCCCAGCCCGTTTGCCGATCGCCGAGACCGTGGTCCGTTCGTAGCCTTTCTCCTCCAGGCACTCGGCCAGCGCGGCGAGCAGCCGCTCACGCTGATTCTGCGCGACGAACTCGCGGGGCAGGCCGTGACGGCCACGGGGGAGGCGTTCCATGAGGTGCTGGAGTCTTTCACCGCTATCGGTGGGATGCGGCGCTCGGGGCGCTTCACCCTAAAGCTGCGTAGCGACGGGACCCAGCAGAGGAGTGAGCATCACATATTAGTTATAATCTTCAAATGACTGCGGGAGAACTGATTCGCACGACCCGCATCCGCAGCGGCCTCAGCCAGGAGCGCCTCGCCCGGCGAACCGGCACCAAGCAGTCGGCCATCAGCAGGCTCGAGGCTGATGAGGTCTCGCCCGGCGTCGAGACACTAGACCTGTTGCTGCGGGCCATGGGTGAGTACCTGGAGATTGCCGGCAGCCAGCCGGAGCGGGAATATGACCCCGTGCATCGCCGCACCACAGCAGAACGCTCTCCAAGCGAGCGCCTCGCACTTGGCATCTCCTGGAACCGCATGGCCGGGCGCCTCTCAGCGGCCGGACGGGCTGCCCGTGACCGAGCCTGAAACGCCCCTGGACGCGGAGCGGATCCTTCGCGCCCTCGCCGAGCACGAGGTCGACTACATATTGATTGGAGGCCTGGCGGTCCAAACCCATGGCCACGTGCGGACGACAAACGACGCTGATCTCATACCGGCACCTGACCCCGCCAACCTGGAGCGCCTCGCCTCCGCCCTCCGATCGCTCGAAGCACGGGTGCTCAATCCCGGCGAGGAGGACACTGAGATCGACGCCGAGATGCTCCCGCGAGCAACGATCTGGCAGTTCGTCACCCGCGATGGCGGGGTCGATGTGATGCACGAGGTTCCAGGCGGTCGCTCCTACAAAGAGCTGAGCAAGGGGGTGCTGCATGTGCAACTGGGGACTATTGACGTGCCGGTCGTGGGCTTGGACGACTTGATTCAGATGAAGCTTGCCCGAGGCCGTCCGGTTGACCTAGCGGACGTCGCGTCGCTGACAGATCCAGATGCGAATCCCTGAGGCTCGCTGTGAAGGCAGCGCCCGTATCGAGAGCGGCCGTTGCCTCAGGCGGCAGCGCGGCGCTGCCTAGCGCTTCTCGCCCGCCTTGGCGGCGCTCTTGAAAGGCGCGAGCATGAATTCGGAGAGTTCGGGCAGCAGATCCTCGGCCTGCTCGGCTTCCTGGCGGCGGATCTGCTGGTAGACGATCCAGGCAACGCCGCCGACCAGGGTTTCTTCGATCGTCTCCGGCAACTGGTCATTCTGGGGGACCGTCCGCTTGGTCAGGTCGACGAAGCGTTGCATCGCCGCCTCGTAGCGTTCGGTCGCGGTCTGCGTGGAGGAGAGCGCCTCGATCATGCACATCCGCGCCAGGGCCGGATTTTCGGCGACGTAGCGCAGGAAGGCGGCCAGGCCCGCCTCGACCCGCTCCTCCCAGCCGCCTTCGACCTCGGCGCAATCGGCTTTGATCCGCTCCAGGGCCTCGTCGACCGCAGTGCCGAAAGCGCTGAGGAAGACTTCCTCCTTGCCCTCGAAGTTGTCGTACAGCGTCTTGCGGGCGACGCCGGCGCGGCGCACGATGTCGCCGATTTTGGTTGCGTCGTATCCCTGCTCGGCGGTCAGCTCGGCGATCGCGTCCATGATCCGGCGCCGCTTATGACCGGCGACGAACTCGCGGGAGAGGGCGGGGCGAACCGGGACATCGTCGGTTTTGGCCTTGGACCTCGCCTTTGCTCGCGGCGGCATTGGGCAAGGATACCTGTGAGGACAGCAATCACCTTGCAGGCCGGCGACTTAAATGGTACCGTTGGAGAACTCGATGGGTTTATAACAGAAACGATCGAGTTTCTCTATGTCACCGGACAGGGTAGAATTGAGCCAGGAGATGCTGCTTGCCGCGCTCGGCGAGAGCTGGTCCCCTGCCGACGTCAGTGCCGCGGCGGAGCTGCTCTCGGGCGGTGAAGGACAGTTTCCTTCGGGCATCCGCTCACTCCCCTCCGACCTGGTCAGTGCCGTCCAGCGCGAGCGTCTACTGGCGGCAATGCTACGCGCCACGGCGGAGCTTGGCTACCGCGAGGTCAGCGTGCAAGACGTGCTCGATCGCGCCGGCGTCTCCCGCCCCACCTTCTACGAGCACTTCGAGAACAAGGAAGCCAGCTTCCTCGCCGCTTTCGACAACGGCGCCACGCGCCTGCGCAAGCGCCTGGAGGGCGCCGCCGCCGAGGGCGAAGGCTGGCGCCAGCGCCTCCGGCTCGGCCTCGAGGAGCTGCTCCGCTTCGTCGCCGAAGACCACGACGCGGCGATGTCGCTGATCGTCGACGCCCGCGCCGCCTGCCCCCCCGCGCTCGAACGGCGCGACGCCCTGCTCGACCACTTCGCCTCCTGCCTCGACTCGATGGTCCGGGCCGAGGCCGACCCGGCGAACGCCCCGTCGGCAATCGCCGCCGCCGGCATCGTCGGCGGCATCGAGGCCCTGCTCTACGCCCGCCTCAACCGCGGCGAAGCGGATGACGTCCAGTCGCTGCTGCCCTCGCTGATGTACTTCGCGGTACTGCCTTATGAGGGGCGCGTGGTGGCCAGTGAGGAACTGGCACTGTCGGTGAGCTAGCCGTGGGATCGGGGCGGATTACCGCACCTTGCATTCCCCCGTCAGCACCGAACTGAGCTGCGTGCCCCCGGCAAAGGCAAAGGAGGTGCGCGCCAGCTGGAAGGGAGTGGCGCTAAAGCCCTTGGGCGCAGGACAACCGGAGCTGATGTAGGAGTGGGAGGTGCCCTTGAAGTTGAAGCGCCGATCGAGGGTCATG